>JBIOJX010000171.1:0-6107 GCA_044451265.1 Desulfobaccales bacterium
CCAAGGCCAAGGCGAAGGCCAAGGGCAGCGCGGCGCCGGCGGCTGCGGTTGAAGTTAAAGAAGCCGCCCCGGCGGAGAAGATCCCCGCTCGGCTGAGGGAGTTTTACCGCACGGAATGTGTGCCTCGGATGATGCAGGAGTTCCGTTACAAGAGCTCCATGCAGGTGCCGCGGCTGGAGAAGATCGTCATCAACCTGGGATTGGGCGAGGCCATCCAGAACATTAAGCTGCTGGAGTCGGCCCAGACTGAGCTCACCGCCATCGCCGGCCAAAAACCGGTGGTGACCAAGGCCAAGAAGTCCATCGCGGCCTTCAAGCTCAGGGAAGGCATGCCCATCGGTTGCATGGTGACCCTGCGCCGGGAGCGGATGTATTTCTTCATGGACAAGCTGGTGAACGTGGTGCTGCCCCGGGTGCGGGACTTCCGGGGGGTATCGGAGAAGGCCTTTGACGGCCGGGGCAACTACACCCTGGGCGTGAAGGAGCAGATCATCTTCCCGGAGATCGATTACGACAAGATCGACAAGGTCAAGGGGATGAACATCACCATTGTCACCAGCGCCCGGACCGACGAGGAAAGCAAGTTCTTATTGAAGCTGTTGGGAATGCCCTTCAGGAGATAGCATGGCCAAGAAATCGTTGATAGCCAAGGCAAAACGCCCCAATAAGTTTGAGGTGCAGAAATATAACCGCTGCCCATTGTGCGGCCGGCCCCGGGCGTTCTTGCGGAAGTTCGGCATTTGCCGCATCTGTTTCCGCAGCATGGCCCTCAAGGGAGAGATCCCTGGGGTGACTAAATCGAGTTGGTAGGCCAAATATGTGTATGACCGACCCCATCGCTGATATGTTGACCCGGATCCGTAATGGCGGGCACGCCCGATTTGACAAAGTGGATATCCCGGCGTCCCGCATGAAGATCAACCTGGCCCGTATCTTGAAGGAAGAGGGCTTCATCAAGAATTACAAGGTGATCAAAGACAATCGCCAGGGCATCCTCCGGGTATATTTGAAATATTCCGAACATCAAAAACCGCTCATCCAGGGCTTGAAGCGGGTAAGCAAGCCTGGACGCCGGGTCTATTTCGGCCACGCCGAGCTCCCCAAGGTCCAAGGTGGCCTGGGGGTGGCGGTGGTCTCCACCTCCCAGGGGGTGGTGGCCGACCGGCAGGCCCGGAAGCTTATGGTGGGCGGCGAAGTTCTCTGCGAAATCTGGTAAGGTGAGACCATGAGCCGCATCGGTAAAAAACCTGTGCCTTTGCCCAAAGGGGTGAAGGCCGTGCTTAAAGACGGCAATTTGGAGGTCACGGGACCCAAGGGCAGCCTGAAACAACTCATGCCGCCCCGGGTCAGCGTGGCCATCGGAGCCACGGAAATCACCGTGACGCCCCAGGGTGAAGACCGGTTGACCCGGTCGTATTGGGGCCTGGCCCGGACCCTGGCAGCCAACATGGTCATCGGGGTGAGCGACGGCTTCACCCGGGTCCTGGAGCTGGTGGGCACCGGCTACAAGGTCGAGGCCAAGGGCAACAACCTGGTGTTCAACGTGGGTTATTCCAATCCGGTGGATTTTCCTCTGCCCAAGGGGATCAGCGCCAAGGTGGAGAAGGCCACCCGCATCGAACTGACGGGCTTCGACAAAGAGGTCCTGGGTCAGACGGTGGCGGTTATCCGGGCCTTGCGCCCGCCGGACGCCTATAAAGGCAAAGGCATCAAACACGCGGGCGAAGTAATCCGGCGCAAAGTGGGCAAGGCCGGCGGCCGTTAAGGGAGAGATGAGATGAACCCCAAACAGGCGGCGAGACTGAAGAGACGCCAGCGGATCCGGAGAAAGATCAGCGGCAGCGCAGCGCGGCCGCGGCTCTCGGTGTTCCGCAGCACCCGGCACATTTACGCCCAGATCATTGACGACGGCAAGGGCCAGACCCTGGTGGCGGCCTCCACCCTGAGCGGCGAACTCAAGGACACACTGAGCGGCCTGAAGAAGGCCGACGCCGCCAAGGAAGTGGGCAAGCTCCTGGCGGCCAGGGCCAGAGAAAAAGGCATCTCGCAGGTGGTTTTCGACCGTAACGGCTTCATCTATCACGGCCGGGTCAAGGCCGTGGCCGATAGCTGCCGGGAAAACGGACTGGAATTTTAGAAGAGCTGACAGCTCATTGCTGACGGCTGCTTTTCGGAGGTAAGCTTGTTCGAGTCAGACCAGGAACAACAGTTAACCGACAAAGTGGTAAACATCGCCCGGGTGGCCAAGGTCGTGAAGGGCGGACGCCGCTTTCGGTTCAGCGCCATTGTGGTGGTGGGCGACGGCCAGGGTAAGGTGGGCTTCGGATTGGGTAAAGCCCACGAAGTGCCGGAGGCCATTCGCAAGGCGGTGGAGCAGGCCAAGAAGGGCATGATCCAGATCCCCATCCTCAACAACACCATTCCCTATACAGTGGTGGGGGAGTACGGCTCCGGCCGGGTGCTGCTGAAACCGGCTTCGGAAGGGACCGGGGTCATCGCCGGCGGCCCGGTGCGGGCGGTGGTGGAAGTGGCGGGCATCAAGAACATCCTCACCAAGTGCCTGGGGTCCAAAAACCCCCACAACGCCGTGAAGGCGACCATGGTAGCCCTGAAACAGCTATCGTCGCCGGAAGAGGTGGCTGCCCGGCGGAACCGGCCTTTGGCGGAAATACTGGGATAGCAGTAAGCAGTGAGCGGTGAGCAGTGAGCAGTAAAAGAACGAGCCTTTGAACTGCTTACTGCTGACTGTTCACTGCTTACTATAAAAAGGAATAGTTATGTTTCTCGAAATTACTTTACGAAAAAGTCCCATCGGGCGGCCGCCGGAGCATCGGTTGACTTTGAAGACCCTGGGACTGACCCGCCTCCAGAAGACCGTGCGGCACCAAGAGACGCCGGCCCTCGCCGGTATGGTGCGCCAAATCGCCCATCTGGTGGAAGTGCGGCAGGTCCCGGAAGGAGAATAGCAGATGCGACTGAGTGAATTGCAGCCCAGCCCGGGGTCAAAGCATAGTAAAAAGCGGATCGGCCGCGGCCCCGGCTCCGGTTGGGGTAAGACCGCGGCTCGAGGCCACAAAGGCCAGAACTCCCGGGCCGGCGGGCCCAAAGGCCCCGGCTTTGAAGGCGGCCAGATGCCGCTGACCCGGCGCATCCCCAAGCGCGGCTTCACCAATATTTTCCGGCAACCCTGGGCCATCGTCAACCTGCGGGATCTGAACCGCTTCCCGGCGGACAGCGTGGTGGACGAGGCGGTCCTGAGAGAGGCCGGTCTGGTGGACGCCAAGACCAAGAGGATCAAGCTCCTGGCGCAAGGCGAGATAACCGTGGCCCTGACCGTGAAGGTGCAGGGTGCGAGCGCTCAGGCCAAGGCGCGCCTCGAAGCCGCCGGAGGGCGGCTGGAGGTCTTGTAAGATCTCGCGTGGCTTTTTTTGGCACATTGCTTAATCAGGATTACATGCCCTTAGAAAACTGGGAGATTCGTTAGTGTCAGCCTTCTCCAGCATCGCCAAGATTCCTGAGCTGAAACGGCGCATCCTGTTCACGCTGTTGATGCTGGCCGTCTATCGCCTGGGTTGCCAGGTCCCCACCCCGGGGATCGACCCCCAGGCTCTGATGGCGTTCTTTGCTCAGCAGCGGGGCACCATCTTCGGGCTGTTCGACATGTTTTCCGGCGGCGCCCTCGAGAAGCTCAGCGTCTTCGCCCTGGGGATCATGCCTTACATCAGCGCCTCCATCATCATCGAACTGATGAAGGTGGTGATTCCGGGGTTGGAGAAGCTTTATAAAGAAGGCGAGGCCGGTCAGAAGAAGATCAAGCAGTACACCCGCTACGGCACGGTGGTGATCGCCGCCATCCAGGGCCTGGGGATCGCCGTGGGCCTGGAGTCCATGACCGGCGGCCACCTGCCGGTGGTGCTGCACCCCGGCTGGGCTTTCCGCCTGTTGACGGTGCTGACCCTGACCTCCGGCACGGCGTTTATCATGTGGCTGGGGGAAATGATCACCGAGCGGGGTATCGGCAACGGCATTTCGCTGATCATCTTTGCCGGCATCGTGGCGCGGCTGCCTTCCGCCATCATCAAGACCTTCGACCTGATGGGCACCGGCGAGATTTATCCCATCCTCATGGTGCTGCTGGTGGTGGTGATGGTCGCGGTGGTGGGCTTCATCGTCTTTGTGGAGCGGGGCCAGCGCCGGATCCAGGTGCAATACGCCCGACGAGTCGTGGGGCGGAAGATGTACGGCGGTCAGAGCACCCATCTGCCCCTGAAGGTGAACACCTCCGGGGTCATTCCGCCCATCTTCGCCTCGTCGCTGTTGATGTTTCCGGCTACGGTGGCGGGTTTGGTGCACGTTGATTGGATTAAACGGATCATGGAGGCCGTCTCACCCGGCGGCCTGTATCATGATCTGTTTTATGTGGGCCTGATCATCTTTTTCTGCTATTTCTACACCGCGGTGACCTTCAACCCGGTGGACGTGGCGGACAACCTGAAGAAATGGGGCGGTTACGTGCCGGGGCTGCGGCCCGGCAAGCCGACCTCGGAATATATCGACCGAATTCTCACCCGCATCACCCTGGGAGGCGCGCTGTACGTCTCCGTGGTGTGCGTGCTGCCCAGTATATTTATTCGCAAGTTCAACGTTCCCTTTTACTTCGGTGGTACAGCCCTGCTGATCGTGGTGGGCGTGGCCATGGATACCATGAGCCAGATCGAATCGCATTTACTCACCCGCCACTACGAGGGCTTCATGAAGAAACGCATGAGCCGGGTACGGCGCTGATCTTAGACTAAGGAGGTAGCTATGAATCTGATCCTGTTAGGCGGCCCGGGGGCCGGCAAAGGCACCCAAGCCAAGAAGCTTATTGACAAATTCCAAATTCCGCAGATCTCCACCGGCGACATTCTGCGCGCCGCGGTCAAAGATGGCACCGAAATGGGCCGCAAGGCCAAGGAATTCATGGATGCCGGGAAACTGGTGCCCGATGAAGTGGTCATCGGCATCATCAAGGATCGCCTGGCGCAGCCCGACTGCAAGAAGGGCTTCATCCTGGACGGCTTTCCCCGCACCGTGCCCCAGGCCGAGGCGCTGGACAAGGTTCTGACCGGTTTGGGCAATAAGATTGACCACGTGGTTTCCATCGACGTGGACGAAGAGGCCCTGGTGGTCCGGCTTACCGGCCGACGCACCTGCAAAAAAGCCGCCTGCGGCCAGATGTTCCACATCAAGTTCACCCCGTCCAAGAAAGAAGGCGTCTGCGACAAATGCGGCAGCGAACTCTATCAGCGGGACGACGACAATGAGACCACGGTGCGCTCGCGGCTGGCGACTTACAACCAGGCCACCAAGCCCCTGATCGACTACTACACCAAGAAAGGATTGGTAAGGCCCATCGCCGGCGTCGGCGGCATCGACGATATCTTCAACAAGATTGTCGGCATTGTGGGCGGCGGCTCGAGCTGCGGCTGTAGCTGTGGCGGCAAGCATTAAGCGAAATTGATGATTCTCCTAAAATCCCCCCAGGAACTCGCCAAGATGAAGGTGGCCAACCGCATCGTGGCCGAGGTCCTGGAGGGGATTAAGGAACGGGTGGCGCCCGGGGTCGAGACCCGGGAGTTGGACGAACTGGCGGAAGCGATGTGCCGCGACCGCGGGGTGGAGCCGGCCTTCAAAGGCTACCGGGGCTACCCCAGGTCGGTCTGCATTTCGGTGAACGAAGAGATCGTCCACGGCATCCCGGGGGCCCGGCGACTCAAGGCCGGGGATTTGGTCAGCCTCGACTTCGGGGTGAAGTACCAGGGCTATTACGGGGATGCCGCGCTCACCGTGGCTGTGGGCGAGGTGAGCCCGAAGGCCCGGGTCCTGATGGAGACCACCGAAAAGTCCCTGTACGCCGGGATTGACCAGGCGAAGGTAGGCAAGCGCCTGACGGATATCTCGCACGCGGTGCAGACCGTGGTGGAGGGGGCCGGCTTCGGGGTGATCCGGGAGTTCGTGGGCCACGGCATCGGCCGTTCGCTGCATGAAGACCCCCAGATTCCCAATTTTGGGCCGCCGGGGCGGGGGCCGCTGCTCCAGGCGGGCATGACCCTGGCCATCGAACC
>JBIOJX010000172.1:0-6043 GCA_044451265.1 Desulfobaccales bacterium
CCTCATAATTAAATAAATATAATGTTAATTTATAACTAATGTCATTGTATTTTTGTTTTTCAATATCCTTAGAACCTTCCAATAAATTAATTATTCCCCTTTCAGTATATACACTTTTCACCCATACCTTAATAATCTTTTTAACTTTATCTATTTTTACTGACGATGAATTGTAATAATCCGTATAATCATCGGTTTTCCCTACAGGTATCCAATTTTCATCACAATACCCATTTGAGGCTCGTATGGTTAGGGAAACCAAAGACACAAAAATTACCAGAATTAATAGGGATAATTTGACCTTAAGAAATGACATATCTCCACCTCCTAATCAGAGTATCTAGTCACACTTTATGGGGGCGGCAGGTAAACTTAGTTATTACAATTGGTTAAGCAAATCAACCTAACCCCTTTCTGGCCTTTGATGAATTAGGCATGACCAACTACCCAATCTTGGCAATGGCGATTTTAAGGTCGTCCGCCAAAATTGTATTATATCGCAAAAACATACTCAAGCTCTTGTGCCCGGTAATTTTCACGATCACCGGTATAGGCAAGCCAAGTTCACCCGGGACGCAAGGGGGCGGCTGGGGGCCGCCAGGGGCTCTTTCCCCTCCCCAGGAGAATTTGGTGCGGAAGCGCCAAAAAGAGGAAATGCCATGAAATAAGCGGCGATGAGGCGTCTGAGCAGGCCGCGGCCCCAGACGCTTCCCTTTCTTGAAAGATGCCGGGGGCCGTGTTATGATGCAGCGATTTCCGGGCTCGGGTTCTTCTGGGGAGGCTATGGCAAGGCACTGGCTCATCATCTGCGGGGTTCTCATCTTTCTGCTCGGCGCCGGGGCGGCCGGAGCCGCGGAGATGGAGCTGTTCAAGGCCGAGCGCTTTCAGGGCGGGCCCTGGCGGATCCGGGCCGAGACCCTGACTTATGACGCCGACCACCACCTGTATACCGGCCAGGGAAAAGTGGAGATCGATCAGGCGGACCGGAAGATCGCGGCTGACGAAGTGGAGGTGAACGAGACCACCAAGATCGCGGTTCTGAAGGGCAACGTGGTCATGGTCCTGGGGGACGACATCTTCACCGGCAAAGAGGGCCGGTTCAACCTGGCCACCCGGGATGGCGAGCTGTACGGCGCCCGGCTGTTCCTGAAGCGCAACCATTTCCACGTGGAAAGCCCCTTGATCCGCCGCACCGGGGACCAAACCTACTATGCCGCCGAGGCCAAAGTCACCACCTGCGACGCCGACCAGCCGGTGTGGAGTTTTGCGGTGCGGGAGTTATCGGTGGTGCTGGAGGGCTATGCCACCGGCAAGGACGCCAAGTTCCGCCTGGGGGGCGTGCCGGTGCTCTATCTGCCGTTTGCCGTGCTGCCGGTGACGGGCGAGCGCCAGAGTGGTTTTCTGCTGCCGTCCTATGGCCAGCACAAGGCCGGCGGCACCGTGGTGGAAGTCCCGTTTTATTGGGCGGTGAGCAACTCTGACGACGCCACCCTGTATCAGACGGTAATGTCCAACCGGGGCTACATGCAAGGGGCCGAATTCCGCCATATGGGACACAACGACGCGGCCGCCAATTTCCGGGTTTTTTACCTGGATGACGGCAAACAGGGAGAGCCCACCAACCACCGCTACTGGGCCGCGGGCATGATCAACCAGCCATTGCCGGATGACTGGCTCATCCGCGGCACCTTGGATCGGGTGAGCGACGCCAATTACCTGAGCGACTTCAACTTCGGCTACATGGGCTTGAATCGCTATTCCCGGGAACTGCTGCAGAACTTCGGCCGAGACCTGGAGCAGCAGGAGGTCAACACCCGGGTGTCCACCTTTCAGTTGGCCCGCAATTTTTCCTGGGCCAACTTCACCGCCTACGGCCGTTATTATGAGCGCCTCAACCAGGCCGACCCCAACCTCTTTAACCGGCTGCCCGGCATGTCCCTCTCCTCCTTGTCCCTGCCCGTCGGCGGCACGCCGTTATATTTCGACCTGAACAGCACTTATGACTATTTTCTGCAGAACCACGGCATGAACGGGGACCGCCTGGACTTTCACCCTCAATTCGCCCTGCAGGGGCAGCCGCTGTCGTTCGCGTCCTTTAACTCCCGGGTAGGCTACCGGGAAACCGTGTTCCGCGTCGACCACAATGTCCCGGAGGGCCCCCCGGAAGGATTTGTGTCCCGACAGTTGTTTGACTCCCGGGTGGGCCTATCCAGTTCCTGGTCCCGGGATTACGGCCGCCAGGAGGACTCCGCCACATACTACCGCCACGTCATCCGGCCGGAAGTGACCTACTGGAATATCCCCCACTATGACCCCCGGCGTTATCCCGACTTCGATCCTTTTGATAAGGGCTGGGTGGCCCGGGCCGACCGCAATCTGCCGGTGCGGGATGGGGACGACCCCATCGGCGGGGTCAATGCCTTGACCTACGGCATCTCCAACAATATCCTGTGGCGCGGCGCCAATAAAGAGGGGCAGGCCACAGTGCAAGACCTCCTGCGGTTCCGCCTGACCCAGTGCGCCTTTTTCAACCCGAGTTCCATGGGCCTGGACGGTACCCCGCAGCACCACCATCCCTTCTCGGACTTTTGGGCGGAGACGGAAGTTCGTCCCCTGCACCAGGTCACCTTGGGCCTGAATATAGGGGTTTTACCCTATCGCGAGGGCTTCGACCGGGCCGATTTTAAGGTGACTCTGCTGGATGCGAAGGGGCAGAACTACGTCAGCGTCAATTATATTTTTATCAATGACTTCGCCCAACAGATCAATGTGGAAACCTATCTGAATTTAATGCAGTCCGTGAAGACCTGGGTCACTTACGGGCATACCTTTGAGACGAATAAGCAGTTGGAAAAGAAATACGGGCTGGTCCTGCAGCGCCAGTGCTGGGGAGTTGTGCTCTCTTACACCGAACGTCCCGACGACAAGCGGGTAGGGTTCACCGTGTTCATTCCGGGCCTGGGAGAGAAGATGAAACGCTCGCCGGTGCGTTTCCCGGATGAAGCCAAGACCAAGGAAAGCCCCGATCTCTTTTAGGCCGGCGTGTTCCGAATCCGGTCATCTCTACGGCGCGCCGGGAACCTTTCGGCCGGTGGTTGAGGCGCCTCTGGCCGCGGTATTTTGGCCCATCCCAGGCATAGCTTTTTTTTAACATCCTGATAAAGTAAATATCCTGAAGAGCGACTTCGGGCCCAGGTCTTTTTCCTCCCCCTTGGAGGTCCTGGTCGGGGCGGTTCCAGAACCGCTCCCCACTACTTCGAGGCAGGGGGAGTTTTTTTAGGTAGTCCGGATTATTCTGAAATTGCTCGCCCCAGAAAAGGCGGAAGAATTATTAAGGAGGTTAGACGGGTTCATGAAACTGGCAATGATCGGTACGGGCTACGTGGGATTGGTGACGGGGACCTGCTTTGCCGAAATGGGTAATGAGGTTATTTGTGTGGACGCCGACGTCTCCAAGGTGGAGGCCCTGGAGCAGGGACGCATACCCATTTACGAGCCGGGGCTGGAGGATTATGTCAAGCGCAACGTCAAGGACAACCGCTTGACCTTCACCACCGATCTGGCCGCGGCCGTGCAGCAAAGCCTGATCTGTTTCATTGCGGTGGGCACTCCCCAGGACAAAGACGGCTCCGCCGACCTGTCCATGGTCTTGCAGGTGGCCAGGGACATCGGCCGCGTCATGAACGGCTATAGGGTCATCGTGGAAAAATCCACCGTGCCGGTGGGTACCGCGGTGCAGGTTCGCCAGGTCATCCAACAGGAACTGGCGGCCCGGGGTGAGGTCTTCGAGTTCGACGTGGTTTCCAACCCGGAGTTCCTCAAGGAAGGCAGCGCCGTGGAAGACTTCATGAAGCCGGAACGCGTGGTGGTGGGCTGCGACGACGTCCGGGTGGGCGAGTTGATGAAGGAGCTTTACGGTCCCTTTGTCCGCACCAACGCCCCGGTCATCATCATGAACGTGGTGTCCGCGGAACTCACCAAGTATGCGGCCAACGCCTTTCTGGCCACCAAGATCTCTTTCATCAACGAGATTGCCAACATCTGTAGCCGCACCGGGGCGGACATCGCCATGGTGCGCCGGGGCATCGGCTCCGACCGCCGTATCGGCCCCCTTTTCCTGTTCCCGGGCCTGGGTTATGGCGGCTCCTGCTTTCCCAAGGACATGCAGGCCCTGATCCACACGGCCCGTTCCCGGGGCTACACCCCGCGGGTCCTGGAGGCGGCCGAGTCCGTCAACCAGGATCAAAGAAGCCTCTTTTTCGACCGGATCGCCAATTATTACCAGGGCGACCTCCAGGGGCGGACCTTCGCCATGTGGGGTCTGTCTTTCAAACCCCTGACCGATGACATCCGGGACGCGCCGGCCCTCACCCTCATCGCCAGGCTGACGACAGCCGGGGCCAAGATTCAGGCCCACGACCCCGAGGCCATGGCGGCCACCCGGCAATATTTGGGGGACCAGCCGGACCTCAGTTTTGCCGACTCCAGTTATGAGGCCCTGAATGGAGCCGACGCCCTGATCATCTGCACCGAATGGGCCAAGTTTCGGGAGCCGGACTTCGAGCGGATCAAATCTTTGTTGAAGGCCCCGGTGATCTTTGACGGCCGCAACCTCTACAAGCCCGACAAGCTGGCCAAACTGGGGTTCCACTATTTTTGCATCGGCCAGCAGGTGGACTAGTAAGGGTTTAGTGGCACGGGCCTCTGGCCTGTGAACGACGCGCCCCGCGGCCCGGACAGCGGTAGCCGCAGGCTTTAGCCTGCCGTCCTTGTCGGGACGGTTCTCGAACCGCCCTTGGAGAGCCGGAAGCCGGCGCCACCCATGCAAATGGAGAGGGAAGTGCCCCCGAAGCCAGCACCCACCACCGGCGCCAGCCCCAATATCCAGGCAGACCTGCGCCACCTGGACCTCTCCGCCTTCTCCGCCCTGCGGGTCCTGGTGGCCGGGGATTTCATGCTGGATGAGTACCTCTGGGGCCGGGTGGAGCGCATCTCCCCCGAGGCGCCCGTGGCCGTGGTGGACGTGGAGCGGGAGACCCGCACCCTGGGAGGCGCCGGCAACGTGGTTAACAACCTGGTGGCCCTGGGGGCCCGGGTGGAGGTCCTGGGCCTGGTGGGCGACGACCACCCGGGAAGCCTTCTGCGCCAGGAGATGGCCCGGTTAGGGGTGGAGACCTCCGGGCTCCTGGCCGAGCCCCAGCGGCGCACCTCCCGTAAGACCCGGGTCATGGCCGGCTCCCAACAAGTGGTGCGCATCGACCGGGAATCCCGCACCCCGGCCGGCCCCGATTTTCTGCAAGCCGCCGGTCAATTTCTCCAGGACCGCCTGCCCCATCTGCACGCCCTGGTCTTATCCGATTACGCCAAGGGCGCCTTGACGCCGCCCTTGCTCCGGGACATCATCAGCCGGGGCCGGGCTCAGGGGCTGCCGGTGGTGGTGGACCCCAAGGGCTCGGATTACTCCGGCTACACCGGGGCCACGGTGATCACTCCCAACCGTAAGGAGGCGGAACTGGCCGCCGGGCAGTCCCTGGCCCTCCGGGAAGATCTGGTCAGGGCCGGGGTCCGGCTGCGGCAGGACCTGGGGCTGGATCATCTCCTCATCACCCTGGGTCCCGACGGCATGCTCCTGTTCCCGCGGCAGGGTCCCGAGGTGCACATCCCTACCAGGGCTAAGGAGGTCTTCGACGTCTCCGGGGCCGGGGACACGGTGGCCGCGGTTATGGCCCTGGGCCTGGCCGCTTGGGACAATCCCCGGCTCGCCGCCGCCCTGGCCAACCTCGCCGCCGGGGTGGTGGTGGGCAAGGTGGGCACCGCCCCCATCTTTCGGGCGGAGCTGGAGCGGGAACTGGGCCTCAGGTCCGCCGGACTGGAGGACAAGATCCTGGAGTTGCCCGAGCTGGCCCTCAAGGTGGCTCATCTCCAGGCCCAGGGGAAAAAGGTGGTCTTCACCAACGGCTGCTTCGATCTGCTGCACGGCGGGCACATCAAGTTTCTGGAGGACTCCCGCCGCCTGGGCGACGCCCTGGTGGTGGCCCTGGAC
>JBIOJX010000173.1:0-6034 GCA_044451265.1 Desulfobaccales bacterium
CCATAGTTGTGCCCACCGCCAACACCACCACTCTGGGCTCGGGCAAGCTGCAATTAGGGCCAGCCGTGGTCCTGGGCTTTCTCACCAAGCAGTGGGTCGGCGGCGTCTTCGTACAAAACTGGTGGTCGTTGGCCGGCGGCCACTCCACCCCGGTGGTGAACCAGATGAACCTGCAATATTTTCTCTACCGGATGCTGCCCAACGCCTGGCAGGTGGGTTTTGCCCCCAACGTCCTGGTGGACTGGCGGGCCGACGGCAGAAACCAGCTCACCTTTCCCCTGGGCCTGGGCGTCGGCAAGACCTTTAGAATCGGCGCACTTCCCATCCAGACGAGCCTCGAATTTCAGTGGATGGCCTGGCACCCCGATGAGTTCGGCCAGCGCTTCAATATTCGCTTTGTCTTCAAACCCGTAGTGCCGGCCCTGATCAAGAAGCCGATATTCGATTAATCCGATGGAGGCGACAACATGAATCACGCAAGGAAGCTCACTTGGCTGCTGGGGGTAGCGGCCATCTTACTGACGTTCACCATGTCATGGGCGCCGAGCTCTCAGGTCGAGGCCGCCGAGTTCGGCACCGGCATTTATGTGCTGGGCTACCAAAGCGCCCTGGCCGGCTACCAGCCCGACCCCGGCTTCTATCTGCGCAATGATCTTTATATCTATCAGGGCAACGCCACCATCATCCCCTTTTCCAAACACGTCGAAGTGGAGCTGCGCAGCCGCTGGATCACCGATATGATCGGCGCCACTTATGTGACGCCCCTGGAAATTTTCGGGGCCCATTACGCCGTGGGGATGCTCTGGTCCTCGGCGACCAACAGCTTTCTGAAAGGCAAACTGGCCGTCGACACCCGGTTCCCGCTGCTCAACCGGCTCCTCACCCGCAGCGAGGATGGGGAATATACCGGGGTGTCGGATCTGGTGATCACTCCCATCAATCTCGGCTGGCACCTGGGACAGTTTCATATCATGGCCTTCGGCAATGTCTACGCTCCGGTGGGCTCGTATGACCCCAACCGCCGGCTGAACACCGGCCTGAACCGCGTGGCTATCGAGCCCAACGCGGCGGTCACCTGGCTGCAGCCCAAATACGGCCAGGAAGTCTCCATTTCCATGGGCTGGACGGGGAACTTCCAAAATCCCGCCACCCAGTACACCACCGGGCAGGAATTCCACCTGGAATACTATCTGGGCCAGCACCTGCCCAAGGGCTTCGCCCTGGGCCTGACAGGTTACATCTATAACCAGATGACCGCGGACACCGGTTCCGGCGCCGCCCTGGGGGCCTTCCACGGCCAGACCATCGCTCTGGGACCCTGCCTCTCCTTCAACAGTAAGATCGGCGATCATGCCATCGGCGTGAACGCCAGGTATTACAACGAAGTGAAGGTCCATAACCGCTTCGATGGGCAGGCCTTCTTTCTAACCCTGAGCCTGGGCTTGTAGCCTACGCGGCCGAATCCACCATAAGGAGATTCCATTTATGAAGAGATTTTTCTCACTTTGCTGCGGCCTGGCGTTGGTCCTTTCGATGACGGAGGCCAGTAACGCCTGCACGAGTATCCGGATCAAAACCGCGGACGGCCTGGTCTTTTACGCCCGCAACATGGAGGGGGGCGTCGACTTCGGAAATATCCTTTATGTGGTTCCCAAAGGCACGGCCTTTCAGGGGACCCTGCCGGACAATACCCCCAAGGGGTTAAAGTGGACCGCCAAATACGGTGCGGTTGGAGTGGGTCCCGCGGGTGGACCGCTCGTGAGCGATGGGATCAATGAGATGGGGTTGGCCGTAGGCAACCTGTTCTTCCCCACTTATGCCCAATATCAGCCCTTCGACCCCCAGAAGGCCAATATGACCCTGGCTCAATATGAGCTGGCCACCTGGATATTATCGAATTTTGCTACGGTGGCGGAAGTCCGGCAGGCCCTGCCCAAGATCCGGGTGGTCCAGGGACCTACGGCAGCCGGCATCTTTCCCTTGCATGTTTGCGTGCACGACGCCCAGGGGAATTCCCTGGTCATCGAATACGTCAAGGGTGAGTTGCACATTTATGACAACCCCCTGGGGGTCATGACCAATTCTCCCACCTTTGAATGGATGACCACCTATCTGAGCAACTTTGTGAACCTTTCGGCCACCAATGTGCCGCAACTGGACCTCAAGGGGTTCACCATTCATCAATTCGGCCAGGGCTCCGGGATGGTCGGCCTGCCGGGAGACTTTAGCCCGCCTTCCCGCTTCGTGCGCATGGTGGCCTATACCCAGGCGGCCCTGCCGGTGCAGGGCGCGGCGGCGGGTTTGAACCTGGCCATGACCATCATCGATAACATCGACATCCCCAAGGGCACGGTGCGGGAAAAGGGCGAGAAAGGGATGCACTACGATATCACCCAATGGACGGTGGTGGGAGATTTAGCCAACAAGAAATACTATTTCCATACCCATGATAACAAAAACTGGCGCTATGTGGACGTGGCCAAGGCGCTTCAGGGAGCCCAAGGCGTTAAGAGCCTGTCTTTAGATATGCCGCCGGATTACCCGGACGTTACCGCCGCGGCCAAGTGAGGTAGATCTGGCCTAATCGAACCACCGGAGGCGAGAGAGTGAACCTGGTTAATGCACCCCTGGCCAAGAGCATATCGGTTATCGCCGTTGTCCTGGGATTGATGGTGGCCGGTCTCGCCGGCCGCGCCACGGCGGCGGAAGCGGAGGCCATCTTCTTTAACGGCAAGATCGTCACCCTCGATGCCGCGGGCTCCACGGCCGGGGCGGTGGCCGTCCAGGACGGCAAGATCCTGCAGGTCGGCAGCACCGAAGAGATCAAGCAGTGGCGGGGCCTTCCACCCGGCTGGTGGACCTGGGCGGCAAAACCGTCGTGCCGGGATTGATCGACGCCCACTGCCACCCCATGGAAACCATCATGATGCAGGAGACCTGGGTGGATTGCCGCTATCCCCAGACCCCCTCGGTCCAACAGGCGCTAATCAACATCGCCGCCTGGGCCAAGAAGACCCCCAAGGGAGCCTGGATCTATGTGGCCTGCGTCTCCGCCAGCGAGAATAAATTTATTGAGAAGCGCCTGCCCACCAAGGCCGAACTGGATGCCGCGGCCCCGGACAACCCGGTGGTGCTGGCCGATGGGACTCACATGTCTGTCGTAAACTCGCTGGCTCTAAAACGGCTGGGGATCAAGAAAGGAGAGCGCCGGCTGCCGCACGGCGCCACGGTTATCCTGGATAAGCAAGGTGAACCCACGGGCGTGTTGGCCGATGCCCAAGGCGACATACCCCTCGACATCACTCCTGCCCAGCTGGAACATTACTATACCAAGGGCATTCAAGAGTTTTGGAATCAGTCCGGGTTTACCTCACTGCTGGCGATTACCCCGGCCGACGCCCTGCCGGTCCTGCAAAAGGTGGCGCAGTCAAAATCGCCGCCGACCATCCGCTATACCACCTCGATCTGGACCTCAGCCAACGGCAAGGATATGCCCGCCGATCTGAGCAAGTTCCAGATGCCCCCAGGCGTCGATCCGGCCTGGTATCGCTTCGGCGGGATCAAGGACTGGGTCGACGGCGAAAATGACTGCCGCACCGGTTACATGTACCAACCGTATCTCGGGCATTTCGACACCGACCCCCCCGGAGGTCTGGGAACCCTCGTCACCAATCAGCGGGGAGCCGACCGGTTTGCTGCGATTGCCCACCAAGCCGGGGTGATCTGCATGTTTCATTGCTCCGGCGACCATGCCACCGACATCGGCTTGAATGCCTACGATCAGCTGATTAAGTCGGGGCGTCCCGGGACCATCATGCGTATCGAGCACTTCGGCATGTTCCAGCTGACCGAGAAACAGTTGCAGCGCGCCAAAGAGATGAAAAAACGGGGTCTTTTCATCTCGACCCAGCCGATCTGGCTCCTGGAACTGGTCAAAGCCGACTATGAAAATATGGGTGCCAAGCGGGCCAGCACCGGCTGCCAATTCCGCTCGATGATCGACGCCGGGCTGGAGCCGGCCGCCAGCACCGATATGACCGGTATCTACCTGGGCAATATCAACCCATTCGTGGCGATTTATGCCATGGTGACGCGTGATTCGGATAAGGGAAATTTTGTGCCCGAGCAAGCCATCTCGGTCACTGAGGCGCTCAAGATGTGGACCATCTGGGGGGCCAAGACCATGGGCGAGGCCGACGTCAAGGGCTCCATCGAGCCCGGCAAGTACGCCGACCTGACCGTGCTCTCGGACGATATCATGACGATGCCCAAGGAGAAACTCAAGGACGTCAAGGCCCTTAAGACCATCGTGGGCGGCAAGGTCGTATACGAGGCGAAGTAGCTTTTAAGTATATCAGATATCAAGGCCGTAGAGGCCTGGAACGGCTGGAGCCCCCAGCGCTGGCTAGCCAGGGTTGCCGCGCCAGCGCTGCCGGCCGCGGCGATTCTATGCAAACTTCAACCCCCGGGGATGATTTAAGCTGACCTCGGAGATCGTGTTGAAATGACTTTTAGGCTCCCTCCTCGAGCCTCAGCCTCAGCCACCGAAAATTCTTTAATTTTTCCCAGATGGGCTCCATCCAAAAAATTCCCTTTAGAGCTGGTTTCCCTTACAATAAGACACAGGAAAGGTTGAACGCCTCGGTCAGGCCACCTGATTCGTCATCAAGTTCGCCAAGGACTAACTATGGCTGATATCTCCAAATTTGCCGATGAGCTGGGGCCCGCCAAGATTATCCAGGTATATGAGCCGGCCATTGGCCTGCAGGCGGTGCTGGTAGTGGACAATGTGGCGGTCGGGCCGGCCCTCGGCGGGGTGCGCATGGCCCCGGACGTCAGCGTCGAGGAATGTTTCCGGCTGGCCAGGGCCATGACCCTGAAGAATGCCGCCGCCGGCTTGGCTCACGGGGGCGGCAAGGTGGTCCTTTATGGAGACCCCAAGATGGCCAAGCCGGCCAAAGAGCGGCTCATCCGGGCCTTGGCCTGCTCCTTGCGGGAGGTGAGAGACTACATCTTTGCCCCGGACATGGGCACGGATGAGGAATGCATGGCCTGGGTCCAAGATGAAATCGGCCGGGCGGTGGGCCTGCCGGCCGTGATCGGCGGCATTCCCCTGGACGAAATCGGCGCCACGGGCTGGGGGCTCAGGCAGGCCACGGAAGTCGCCCTGCAGTTCGGTGGGGACTTCTGCGACTTTAAGCTGGCCGGAGCCAGGCTCGTGATCCAGGGCTTCGGGGCCGTGGGTAAGCATGCCGCCCGTTTTCTCGCCGCGCAGCAGGCCGTGCTGGTGGGCGTGTCGGACTCCAGCGGCGCGGTTTTCAACCCGGACGGCCTTGAGGTCGATGCACTCATCAAACTGAAAGAGGCCGGAAAGAGCGTGGCCGATTATCCCCACGGCCAAAAGTATGACCGGGACCGGGTCATCGACTTCGAGGGTGACATCTTTATTCCGGCGGCGCGCCCCGATGTCGTGAATGAAGCAAATGTCCACCGCCTCAAGGCCAGGCTCGTGGTGCAGGGGGCCAACATCCCCGTCACCCCCGGCGCCGAAAGATATCTGCATGATAGGGGAGTCCTGTGTGTGCCGGATTTCATTGCCAATGCCGGGGGGGTGATCTGTGCCGCCATGGAATATGAGGGGGCCAGCCCGGCCGCGGTCTTCGCCGCCATTGCCGAAAAGGTGACTCGCAACACCCGGTTGGTGCTGGAAGAGTCGAAAAGCAAAAAGATCCTGCCCCGGGAGGCGGCGGTGCAACTGGCCGTCCGCCGGGTCAAGCAAGCCATGGCCTTTAAGCGCTGGTCGATTTTTTAACCAGGCCAGAAAAATTACGGAGGCGCCATGTATCGCATCCGTTTGCACGGCCGCGGTGGCCAGGGGATGAAGACCGCCGGCCGCATTTTGGGCACCGCCTTCTTCCTTGAAGGTTTTGAGGTCCAGGATGCGCCCCGCTATGGCGCCGAACGCCGGGGCGCACCCATTTTTGCCTATGTCCGCGCCGCCCGCGGGCTGATCAACGAACGCGGGATTATCCGC
>JBIOJX010000174.1:0-5934 GCA_044451265.1 Desulfobaccales bacterium
GTTTCATCGGCGGCCTGGGCGGCCGGGACATCAGCCCGGAGGAGTTCTACGAGATGGCCGCAGTCACCCGCCAGGCCGCCAAGACCGGCCAGGCCCCGCCGCCCCGCCTGCTCTACACCGAAGACGAACTCCGGGAAGTCCGCAAACTCCAGGCCATCGCTCAGGTCGAGTGGCAGAGATTGGGAGGGTAGGTTACTGCCGGTCCTTAAGGGAAATACCGGTAGATGTCTTTGCGATGAAGGAGGCGAACCAAGGTGACGGTATCGGCCTCGATGATCAAGCCCAGGCGGTAGTCCCCCAGCCTGAGGCGGTAATGGCGGCTTTCCGAGGAGAGTTTTTTGAGGTTCTTCAGGTCTTGGATACTTGCGGCAGCCTCGATTTCCTGGATGACCTCCTGAAGCCGTTCCAAGACGGAGGTATCCCGAACCTGGCGCAGGTCTTTGGCGAAACTCCTGGTAAAGGCGAGGTTCACGCCTGTCCTGCAATGATTTTGAGGATTTCCTTTTTGTCTATGAAGCCGGTGCCTTCGCCCTCTTGAATCGCTCGCGAGAGCGCCAGGTCCTCCAGGACCTCCAGGAGCAACGCGGAAAATTCCTCCCGGCGTTCCTCCAGAAGTTCGACGAGGGTTTCCTTCAATAGGGCCTTAAGTCTGGCATCGTCGATCGAAGCTTCCATAATATGTTCTCCTAACTTTGATAAATATATGCCAAAATGGCGCTGTTATAAAATAAAAAGTGATACAATCCCTTGAAAGTCCGCCGTGGCGAGGACTGAGCCATGCCCACCGAAAAGCCTAAACCCCCTAACCCCCTCCCCTCCGTCCATCTGCTGGGAACCGGGACGCCCATGTGCGCCGGTTGCGGGGGGCTGGCCACGGTCCATGAGATCTACGACCTCCTGGGCGCCAAGACCGTATTCGTCAACGCCGCCGGCTGCCTGACCTTGCTGGCCACCTATCCCTTCACGCCCTTCCGGGGCTCCTGGCTCTATACCGCCATGGCGTCGGCGCCCGCCGGGGCTCAGGGGGTGCGGGACGCCCTGGACGTGCTCCTGGCTAAGGGCCGCATCCCCGCGGCAGAGGACCTGGAGGTGGTGGTGCTCACCGGGGACGGCGCCGCCTATGGCATGGGGCTTTCGGCCACCTCCAGCGCCATCGAGCGGGGCCTCAATTTCCTCTATATCTGTTACGACAACGAGGGCTACGGCAACACCGGGCAGCAGTTCTCCGAGGCCACGCCCCACGCGGCCCGGACCGCCACCAGCCTGCGGGGCTTCCCGGGCTATAAGAAAGACCTGTTTGCCATCTGGACCGCGCACCGGCCGGTGTACGCAGCCACGGCCGTGGCCGCCGAACCGCTGGACCTGGCTAAGAAAATTGAAAAGGCCAAAAATCTTAAGGGGCCGAGACTGATCCTCACCCTGGCGCCCTGCCCTCCAGGCTGGGACTTCGACCCCCAGGAAGCGGTGGAGATCGGCAAGCTGGCGGTCAAAACCGGCCTCTGGCCGCTGAAGGAATATGTTGACGGCCAGGTGGTGCACACCAAAATTCCCCACCCGCGCCTGCCGGTTACAGCCTACCTGGAAAAACAGGGGCGCTTCGCCCATCTGTTCCGGCCGCCGCGGAATGAAGCACTCATCCGGGAAATTCAAGCCAAGGTCGACGCCTACTGGGCCGGGGTGTCATCCTAACTCAGGCCAGCTGAATGCGGAACTTCTCCACCAGGCGATGGGGGTGATATGACATTTTGGCCATGCGGAGCCCCGGCACCCCCAGGTCCTGCTCCCGATTGATCCACGGCACCTTTGACCAGGAATGCCGGCAAAATTCCTGGTTGACCACGGCATATATTCCCGGTATCGCGGGATCGGCCTTTTCCAGATGGACCACCGCGGTATCTTGATTGAGCAGCTCCCCCACGGTGAAAGCTGCCACTCGATCCTCAACCAGGATCACCCCGCCCACCAGGCTGAGAGCCTGAAAATTTTGTAAACCTGCCCGCACCGCGTCCCATTCCCCTTGGAGGCCCAAATCTTCGGCACAGCTTTTCAAGGCACACCATTCGGCCGCCAGCTCCAGACAGGCCGTCAGATGCTTTTCCTGGAGAGACTCATAAGAAATGGGATGAGAGCGCTGAAATTGGTGCAGATGCGTGCGCTTTGCCTGATACTGAGCGCCCGGGAGCTGGATGAGGTCTTGAGAGCGATAGACATAATCGAAATGGTCCCGCCGCGGTTCGATCAGAAATCCGGCCGCCTGGGCCAACTCCGTCGCCAACCGGGCATCGGCGCGGGCAATGCTGGGAGCCGTGGTCCAGTTTATCCCGGGCCATTCGAGCAACTTTCGGCAGACTGCCGCTCTCGGAGGAGGCCCGATGGGCGGCAACGCCCAACAGCCCCCCGGGGAATCACTGATAATTAACAGCCAGTCGCGTTCCAGGCACCAGGAAAAATGGTAGAACCCTCTCCAGATGAAGAGATTGGTAAAGGTCAGCTCTGAAGTTTCCGGTTGATAATCCCAAAGCAGCCGTTGGAGGATGTCCCTATCCTCCAGGCCGAGAGGCTTGAATGCTGGAAAGATCGGCGGCTGCGGAGAAGGGTGTCCCATATCCTTTGGAGAAGCGGCGCCTCAGGTCAATTGATGCTTAGAAACTAATCACTGGAGCAAGGATATCAAGCCGGGAGAGTCACCCGACCTGGCGACCGAGTTCTTTTGGAACTCCCCTATGGGGGGACCATTGCGGTCCTAAGCATAAGAAAAGGCCTCCGAGCCGGTGGGCTGGAGGCCTTGCTTAGCTTGCCTGTCAGGAGTTAATTACGGCCGGGGCCGCGCCCTGACTTTCCCCGCCACAGCCCCAGTCCCACCAGACCGCTCAAGAGCAGCCAGATGGTGCCGGGCACCGGAGTGGACGCCGGGTCGACCCGCTGAGCGCTAAAGGAGGCAGCTCCCAGGAAATCCGACGTCACCGGCATCAGGTAGCCTCCGCCGGCGCCGCCGCTCTGGGTGAAGGCGCCGCTGCCGCCAAAGCCGATGTATTCGTTTTGCACCGAGAGAACAGGGCTGCCGCCGTCTCCTTTTAAGCCGCATCTCTTTGGTGACGTCGGATACTACCTGCCAAGCCATCGGCCCCGGGCTAGGCACATCTTCAAATTACTTGGTCACCGTCAAGGTCCCCGTCTGGGTGGCCCCGACGAGAGAGCCTCCCGGCGTCGCCGGGTTCACACCCTGCAAGGTCGTGGTCAGGGTTGGGGACACGGCGGGCGCGACCGCAGGCGTCAGGGTGGTGGCCCCCACGTATGAAGTTAGGGTCGTGGCGCCCGAGGTCGAGGTCTTGACCGCCTGCACCGTG
The DNA here is from genome assembly GCA_044451265.1 of Desulfobaccales bacterium. Taxonomy (GTDB): domain Bacteria; phylum Desulfobacterota; class Desulfobaccia; order Desulfobaccales; family 0-14-0-80-60-11; genus JAPLJC01. Next base: position 3,348 of record JBIOJX010000174.1, read on the forward strand.
GACACCCCGGTTTGGGTGCCGCCGCTGGGGCCCGCCACCACCCCCACGGTGGTGGTCGCTATGGCGCCTGAGCCTGAGGAATAAGCATTAGGCTGCAACGCGGTGCTGGTGATGGCCAGGTCGGAGTTGACGGGTCCGGCCAGGACCCCGGTGCTGGTCCCGGTGAGCGGAGTGGGCGTGGTCACGGTCTTGCCGCTGCCGTCCGCAGTGGCTACTGAGTTGAAAGTGCCCGAGGCCGTCTGAGTGTAGGAGGCCGTGGTCAGCCCGGCACTGGTGGGCACTGAGGCGTAGTTTTGGGTAAGATTGTTAGCCGGATTTGCTGTGCTGGTGCCACTGTTTGTCGTGTTGACGAACTGGCCGGTGAGGGTGCCGGAGGGGTCGATGGTCACCGTGCCGGCGGTGACCGGGAGGGTGGTCGGCGACCCCCCGCTGGGAGTATAGGTGGCAGTGGCGGTGGCTACCCCCCACTGGGACTGCGGGGAGGTTGCGGCCACTACTCCTTGCACCGTGAGGCTACCCGAGCCGGTGCTGGCACCGCTAGCCGCAGGATTGACCGTGGCGATCATCCCGGCATAGCTGCCGGTAGTGCTGGTGGTCGTGTCGCCGACGGTACGGGTCCCCGTTAGGGGCGTCGCATCCTTGAAAGTGGTGACAGCTAAATTCGTCCCGGTGGGGTAATTCGTCCCGAGGGGAGTGGAAGTGGACGCTTGTTGATAAGTGCCGGTGACCGTCTCGGTAAAGAGGGTGCCCGGAATCTGCTGGATCGTCCCGGAGCCGGTGCCGGTCTGGCTCGAGGTGGTGCTGTTCCAGGAACCGGCGTAATTGAAGACCAATTGCCCGTTGGCCGCCAGAGTGACGTTGCCCTGGTAGCTAAAGGCGACGCCGGCGCTGTTGGTGCCGGTGAACAGACCCTGACCGGTCAGGGTCTGGCCCAAGGTCCCGCTCAGGGTGGCGGTCAGGGAGCCGGACAGACTCACCATATTGCTGCTCAAGGAAGTAGCGGAGGCCCGGGTGCCCAGGTCTTGGGCCAGAAAAGCCCCGAGATAGTTGGCGGGTAAGGCCGCGGCGCCGGATGGGTTATCTACCGAACTCCCGCGCACGCCAAAGCCGTAGCCCTCGATGTTGGCCAGGTTAGGAGAGGCCCCGAGGGTGGAGAGCCGGAAGCCCTGGTAGGACTCGCTGAAGTAATATAGCGGCGTCTGGGCCAGGGGGCTGGGCAGGGTGGTGGAGCTGGTGAACGAACCGACCGCAAAAGGGGTGCCGGAGGAATTCTGCACCAAAACCCCGGGCGCGGTGAAATAGGTGCCGCCGCCCGGGGAGAGGCCAACCATTCCGGGGACGGTCATGCTCAAGCCCGGAAAATCCGTCGAGGTGAGTTGCAGGGTCGAGGGCGCGGAAGTAATGGCGCCGAGTTCGGAGGTGCCCGCTACCCCATCCAGGGTTAGGGAGATGCTGGTCCCTGACAGCGACGAAAAGGGCAGGGAGTTGGGGGGCGACGACCACAGGTTAAAAGTGCCGCTGAAAGGTCCGATACTGCCCCCGTACACCCCGGAACGGCTCCCGCCGGCGGTTGTATTGTTCGATATCGTGAGGGTGCCATTAGAGGGATTGTTAAGACTGACTTGATAACTATTCCCGGTCATGGTCTGGGTGAATTTGTAGCCCGGGTACTCGTTCAGCGTCCCCGTGGCCGTGCCGTTCAAGCCGCCCATGGTCCAGTTGGAGGAGTACGAACCGCCACTGCTGGCATAGGTGCCATTGCCGTAAGCAAACTGTAAGCTGCCGTCGCTAGAGATGGTTACCGGACCGGAGTAACTGAAGCTAGGTCCGTTCAGCAAGCTGCCGATCCAGGTCATGCTGCCGGTGAGATTATGTCCCAGGGTCCCGGAGACCGAGCCCGACATTTGCGTAACCGCGCCGGGGCCCGAGATTCCCGTGGTCAGGCTGGACCCGTTATAGTTGCTGGGCAGGGCGCTGGCGGCTCCGGCCCAGACCCCATTATCGTAGGCGGCGAAGTAACCGTTATAATTCAACACCGCGCCTCCCTCCACCCCCCCGGTCGTGCCGGTGCCGCTGCGCAGGCCCCAACCGAAGCCGTTGACGCCGACGTCACCCGGACCCACCAGCCTCATGTTGTTATTTATATTTGCCATCAGGGCGCCGTTATAGGTCTGGGTGAAGTTATAGGTGGCGCTGGTAGGCGTATACGTCCCGGAAGTAAAGGGCGTCTGGGTCAGGTTCATGGTTGCAGAGATAAATCTGCCATCCTTAAAATAGGTGTCGTAGGCGGTGCCGGTGGCCGACCCGTCCGGTTGAATATTGATGGAGCTGACGACGGTATCATTCATCCACGTCATGGGAAACAGGTAAGGATTCGGCTGCAGGCTGGAGACCAGGGAACTCGAGAAAGGTGTGTCCGGGTTATTGGGAAATACGGTCATGGCGCCCGTCAGAGTGGACCCCGAGGTCCCGCTGACCACCCCTTGCATGGTGCTATTCACGTCGCCCATCTGGTTCGGCAGGTAGGAGAAGGACCAGGGGGAGGTCTCCGATCCGGTAAGGGAGAGACCGAAAGACCCGGGCAGCA
>JBIOJX010000175.1:0-5920 GCA_044451265.1 Desulfobaccales bacterium
CTTTGAGTCCCGGGCCGCCGGGGAATCCGCCGGGGGTTCCACGGGCACCACTTTTTTCATCATCCTGCAGCCGGAGACGGCCGCCGCCCACTCGACCGAGGCGCGGCAGGCGGCCAACTGAGGAGGTTCACAAAGGATGGGACGTATACTGGCCGTCGATGACGAACTGGACATGCTGGCCCTGCTGAAGATGATCATCGAGGGCTATTCCGACCACCAGGTGACCGCCACCAACAACCCGCTGGAGGCCGCGGAGTTTCTGGAAAAGGAGGCCTTCGACCTGATCCTCACCGACCTGAAGATGCCGGGCATGGACGGCATGGAGCTCCTGGCCCTGGCCAAGCAGCGGGACGCCGACGCCCTGGTCATGGTCATCACCGCCTACGGCTCCCTGGAGTCGGCGGAGGAGGCCATGGCCAAGGGGGCCTTCGACTTCATCACCAAGCCCTTCCGCAAGGAGCAGATCCTGCTGGCCATCGACAAGGCCATGCGCTGGCGGGACCTGGTGCGCCAGAACAAGGAGATGAAGCAGCGGCTGGAAAGGACTTGATTGGCGGCTTTAAATGAATTGACGCAGCCGTTAGCCTTTCCCCCCTTTTCTAAAGGGGGGCAGGGAGGATTATAACCACCTGATAACCCCCTAAATCCCCCTTTAAAAAAGGGGGACTTAAATTCTCGCGTCGGACAGCCGGATATCGTTGCTGCCGTACTTTCTCAAAGAGATTAAAGGACTTTCTTGCCATTCCCTTTAGCCTCAGGAATGAGTATGCGAGAGACGGGAGTAAGTTACCAGTAGCCCGTGACCGTTTTTTTAACTGACTACTGGCTACTGACTACTGACCATGCGCTACGAAGGCCCCATCTACCGGCCGCCCAGCGAAGCCGACAGTCTCCTGGTCCAGGCCACCGTGGGCTGCCCCCACAACCTCTGCACCTTCTGTATGGTCTATAAGCAGGGGGTGAAGTTCAAGGTCCGGCCCACCCGGGAGGTCAAGGCAGACCTGGAAGAGGCCTGCCGGACTTACGGCAGCACGGTACGGACTATCTTTCTGCCCGCCGGCAACACCATCGCCATGCCCACCGCGGCCCTGGCGGCAATCTGCTCCTTCGCCACTTCCCTGTTTCCTCGATTAGAACGCATTACGGTTTACGGCTCGGCGCAGTATATTTTTCGCAAAGGCCTGGAAAAACTTGAGGTGCTGGCGGCCGCGGGCCTCAAACGCCTTCGCCTGGGCCTGGAAAGCGGCGACGACGCCATCCTGACCCAGGTGCGCAAAGGCGCTGACAGCCGCACTCAGATCGCCGCCGGCCGCCTGGTCCGCCAGGCGGGGATGGAACTCAACGTCTATGTCATCCTGGGGCTGGGCGGCCGGGAGCTGACCTTCAGCCACGCCCGGGAAACGGCCCGGGTGCTCAACGAGATGGCGCCGTCCGTGGTGCGCCTGCGCACCCTGGTCCCCAAGATCAATACCCCGCTGCTGGAGGATATCCAGGCTGGGCGCTTCGAGATGCTCAGCCCCCACGGCGTCATCCGGGAGACCATGGCCTTGCTCGAGGCCCTTACCACCCCCACCCTGGTGGTCAGCGACCACTACACCAATTACGTCAACGTGGCGGGCCGCCTGCCGGAGGATAAAGCCGCGATCTTAAGCATCTTGCAAAAAAACCTGGAGCGAGACGAAACCACCTTCCGGCCCAGCTTCATTGGCAATCAGTAGCGCAGGCTTCCAGCCTGTGGCGTTTGGTGGACAATTCCCATCCTGCAATTTTTTGTGTCTCTGCTTTGCGACTTTGCGTCTTTGCGTGAGGTCATTCTTTTCAAACCGGTTAGTTCGCCCCTACGCTTAACGGCTCGCACCAGAAAAAATGTAGAACCGCCGCCCTCGGCGGTTCTTGAGTCGGCGCCGGCGCCGGCTCCACAGATGCCTTGCGGCTCTGCTCCTCCCATTGACAAGCCCGGCCGCGCACCTTAACTAAAAGTAATCTAAAAGAGATTGCACATCTTCAGGAGGTGGGGGCATGCTGCCGCTGGATATTCATATTGAGGGTCAAAAGGTGGAAGTCCTGCCGGAGTGGCGGGCCAAGATCGAACAGGAACTGGAGCGCCTGCAAAAACACTATACCGGACCCATCCTGCACGCCCGGGTGGAGATCATCGGCACCGCCCACCACCATCTCGGGGCCTTCGAGGTCCACCTGGTGGTCGCCCTACCCGGGGATGTCGTCACCATCATCCGGCAGGGTGAGGTCGTGGTGCCCTTGCTGGTGGAGGCCTTCGACGTCCTGGATCGGCGCCTGGAGGAGCATTCCCGGGTCAGCCAGCAGAAGGTCAAAACCCACGAGGAATTCGCCCGGCAAGGCCGGGTGATCCGCCTCTTCCCGGACCGGGAGTACGGCTTCATCGAAACCGACGACGGCCTGGAGGTTTACTTCCATGCCAATGCCGTGAAGAAAGGCAGTTTTGCCAATCTGAATCCAGGGACGGCCGTGAAATTCGGCCAGGAGGACGGGCAAGAAGGCCCCCAGGCCACCTGGGTCCAACCGGTTTAAAGACGGTTTTCGGTTTTCAGTTTTCGGTTTTCGTGGGCAGGCGATTGAGTCTGCCCATTTATTTTGCGAATGGAACAAGAAGGTTTGGGCTTTTACTGACCACTGGCAACTGGCAACTGACTACTGCTCTTCAGGGCCACGGCCCAGATGATTTCATAGCTCACCGGGATGGCGCCGCCGGCGCCGTAACCTTCTTGATAGGCTTGGATCAGGGCCTTGAGCAGCCTTGGGGAAAAAGGCCGGGGCTCGGGGTTGGTGGCCCCCATGGCCTGGAGGGACTTGAGAAAAACCGGCACCGAGGGATAGGTGGTGGTGACCCATTCCCGGGCCAGCTGCACCTGGCCGAAACCGGCCTGGGCCAGGAGATCGGACCAGGCCGGCTCTTCCAGGAAGCCCTGGGCGGCGATGGCCGGCCGCTCAGCCAGGGGCAGCGCCGCTGCGGCCTGCCCCAGGGAATCCGCCAGTTCCCGGAAGGTTCCGGGCCCCAGGGTGGAGAAGGCCAGGGTCCCGCCGGGGTTAAGGAGACGATGGTAGGCCGCCAGGGAGTCAGCCGGGCGGGTGAGCCACTGGAAGCTGGCATTGGCGACGATGGCGTCAAAGCGCCCCCGGCTCAAGGTCTCGCCGTCGGCCACCAGCCAGGCCACCCCGGCGTCCACGCCCAGCCGTTCCCGGGCCGCGGCCACCAGGGCCGCATCCAGGTCCAGGGCCACCAGGGCGGCCCCGTTGCAACTTTGTTTGAGCAGACGGGTGAAATAGCCGGTGCCGCAGCCGATCTCCAGGAGGCGTCCCGACCGGGGCAGGACCCCGGACAAAAGGGCCAGCAGGCCCTGGGCCATGAGGCGTTGCACGCAGGCCTGGCGGTCATAAGAGCCGGCCCGCCTGGCAAAATTGCGCCTGATTCCTCGCTTTATATCTTGATAAGCCGTTTTCATTTTTAGTCTGAAAATTCATCAAAATGTCATTCTGAGGGAGTGGAGCGACCGAAGAATCTCAAATACGAGATCCTTCGCTGCTCTCAGGATGACAAGAATGAGCTTTGAAGAGTTCTTAATCTGCTTAAAGCAATCCTTTTAAAATGTTGTTAAAGGCTTCCGCCTTAGTCAGAAAAGGCAGATGCCCGGCGCCCGGTAAGATATGCAAACTTGCGTCCGGCAGGTGCTCGCGGAGAAACTGCGCCTGGGCCGGGTCCACGATGCCGTCCTGCTGCCCCTGGATGATGGCCACCGGACCGGGGAGGTTGGGCAGCAGACCGCCCAGGTCCTTATCCCTGAGATAATCCAGCCCTTGGGACAGAAGAGCCAGATGGGCCGGGGCGGCGGCGAAATCGAAGCCCGCCGCGGCCTCGTATCGAAACGATTCTTCCCCGGGAGCCAGGCAGGAGGCCAGAAAACCCGTCAGGACCCGGGTCGGATCGCTTCTCAGACCTAAGCGCATGGCCCGGACTGAGGCCACCGGCTGACCCCAGGGGTGGCCGGGCCTTTGACAGAAGACCGCGGCCACCCCCACCAGGACCGTGGCGGCCGGCGCCGGCCCCATGAGGCGGCCCAGGGCCTCCAGCAGCAGCATGCCTCCCAGGGACCAGCCCACCAGGACGCTTTCTCTCAGGGGCAACCGGGTCAAATACTCCTCCAGCCAGGCGGCATTCCACTCCAGGATCCGGGGGGCCAGGACGGTGTATTTCTCCCCAAAGGCCTCCACCTGGCGTTGCCAGATGCGCTCCGAAGCGCCCCAGCCGTGCAGCAACACCAAATGCTTCATCGTCCCAGCCCCATTTCCCTGGCGGTGGCCACAATGGTCTGCAGGGCTCGGGCCAGATCTTCCCGGCTATGCGCCGCGGACAGGGAAAAGCGCACCCGGGCCTTCCCCGGCGGCACGGTGGGGGGCCGCAAGGCCACGGCCATCAGGCCCTGCTGCCGCAAACGGGCGGCGAATTCCAGGGTCCGGGCATTTTCGCCCACCAAAACCGGGATGATCTGGGTTTCGCTGCCCAGGGTATCCAGGCCGGCCTGACTCAAGCCGCGCCGAAATTTCTCCGACTCCTCCTGGAGATAGCGGCGGCGCTCAGGCTCTTGGGCGACAATCGCCAGGGCCGCCCCAATGGCCCCCAGGACCGGCGGCGCCAGAGCGGTGGAATAGATCAAGGACCGGGAGCGGTTGTAGAGGTAGTCGATGAGCCGCCGGTCTCCGGCCACGTAACCGCCCAGGGAGCCCAGGGCCTTGGAGAAGGTGCCGAGATGCACCTCGATGCGCCCGGTCAGGCCCAGGGCTTCGGCCAGACCGGCGCCCCGTTCCCCCAGGACCCCGGTGGCGTGGGCTTCATCGATCATCAGCGCCGCCCCGAAACGCTCCTTCAGGGCCGCCAACTCCGCCAGCGAGGCCAGGTCGCCGTCCACCGAAAAGACCGAGTCGGTGATGATCAGACGCCGTCCGGTGTCCTGATGTTGGCGTAACAGCTCCTCCAACCGGTTCAGGTCGCGGTGCGGAAAGCGGTGCAGGGTGGCCCCGGAGAGTTTGATGCCGTCGTAGATGCTGGCGTGGTTGAGCTTATCGCCGAAGACCGCGTCCCCCGGTCCCACCAGGGCGGAGATCACCCCCAGGTTGGCCATGTACCCGGTGCTGAAGATGACCGCGGCCTGGGTGCCTTTGAAGGCCGCCAGCTCTTCCTCGACGGCGGCATGCAAGGCCAGGTGCCCCGACACCAGCCGGGAGGCCCCGGCCCCGGCGCCCCAGCGGGCCGCGGCGTCCTGGGCCGCGGCAATCAGCCGGGGGTCCAGGGCCAGCCCCAGATAATCATTGGAGGAGAGGTTCAGCAGAACCCGGCCGTGCACTTGCACCCGGCCGCCGGGCAGGACCTTCTCCACCACCTGCAACTGCCGCCGCAGGGACCGGGCCTCCAGGGAGGCCAATTCTTGGGACAATTGTTCGAACATAGCTTTCAGCGGTCAGCTAAACGTTCAGCTCCACCATCCACGAGAATGAAAATCCTCCCGCCCCAATTTCAAAGGGAGGTTTTGAAGTCCCCCTTTGAAAAAGGGGGATTTAGGGGGATTTGATTTTCACGCTAAAGCAACGGCAACTCCATCCAAGGCCGTGATCAGAGCTTCCCGACCAGTCGCCTCATTGAGGTCACTTATTTCCGGCACCCGGGCCAGGATGGGCCGGCCGGTGAGGGCCTCGATCACGGCCGGATTGGTCTGTTCCGCCAGGCTGGGGGTGGCGGAACCGCGATTCAGGACGATCCCGGCCACTTCCACTCCGTGCCGCCGGGCCGCCATAACCGTCAGGGCCGTGTGATTGATGGTGCCCAGGCCGGCCCGGGCCACCACCAGGAGCGGCAGCCCCAGCCAGCCGATCAGGTCCAGCACCAGAA
>JBIOJX010000176.1:0-5915 GCA_044451265.1 Desulfobaccales bacterium
AGGCCGTGCTCTCCAGCATGGTGGAAGGCGTCCTGGCGGTGGACGCCGACCAGCGGCTCATCACCTTGAACCGGGCGGCGGCCCAGTTGTTGGGCGCCGACTACGTAACTTCCCAGGACCGCAGCATCCAGGAAGTGGTGCGGGACCAGCAGTTGCAGAGCTTCATCACCCGCATCATCTTTGCCCGGGAACCTGTGGAAGGCGAGGTGACGCTGCGCCAGGGCGAGCAGGTGATCCAGGCCCACGGCACCTTTCTCAAGGATACCCACGGGACGGATATCGGCTTTCTCATCGTGCTGCACGACGTCACCCATCTCCGGCGCCTGGAGATGACCCGGCGGGACTTCGTGGCCAACGTCTCCCACGAATTGAAAACGCCCATCACCTCCATCAAGGGCTTCGTGGAGACCCTGCTGGGCGGGGCACTGCGTGAACCGGAGAACGCCGAAAACTTCTTGCGCATCATCGCCCGGCAGACCGACCGGATCAACGAGATCATCGACGACCTGCTCAGCCTCTCCCGGATCGAACGGGACGCCGAGCAGGGCCGGGTCTTTCTGACCACCGGCCGGCTCAAAGGGGTCATGGAGTCGGCTATTCAGGTTTGTGCCGCCCAGGCCGCGGCCAAGGAGATCGCCGTTTCCCTGGATTGCCCGGAGGAGCTGCGGGCCCGGATCAATGCGCCGCTGCTGGAGCAGGCCCTGGTCAACCTGATCGACAACGCCGTGAAATACAGCCCTCCAGGCCGCGCCGTGCAGGTGGAAGCCATGCGGCAAGGCAACGAGGTGGTGGTCCGGGTGGGGGATCAAGGGGTAGGCATCGAGAAAAATCAGCTCTCCCGCATCTTTGAACGCTTCTACCGGGTGGACGCCGGCCGCAGCCGCAAGGTGGGCGGCACCGGCCTGGGGCTGGCCATCGTCAAGCACATCGCCCAGGCCCTGGGCGGCCGGGTGACCGTGGAGAGCACCCCTGGCAAGGGAAGCATCTTTGCCCTACACCTGTTGGCCGATTAAAAATGTCTTCTGCCCTACGACCTCATAAAAATTTTACTCCTCGCTAACCATTTCCTAACAATTAAACACTATCTTGTACCAAAGATGTTTCAAAATCCGGACTTCGCGCGAAGGGATTCCTGAACCTCAGGAGAAAACGGCGGTTTTGAAACAGGTTGCAAACAATCTTCCCACAACTTGAAGGAGCACGAACATGCGGAAGTCCTGGTGGTTTCTCTCAGCCCTTATCCTTACCTTCTTCCTGGTCAGTATCGCCCAGGCCCAGCCCGTGACTCTTAACGGGGCCGGGGCCTCTTTCCCTTACCCCATTTATGGTCAGTGGGCCCACAAATATAATGCAACCACCGGAGTCAAGGTCAATTATCAGTCCATCGGCTCCGGCGGCGGCATTGCCCAGATCAAGGCCAAGACCGTGGATTTCGGCGCCTCGGATGCGCCCCAAAAGGCCGACATGCTGAAGGAGAACGGCCTGGTGCAGTGGCCCATGGTCATGGGCGGCGTGGTGCTGGTGGTGAACATTCCGGGCGTCGGCCCCGGGGCCATGAAGCTCAACGGCCCGGTGCTGGCCGACATCTATCTCGGCAAAATCACCAAGTGGGACGACCCGGCTATTCAGAAGCTCAACCCCGACCTGAAGCTGCCCTCCCAGGCCATCACCGAGGTGCACCGCAGCGATGGCTCCGGAACCACCTTTATCTTTAGCTCCTACCTGTCCATGGTCTCCCCGGAATGGCAACAGAAGGTCGGCGCCGACACCTCGGTGCAGTGGCCGGCGAAAAACGGCGTCGGCGGCAAGGGCAATGAAGGCGTGGCCGGCCAAGTGAAAGTGGTGCCCGGCTCCATCGGCTACGTCGAATACGCCTACGCCGTGCAGAATAAAATGGCCTATACCCTGATGCAGAATAAGGCCGGCAAATTCTTGAAGCCCAGCCTCGAGGCCTTTGCGGCGGCCGCAGCCAATGCCGACTGGTCCAAGGCTCCCTATGGCTTTTATTTAATGCTGGATGATCAGCCGGGCGACCAGAGCTGGCCCATCGCCGGCGCCACCTTCATCATGGTCCACAAGGACCTGCCCGACCCCGCCAAGGCCGCGGCCATGCTGAAGTACTTCGATTGGTGCTTCCAGCACGGCGGTGAAATGGCCCAAAAGCTCGACTACGTGCCCATGCCCAAAAGCGTGGTGGACTTGGTGGAAGCCACCTGGGCTAAGGAGATCACCTCCGGCGGCAAGCCGGTGTGGCCGGCCAAGTAAGACCAACGAATCTTGCCAAGTGGCACAGTCTATGGGCGGTTCTCGGACCGCCCCACTTTGCTCTCAAACGCCTGGTTAATCAACGCCTGGTTTCGAATAGCAGTAAGCCGGAGGTTAGGGTCCATCTGACCCTAACCTCCATTTTCAGAAACGGATTTGGTCTATGCAGACAGCAACTGAAGCAGCGCCGGATACCGCACCTCAAGCGGCCCCGGCCCCACGGGTTAACCGCGGCGACAAGATCTTCCGGTGGTTGACTATCATCAGCGCTCTGCTGATCCCGGCCCTGATGGGCGGCATCTTCCTAACCCTGCTGCAGCAATCCTGGCCGGCTCTCAAGCGTTTCGGCTTCGGCTTCCTGACTTCCCAACAGTGGAACCCGGTCACCGAAAATTTCGGGGCAGTCAGCAGTGTTTATGGCACCCTGGTCTCCACCGTCATCGCCATGCTCATTGCGGTGCCGCTGAGTATCGCCCTGGCCCTGTTTCTGGTGGAACTGGCTCCGCCCCGGGTGAGCCGGGTGGTGGGCACCATCGTCGAGCTGCTGGCCGCCATTCCCAGCATCATTTACGGCATGTGGGGCATGTTTGTCTTTGCTCCCTTCATGGCCAACTATATACAGCCGGCCTTGGGGAAGACTCTGGGCTGGCTGCCGCTGTTTCAAGGCCCCCCCATGGGCATCGGCATGCTGACCGCCGGCATCATCCTGGCCTTCATGATTCTCCCCTTTATCTGCGCCATCACCCGGGACGTCTTCAGCCTGGTGCCCCCGGTGGTGAAAGAGGCCGCCTACGGCATGGGCGCCACCACCTGGGAAGTAACTTATAAGGTGACTATCCCTTATGGCCTGGTGGGCATCATCGGCGCGGTCTTCCTGGGGTTGGGCCGGGCTTTGGGGGAGACCATGGCCGTCACCTTTGTGATCGGCAACTCGCATCACATTTCAGGGTCCCTGTTCGCCGCCGGCAACAGCATCGCCTCCACCCTGGCCAACGAATTCAGCGAGGCCACCAAGGCCATCTATGTCAGCTCCCTGATCGAACTGGGCTTGATCCTGTTCGTCATCACCTACGCGGTGCAGACGTTCTCCCAGATGCTGTTGAAGCGGATGTACCGCGCCTGGAGCGTCGGCCTATGAAACCCCGGCCCGCCACCGGCCGCCGGCTTGCCAATGGCGTCGTCAGCGTCCTGTCGACCCTATCCGCGGTCCTGGGCATGGTGATCCTGGCCTGGATCGTCTGGGTGGTGGTGAGCCGGGGCCTGGGCGCCTTCAATCTGGACTTCTTTACCCAACTGCCCACTCCGCCGGGAGAAGAGGGCGGCGGCCTGGCCAATGCCATCCTCGGCACCCTGGCCATGACCCTGCTGGCCACCCTGGTGGCGGTGCCCCTGGGGCTACTGGGGGGAGTCTACCTGGCGGAATTCGGTCAGGGCTCGCGCCTGGCCGATAACACGCGGTTTTCCGCCAACGTCTTGATCGGTATGCCCTCCATCATCATCGGGGTCTTCGCCTACGCCCTGGTGGTGGTCCCGATGGGGAGGTTCTCCGGCTATGCCGGCATCGTCGCCCTGGCCATTATCATGCTGCCCATCGCCGCCCGGACCGCCGAGGACATGCTGCGCCTGGTCCCCAATACCCTGCGGGAAGCGGCCCTGGCCCTGGGAGCGCCGCGCTGGAAGATAACCTTGACCGTGGTGTTCCGGGCCGCCAAGGCCGGCCTGATTACGGGCATCCTGTTGGCCGTGGCCAGGGTCAGCGGTGAAACTGCGCCCCTGTTGTTCACCGCCCTCAACAGCCCCTTTATGATGACCTCTTTGGGCCAGCCGACCCCGAATCTCACCGTAACCATCTTCAGCTATGCCGTGTCCCCCTATGCCGACTGGCAAGAAAAGGCCTGGGGCGCCTCCCTGCTCATCACCGGCGGGGTCCTGGCGCTGACCTTATTGACGCGTTATGTTTTGGGAGAACGAAAAACATGAAGAGCCTGGAGGCTTCCTTAAACCTATTTCCCTTCGCCGCTGACGCTGAGGAAGCGGCCGCAGTCGAGGAAACTTTAGCCGTGACATCTGGTGATCTCAAAATCAGCGCCCGTGCAGTGAATTTCTTTTACGGCGAAAAGCAGGCCCTGTTCGACAACACCCTGGAAATCGCCAACCACCGGGTAACTGCCATCATCGGCCCCTCGGGCTGCGGCAAGTCCACCCACATCCGCATCTATAACCGCATCTATGAGCTTTACGGTGACCAGCGGGCCGCAGGCGAGGTTCTGCTGGACGGCAAGAATATCTTGAGTCCTTCTTATGATGTTATGGAACTGCGCCGCCGGGTGGGGATGATCTTCCAGAAGCCCACGCCCTTTCCCATGAGCATCTTCGATAACGTGGCCTACGGCCTGAAGATGCACTACCGGCTGGGACGGGGAGAGATGGCCGACCGGGTGGAGGAGGCCTTGAGCCGGGCGGCCCTCTGGGACGAAGTCAAGGATCACCTGCGCCAGCCGGGCACGGCCCTCTCCGGGGGGCAGCAGCAGCGCCTCTGCATCGCCCGGGCCCTGGCCGTCGAACCCGAGATCCTGCTGATGGATGAGCCGACCTCGGCCATCGACCCCATCGCCACTGCCCGGATTGAAGAATTGGTCAACGATTTGAAAGACACCTACACCATCGTCATCGTTACTCACAACATGCAGCAGGCGGCCCGGGTTTCCGATTTCACCGCCTTCTTTTATCAGGGGCATATCGTCGAGTTCGGCCCCACTCAGAAGATCTTTACCACTCCCGCCAACAAGCAGACCGAAGCTTATATCACCGGCCGGTTCGGCTGAGACCCGTTTACAAAAAACTCTTGCCAAGGGTGGTTTGTCACCCGGAGCGCGGCCTTTTGTCATCCTGAGCGGAGCGAAGGATCTCATATTTACACACAATTTTTAGACCCTTACCTCAATTCGCTCCCTCAGACTGGCCGGCAAAAAGCACAAAAAAAGGCATAATCTACAGGATTACGCCTTTTTACAGTCTTGATTTCTTAACTGGCCACTGACTACTGACCACTGACTACTAATATATGGTGCCCAAGGCCGGATTTGAACCGGCACGGGTCTCCCCACCACCCCCTCAAGATGGCGTGTCTACCAGGTTCCACCACTTGGGCACTGCTGGGCTCATTTAGCCGGGGCCCCCGGAGGAGCCTGGGGGCTGGGGGCTATTGGCATTTCCGGCTTGGCCGGCGCCGCGGGGACGCTCTGGCTCACCGGGGGCTTGGCCCCTTTCATCACCGAGGCCTCTTTCTGACGCCCCAGGAAGGTGAGTCCCAGTGAGGTGACCATGAACAGGATGGCGGCCACCGCGGTGAGCTTGGCCAGAAACGGGGCGGCCCCGGTGGAGCCGAAGACCGTCTGGCTGGAGCCCCCGAAGGCGGCGCCGATGCCGGCGCCCTTGCCGTGCTGCAAGAGGACGATAAAGATCAGGGCCAGCGAGACGGTGATATGGATGATAACGGCGATAGTAGTCATAACTTTATTAATATAAAAAACTAGAGCGAGGGATGCAAGCCCAAAGAGCAGCTTTCAGCGATCAGCAAAAGATTGCCGAAGTTTAAGTCTGGGGCGGAGGCCGCACCCGGCCTGGTCAAGATTCGCCAAAGTGTGCCG
>JBIOJX010000177.1:0-5902 GCA_044451265.1 Desulfobaccales bacterium
GGTTCATGGGATCGGTGAGGCTGTCGGCGGCCACCAGCAGGGCGGGCTCCGTCAGCTCCGGCAGGCGGTCCAGCAGATCCGACTCGGAGAGGTAGGTATAGGCGCCTCGCCGGGCCATGATCCCCTGGTGGTGCGGGGTGCCGCAGAGACGGTCCAGAGCGGCCCGCTCCTGGACCCGGAAGCGCACTTTCGCGGCCCGGGCCAGACGCCGCACCTCATCGAGCCACGGCCCTCCGACCCCTTGGGCCACAATGACCTCTTCCAGTTGGCTCTCGGGCCGGCGCAGGGCGGCCAGGACGGGATGGCGGCCGTAAATGATGTCTGTCATAAACGTGATCCGTGAAAGGGAAATGTCCTTTCCTCTTTCCTCAAGTCTGTTCAGGTATTACTTTTATCAAACAAAGGGTATAATCGAATTTCGATTTTATCAAGCTAAACACTCATGGATGCGGAACTCAACCAATTTTATCAGCATATGACCGCGGAACGGGGGCTGGCGGCGCTGACCGTGGCCGCCTATGCCGGCGATCTGCAGGATTTTTGGCAGTTCGCCGACTCCCGGGGGCTGGCGGCCTGGGGTGCGGTGTCGCTGACCGACCTGCAGGCTTACCTGGCGGCTCTGGAGGGCCGGGGCCTGTCAGCCCGCAGCCGGGCCCGGAAGCTCTCGGCCCTGCGCCAGTTTTTCCGCTTCTTGCAGCGGGAGGAGAAGCTTAAGGCCAACCCCGTGGAGTTCCTGGACTCGCCCCGTTTGCCCCGGCGGCTGCCCAAGGTGCTGGGGGAGGACGAGGTGACGGCCCTGTTGCAAGGGCCTGACCCAGCAACCCCCCTGGGTCAGCGGGACGCGGCCCTGCTGGAGCTGCTTTATGCCACCGGGCTCAGGGTCTCGGAGTTGGTGGGCCTGACTCTGAAGCAACTGGACCTGCGGCGAGGGGTGGTGCGGCCCTTGGGCAAGGGCTCCAAAGAGCGGGTGGTGCCCATGGTGGCGCAGGCTACGGAGAAGATCGAGCTGTTCCTGGCCCAGGGCCGGGCCCAGCTCCTCAAGGGCCGCCAGAGTCCCTATCTCTTCGTCAATGTCCGGGGCGGGAAGCTGAGCCGCCAGGGTTTTTGGAAGATCTTGAAGCACTATGCCCTGAAACAAGGAATTGGGGGTCTGAGCCCGCATACTTTGCGCCACTCCATGGCCACTCATCTGCTCTCCCGGGGGGCCAATTTGCGGGTGATCCAACTGCTGCTGGGCCATGCCGATCTGGCCACCACCCAGATCTACACCCATCTGGACGCGGCGCGCTTGAAAAAGGCGCACGAGAAGGCCCATCCCCGCTCATGAGCCGCGCTAATAATCACGGCGAGCCGCCCGCCCCGCCCCGCACCCTGGAGGTGATCACCACCCATCTGAACGCCGACTTTGACGCCATGGCCTCCATGGTGGCGGCCAAGAAGCTTTATCCGAGCGCCATCCAGGTCTTTCCGGGTTCCCAGGAGCGTAACCTGCGGGACTTTTATATTCGCTCCAGTTTCTATTTCCTGGATTTTGCCCGGAGCCGCAATGTGCCGCCGGAGGAGATCAAGCGCCTTATCCTGGTGGACACCCGCCAAGCCTCCCGCATCGGCAAATTCGCCGAAGCCGCGCTTTCCGGCGAAGTGGAAATCCACGTCTACGACCACCATCCCGACTCCCCCGACGACGTCCACGGCAGCCTCGAAGTGGTGGAGATGACGGGCTCCACCACCGCCATCCTGACCCGGAGAATCCAGGAGCGGGGGCTCGCCCTGACGCCCCAGGAGGCCACCATCATGGCCCTGGGGATCTACGAGGACACCGGCTCTTTTACCTTCGCCTCCACCACGCCCCAGGATTTCGAGGCCGCCGCCTTCCTGCTGAGCCAGGGGGCCGACCTCAATGTGGTCTCCGAGATCATCACCCGGGAACTCACCTCCGAGCAGGTGGCCTTGCTCAACGACCTGCTGGAGCACTCCACCAACTTTCACGTCAGCGGCATCGAAGTGGTCATCGCCCGCACCTCGGCTCAGGAGTATGTCCCGGATTTCGCCGTGGTGGCCCATAAGCTCATGGACATGGAGAACATCCAGGTGCTCTTCGCCCTGGCCCAGATGGAGGACCGGGTCTTTGTGGTGGGCCGTAGCCGCTTGCCGGAGGTGGACGTGGCCGAAATCCTGGCTGAACTGGGCGGCGGCGGCCACAGCTACGCCGCTTCCGCCGCCATCAAGGACCAGCCTCTGGCTCAGGTGGAGGAAAAGCTGCGCCAGCTCCTGCAAAAACGGGTTCACCCGGGGCGCCGGGCTCGGGAGATCATGTCCTTCCCGGTGAAGTCGGTGACGCCGGAGGTCACCCTGGAACGGGCCGAACTGATCCTGAATCGCTATAGTATCAACGCCCTGCCGGTGGTGACCGACAGCCTGCTCTTGGGGGTGATCACCCGGCAGGTGGTGGAAAAGGGCATCTACCACGGCCTGAAGAGTCATCCGGTGAAGGACTACATGACCACCGAAGTAACCACCGTGGACCCGGAGGCCACCCTGCCGGAGATTCGGGAACGGCTGCTGGTCCGCAAGCAGCGCATCCTGCCGGTGGTGGAAGGAGGCAAGGTCATCGGCATCGTCAGCCGCACCGACCTCCTGCACCTGCTCAGCGCCGACGACGATGAGGCCCAGTGGTCGCAGCCCGTGCGCACCAAGAACATCGTCTCCCTGATGCGCGAGCGCCTGCCCAAAAATATCCTGGAAATCCTCCAACAGGTGGGCTCGGTGGCCGCGGAGCTGAAGTTCCAGGCCTACGTGGTGGGCGGCTTTGTCCGGGACCTGCTGCTGCGCCATGAGAACCTGGACATCGACGTCGTCATCGAAGGCGACGCCATCATTTTCGCCCGGCTGTTTGCCGCCCGCTATGGGGCCCGTTTCCGGGAGTTTCAGAAATTCAAGACCGCGGTGCTCATCTTCCCCGACGGCTTCAAGATCGACGTGGCCACGGCTCGCACCGAGTATTACGAAGCCCCCGGGGCCTTGCCCATCGTGGAGTACAGCTCCATCAAGATGGACCTCTACCGCCGCGATTTCTCCATCAACACCCTGGCCCTGCGGCTCAATCCCGGGGAGTTCGGCACCCTGCTGGACTTCTTCGGGGCCCAGCGGGACCTGAAGGAAGGACGCATCAGCCTGTTGCACAACCTGAGCTTCGTGGAGGACCCCACCCGGGTCTTCCGGGCGGTGCGCTTCGAGCAGCGCTTCAAGTTCCGGATCAGCAAGCTCACCGCTAACCTCATCAATAACGCGGTGCGCAACAACTTCTTCGACCGTCTCTCCGGGGCCCGGCTGTTCCAGGAACTCAAATTGATCTTGCAGGAGGAGAACCCCATCCCCGCGGTGGCGCGGCTGGCGGAGTTCGACCTCCTGAAGGCCGTCCATCCCCGGCTGGCCTATGACGAGGCCGCCCGCGCCATGCTGGAACGGGTCCAGGCGGTGCTCTCCTGGTACGACCTGCTGTTCCTCGAAGATCACTACCACCGCTGGTTGGTCTATTTTCTGGGGTTGGTGGAACCGTTCAGTGCCGGGGAACTGGCGGAGATGCTGCGGGGGTTCAATCTGTCGCCGAAACTGGCCGGGGCCTTGGTCCGGGGCAAGGAGGCGGCGGACCAGGCCCTTCTCAGCCTCTTCCGCCTAGGGGAGCCCAACCGCAGCCAGATCTACCATCTGCTGGCGCCCCTGGAGACGGAATACCTGCTTTACATCCTGGCCAAATCCCGCCAGGAGCCTTCCCGCCGGCTCATCTCCCTCTTTTTCACCCACCTCAAGAAGCTCAAGCCGGAACTACGGGGGCGGGACCTGGTGGCCCTGGGTTACCAGCCCGGGCCGCTCATCAAAGAGATGCTGGAGCGGCTGCTGGAGGCCCGGATCAACGAGAAGGTCAAGAGCCGGAAGGACGAGAAGGACTTCATCCGCCGCGCCTTCGGTCCGCCTTGATCGGCGCTTCAGGTTACCAGGGCTTCAGGGAGAAGGTGCTGGCGGCCTCGACGACCTGCCCCGGCCGTTTGTTGGCCACCAGGACCATCTGGTCGGCCCAATCGTCGATGATATTTCGGGCGTTGCCGTAATAGGTGAAGCCCTTAAAATCGAGGGGCTTGTACTTTTGTACCTCCCGGTCGGCAAACATGGCCACCACCGTGCCGGTCTTGGAATCCCTCACCTTGGCCTCGAAGGCCACGGTGCTCACCGCTCCCGAGGACCGCGAGAGCAGCTTGACGACCGTGCCGCTGCCATAAGGGCCATAACCCAGGATTTCCAGGGGGATGTTGCTGGGGACCAGTTCCGTCAGCGCCATTTCCAGAGTCAAAGAACCCGGCTCCGGGGAGCCCACCGCCCGAAATTGATTGTCCGGGTCGGCGGCGAAGGCGGTCCTAAACCGGTCTTCCATGTAGCGGGCGAGTTCCTGGGCATCGTCTTTCATGTGGCCCTGGCGAAAGTTTTGCTTCCAGCTATCGGTGTCCATCAGGTAGGTGGTGTTCACCGGCTTGATGTAGATGGTCTTATAATTCTGCCACTCCATCCCATCCTTGACCCAGGCCTTGTTGAAAGGGAGGTCGCTTTTCTGGGCCATTTCCTGCATGGGCACGAAGCCGGCGCCCGTGGAAGGATCAGCCTTCATGGAAGCGCAGCCGGAAAAAATTAGGCCTACCAGGATGATGGCTAATAACGGGGCCTTCTTGAACATCGACCAATTCTCCTTGTGCAGATTCTACCATACTAAAATTCTTAAGTTAATATCTTAATGAAATCGGCTGCCTGAAAGGAGTTCTGTAATTCAGCCGAGAAAACCCGAAGCAGGGCTGAGGCCGCCGGTAAAGGGGCCGGTTGGCCAACTGTTCCATCACCCCGCTGGCCTCCGGTTCGCTAGAGAAGTTAAGTATTCAGGCTGGCGCAAAGGCCCGTTGGGTAAGCAAGGAAGTAATCATGGGGATGGTTTAGACTTGAGTTGACCCTGACTGAAAAAGGGTCGGGAAAACGGTGTCAAGGAAAGGCCGTCCCGCTCGAACTGAGCCTCCCGGAACTCGCGGGCCTTGGCCGCTCTTCTTTGCTCCAAGGCTCGTAATCCAGCCCTTTTTGCTTCATGAAAAAGGGTTAAACGGCCGGTCAGGGGGACCGGAGAAACTCTTTTGCCAGGCGCTCCCAGCCTAATTCGGGGTACTGCCCGTAGACGTCGTCGATGATCGTCCCGCCGGACTGGAGGGTGGCGCCCACCGAGGGTTCCAGCATCCCTATGAGCCTGAGGGACTCCTCTTCTATCCAGGCGACATTGCTCTCGCCAAAGGCCAGCTTTTCCAGGTCCGGCTTCAGGTTGGTGGCGGCAACGACCAGCAGCCAGCCCTCGCCGTAAGGGTCGTCATGGGCCAGCCCCGGTCTGGCCAGGACCTTGGGATTTACCGCTTCGATAATACCGTCCAGAGGCGCCAGGACCGCGGCCTTTGCTCCCTGGCGAGCCAGCGCCAGCGCCGCCTTATCATGGCGAATTTCCTCCCCGATTACCGGCAGTCGGATTTCATCGCCGGGACCCAGGACCTTCTGGGAAAAGTCATCCAGGCCCAGGCGCACCCTGCCGCCATTCTCCAATGCCACCCAGGTATGGCCCCGGTGGAGGTAGCGGGAAGTCGGCACCTTCAGGCCGAAGACTTCCTCAAGCTGCTCGACCAATTTTGCCAAATTAACGGCACACCCATGGTAGGCCGGCATCCCGGCGATGGGGTCCAGAGGTGAATTGACGAGGCGGTTAACCACGTCCTCCAGGAGGTGCCGCGGCAGGAAGGCCGTGCCCGGCCTGATCCGATCGCTCATCCGGGCGGTGGCCGTGATGGCGCCATGGCGGCTGCTAAACCTGATAGGTTCTCCCGAC
>JBIOJX010000178.1:0-5895 GCA_044451265.1 Desulfobaccales bacterium
CACCGAGCCCTTGCCGTTGGTGCCGGCAATGTGGAGATAGCGGCCTTGCTGGTAGGGGAGGCCCAGCCGGGCCAACAGGTCCAGGGTGGAGGAGAGGCCGAACTTGATGCCGAATTTCTGTAAATCAAAGACCCAGGCCAGGGCCTGGGTCAGGTCGGTGAAGGCCGTCATCCGGCCACCCCATTAAAACTCCTTGTATTCATGGGCCATCACGGTTTCGCCGTCGCTTTTGAAGCGCACGGTCAGGGTGCTGCGCAGGATTTTGCCCTCGGTTTTCAAAGGGGGCTTTTTGATCTGCTTGTTATCGTCCACATAAAGTTTATCGGATTGCTCTTGGATTTTGCGCTTATCGTGGATGTAAGGCGTATCGGGCGCGGCGTCCTTGTAGCTGGAATACTTGTAAACCGGCCCGAGGTCAGACTTTTCGACTTCCTTGGGGTCGCCGAAAAAGGCGAGAATCTCGGTTTTGGTGGTCTTGCCGTCCTGGATGCGCTTCACATAGTTGGGATTGATGGTGTTGCCGGTGAAATCCTGCCAGGCCCCCAGGAGCAGCGGCAGGACCAGGACTAACAGGATGGGAACCAACCGGCCCGGGACCCCGGCGGTCAAGCGCCGCAGCTCAATGCCAGATAGCTCTTTCATTAACGTAACCTCCTGAAGATCAAAGGGAAATCTTGAACTGCAACCTTTCTCCGGTTGTCACTCAAATATAACCCCCAAATTTAGCTGGGGGCAAGAATGATTTGCTCAACTTAACAACACTGCGATGACCCCTCCGAAGAAGATGGCGTCGAAGGTGCCGGCGCCGCCGATGGAGGCCACCGGCGCCCCCAGCTTGGGAATCTCGCGCAGCTTCAGCAGATCGGCGCCGAGGAGAATCCCCAGGGTGCTGGCGATGTAGGCGCAGGGGGCGCGGAGGTACCAGGGACAGAGGAGATAGGCCCCCAGGGCCGCCACCAGGGGCGGAATCAAGCCGGGCACCGCGATGCCCAGGCCCTTGACCGGCCGGGCCAGGCGGTTAACCACCAGGGTCACCAGCCCCACCAGCACCGGCAGATAGAGGCCGAAGGGGATCTGGGCCAGCAGATAGATACAGAGACACACGGGAATCACGGCCCCGCCGACGTTGACGGCCAGCACGGTCTGGTGGGTTGGCGACCGGGGCACCCGGACGCGCATGCCGAAATAAGAGATGAGTTGGTCCTCGTACACCTCCCGGCTGGCGAAGCGGTAGATGGGGATGTTCACCAGGCTACCCAGCAGGGTGAGGATAAGCAACGAGAAGACCAAGCCGGGGGGAAGCCCCAGCCGCAGGAAGGCCTCGCCGATCATGCCCAGCAGCAAGAAGGGCAGCATGATCAAGGCCACCAGGAAAAAGACCAGCATCATCAGGAAAATCAGCGGTGGAAAGAACATTCTATTCTAAGCCCTTCTCCACTCCGTAGGAGCGGATTTTGAGGTCCAGTTCCTCCAGGGAAATCCCCAGGATTTCCGCGGCCGCCTGGCGCTGGCCGTCCACCAGCTCCAGGGTGCGGCTGATCAACTGCCGCTCCAATTCCGGCAATTCCGGTTCCAGCTCTTCGTCTACCCAGGCCGAGGAGCCGGCCTGTTGCAGGCTCAACGGCAGATCCCCTAGGGTCAGGGTGTCTCCCTGGCAAACGATCACCCCGCGCTCGATGATATTCTCCAGCTCCCGGATATTCCCCCGCCAGGGGTAACCCTGGAAGGCCTGGAGCACCTCCGGGGCCAGGGACTTAATTTCCTTGCGGTTCTTGGCCGAGTAGGTCCTCAGGAAATGGTCGGCCAGCAGAGGCAGGTCCTCCAGCCGCTCCCGCAAAGGCGGCAGGACGATGGGGAAGACGTTGAGCCGGTAGAAGAGATCGTCCCGGAAGCGGCCCTCCCGCACCATGGCCTCCAGGGGGCGGTTAGTGGCGGCGATGATGCGGACGTCCACCTTCAGGGTGCGGGTGCCGCCCAGGGGTTCGAACTCCCGGGCCTGGAGGACCCGCAGGATCTTGGCCTGGGTGGTAAGGCTGAGTTCGCCGATTTCATCCAGGAAGAGGCTGCCCCGATGGGCCAGGAGGAAGCGGCCGTCCTTGCGATTGACCGCACCGGTAAAGGCGCCCCGTTCGTGGCCGAAGAGCTCGGACTCCAGCAGGGTTTCGGGAAGCGCGGCGCAGTTGACCACCACAAAAGGCCCCTGGGCCCGGTCACTGCTGCCATGGATGGCCCGGGCCACCAGTTCCTTGCCGGTGCCGGTCTCCCCCAGAAGCAGGACATTGGCTTCCGAAGGCGATACCATTTCCAGCAGATGAAAGATCTCTTGCATCCGCGGCGCGGCGCCCAGGACTCCGAAGTGCTCAAAGTTCGCCATGTTTATCCGGATTTCTCAACCCATGCACCACCCCGTGGCAGCGGCAGGCGGTAGCGATCAGTATCTGGCCGGCCAGGCCAGTCAGTTCCCGGCCCAGAGCCAGCAATTCCCCAGGGGAATAGCCCCCCACCCCGGGGGCCAGTTGCCGGCTGGGGATGACCCGGGTGGACCAGCCGGGCAGGTGCACGGCCGCCAGTTCGGCGGACAGGGGCGCCTCCCGGGACTCGCCGCTCACCGGACAGACGGAGTCCGGCTCGGGACAATCATCCGGGCAGAGATGCGCGGCCCGGCTCAGATAGAGCTGCCCTTCGGGACCCCGGAACCACACCGGCGCCACTTGTTCCAGTTCTTCCGGGACCGCCACGGTCTCCCAGCCGTTTAGGGGGCCGGCCAGGAGCCAGGCACAGGCCACGTGCACCGGCACCATGGGGATCAGCCAATCCCAGGGCGGATTATCCCTCAGGTTGGCGGCCAGGAAGGCAATGGCCTCCGCCGCCACCCACTCAACCTCAGGGAGCGCCAGGGCCCGGGCCGCGGCCAGGGCCTCCGGCCGGTGTTCCACCACCTGGAATGAGGCCGCCGCCTCTTGCCGGGCCAGACGCGCCAGGGCCAGGCGCCCGAATTTACCCGCCCCCAGGATGAGGTATCTGGCCATCCGGCTCAATCCTGCCGCGGAAAGACCCCCACCACGGTGGGCAGCCAGTAACTCTTCTGGTCAAAGATATTCCCGAGGGAGGTCTCCCACGATGGCGGAGAAAAAAACTCCAGGTCTTTGGTCTTGATCAACAACTGCGCTTCGGCGCCGCCGTCCAGGTTCAGGGCGGAGTCGATGCCGAACTTGCTGGTTTTCAGGAATTGAGCCAACTCCTTCAACGTGAAAAAACGGTTGGAGGTATTGAAGACCAGGATGTTGCCCACCCGGTCGGTGGCGATTACCGTGCGGTTGGACCTTTTGTCGCTGTCCAGCACCCGGACGTTGCCCTTGTAGTCCAGCAGCAGCGGAAAGGATTGCACCCCCTGGGTCCAGGGCAGGTTCTGGGGATTGATGGGGGTGGCCTTGAGGTCCAGGATAGTGGCCCGGGGCAGGTCCGGGGAGATGCCCTTGGGCTCGGCCACAAACATGCCACGCATCTGCCGGTTGTTGGCCGGGCCGATGGCCTGGCCGTCAGCCATGATCAGACCCACCGGTTGATTGTTGGGTCCAAAAAAGCTGGCGTTAAAGACGATGGGGGCCTTCAGTTGCTGCTGCCATTGGGTGATGCTCTGGGGGGCCTGGTGAAAGACCCGGAAGGCATTGGTGGCCGGATCGATCTTGACCACCGCCAGGCTGGCCACGACCTCGGTGACCTCGCCTTCCCGGAGCACATCCACCCGGGCGAAACTGAGACCCCGGCCCAGCGTTTGCCATTGGGGCACAGTGTGGCTCAAGCCGGCGGCCCCTGCGGTTAAGGGGGCCAGGAGGCAAACCCAGCAAATGAGGATGATGCTATAAAACCAGGCGGGCACCGCCTCTCCTTGCAGACCACGGGAATATGGGGTATTTTACCATGGCAGGGAGGATTCGTCCATAAAGTTCGGCGAGCAGTGAACGGTGAGCGGTGAGCAGTAAATTCTCAGTCTGGCCGACTTCCGGTAAGGATTGAAAACCCGGATTCCCCTGGCTTTTTAACTAAAAACTAAAAACTCGGAACTCGAAACTTATGTCCATCCGTCTGGCCGATTCCCACGCCCACCTGGACCTGGAGGAACTGTTGGCCGATCAGGCCGAGGTGGTGAACCGGGCCCGGGAGGCCGGGGTGGCCTTGATCGTCAACGTCGCCACCGGCCTGGGTGACGCCCGCCAGGTGATCGCGACGACCGGGAGCTACCCCGGGATCTGGGCGGCGGTGGGGGTGCACCCCCATGGGGCCGGGACGATCACCGAACCGGACCTGAAGACCCTGGCCGCCCTGGCGACCCATCCCCGCGTGGCGGCCATCGGCGAGATCGGCCTCGATTTTTACCGCTTACGTTCGCCGGCCGAGACCCAGGAGCACTGGTTCCGCCGCCAACTGGAGCTGGCCGATACCCTGAAAAAACCGGTAATCATCCACACCCGGGAGGCCACGGCCGCGACCTTAAAGATTCTCCGGGAATATCGCGGCCGCCTCAAAGGCGGGATCATGCACTGCTTTGCCGGGAGCCTGGAGGAGGCCCATGATTTCCTGGACTTGGGAATGCACCTCTCCTTTTCCGGCACCCTCACCTACCCCAAGGCCGGGCCGTTGCGGGAGGTGGCCAAAGAGGCGCCCCTGGACCGCCTGCTGGTGGAGACCGACTGCCCCTACCTGCCGCCGCAACCCTGGCGGGGCAAGCGCAACGAGCCGGCGTACGTGGTCGCCACCGCCCGGCAACTGGCCGAGGTCCGGGGCCTCAGCCTGGAAGAAGTGGCCCGGGCCACCTGGGAGAATACCCTGAGGGTCTTCGGGCTGAGGGAAGCAGAAGTTTTAGTGGCACCGGCCTCCGGCCGGTGAAGGGCACAGGCTGGATAGCCTGTGCTACCCAATATATCAATGAGCCAAATCGCCCAAAATTTAGAGGAAGTGCGTCGCCGCATGGCGGCCGCGGCCCGGCGGGCCGGCCGAGACCCGGGGCAGGTGCGCCTGGTGGCGGTGAGCAAGACGGTGCCGGTGGAGCTGATCCGTCAGGCCGTGGCCGCGGGCCAGCGCCTCTTCGGCGAAAACTACCTCCAGGAGGCCCGGGGCAAGATCGAGGCCCTGGGGGAGGCGGCGAGCTGGCATTTTATCGGCCACCTGCAAAGCAACAAGGCCAAGGCCGCGGTGAATCGGTTCGAGCTGATCCACGGGGTGGACCGCCTGAAGCTGGCTCGAGCCCTGGATGCCGCCGCCGCCTCCGCGGGAACCATCCAAAAGATCCTGATGCAGGTAAATCTGGCGGGGGAGGCCTCGAAGTCCGGGACCAGCCCGGAGGCAGCCGCCGAGTTGCAGCGGGAAATCAGCCAGTTGCCGCACCTGCGGCTGGTGGGCCTGATGACCATGCCGCCCTTTCTCGACCCCGAGGCGGTGCGCCCCTATTTCCGGGCCCTGCGGGAGCTGCGGGATGGGCTGCAAGACCTGGGCGGGACCCCCTTGCCGGAGTTGTCCATGGGCATGTCCGGCGACTTTGAGGTGGCCATCGAGGAAGGCGCCACCCTGGTGCGGGTGGGCACTGCCATCTTCGGCAGCCGGGTTTTATAGTGAGCAGTGAGCGGTGAGCAGCAAGGCTGCGGGTTTGGCTTTAGAGTAAAATTTTAGAGGACCCTCCTGCCGTTTTTTTCCATGATTTCGAACTTTTCCTCTCTTTCAATTTTCGCCATTTCAGATATGATGTTATTAATCTAACAGATTAGAAGGACTACGAAAATGTGGGACTGGCAACACATTTCGCTGGACGTGTTCAAGCTGGTCATCGCCGCGGCGGTAGGCGGCGCCATTGGCTTTGAGCGGGAGGCCCATGGCCAGGCGGCGGGGCTGCGTACCTAC
>JBIOJX010000179.1:0-5895 GCA_044451265.1 Desulfobaccales bacterium
AGTTTCGAGTTTTTAGTTTTGGGATATAAAGATTTTTGTAGGGGCGGCGCCCTCGCCGCCCCGACGTTTAGGCTTCCCGGATCAGGGCCTCGCCGGCCTGGCGCAACTTGTCCAGTTCCTCCGGAGAGGAGGCCTCAAAGTAAAAACGCACCACCGGCTCGGTACCGGAGGGGCGGAAACAGACCCAGCTGCCGTCTGCCAAAATATATTTGTGGCCGTCGAGGGTGACGTGCTGGGCCACTTTGAGCCCCGCAAAAGAGGCCGGCGCCTGTTTCAGGCTCACCATCAGGCGCTCTTTGGCCTCCGGCGTCAGCGCAAAGTTAAGGCGGCGATTGTAAACCGGCCCCACCCGGGCAAATAAGTCTGCCAGAAGCTCGGGAATCCCTTGGCCGGTGCGGGCCACCATCTCGGCCACCACCAGGCCGGCCAGGATGCCGTCCTTTTCCGGCAGATGGCGCTTCATGGAAAAGCCTTCGCTTTCCTCGCCCACCATGACCGCCTGGTCCGAAATGATATATTGCCCCAGGTACTTGAAGCCGACTTTGGTTTCAAAGACCGGCCGGCCGTAAAGCTTGGCCACCCGGTCGATGAGGTGGGTGGTGGCGACGCTGCGGGCGACACCGCCTTCCCAACCCCGGGTCCGGATCAAATAGTCCAGCAGCAGCCCCAGGATTTCGTTGGCTTCGTAATATTTTCCCGAGGCATCCATCACCCCGAAGCGGTCGGCGTCGGCATCCACCGCCAGACCCAGATGGGCTCCGGTGGCCGGGATGCGGGTGGCCAGCTCCGAGAGAAACTCGGCCGAGGGCTCCGGCCGATGGCCGCCGAAATAGGGGTCCCGCCAGCCGTGGAGCACCTCCACCTCCACCCCGGCGTCTCTCAGGAAGGCGTCCAGATAGTCCCGGCCGGTGCCGTAGAGGACATCCACCACCACTTTGAGGCCGGCTCGGCGCAAGACCTCGGTGTCCACCAGGGTCTTGAGGTGCTGGAAATAGTCGTGCCGGGGATCGATCTCCACCACCAGGCCTCTCTCCCGAGCCTGGGCCAAGGGCAGCATCTTGACGGCCTCGGGAGCCAGTCCGCCGATGAGGGCCTCAATGGGCTTGGTGACCTCCTCCGGGGCCGGGCCACCGGTGGCCGGCGAGAATTTGATGCCGTTGTAGGCGGCGGGATTGTGGCTGGCGGTGATGTTGATGCCCCCGGCCCGGCGGCCCGCCCGAATGGCGAAGCTCACCACCGGAGTGGGGCAGTCCCGGTCGGTGAAATAGCTGACAATGCCGTTGCCGGCCATCACTTCGGCGGCGGTGGCCGCAAAGGTCTCGGACTGGAAGCGGGTATCGTAGCCGATGACCACCCCTTTGGAGGCCAGGCCCTGCTGCTTCAGATAATCGGCAATGGCCTGACAGACCAGGCGGGCGTTGGGGAAGGTGAAATCCTCCGCGATAATCCCCCGCCAGCCGGAGGTGCCGAATTTGATCGCCGGCATATCTATTACCTCGCCTGCTTAAAGTAGAGGCGGGTCTAAAACCCGCCCCTACATACCTTTAATTATCGGGAGACAACTTTCAAGTCCCCAGATCGTAAGACGCCAGGTATTTTTCCTGCTCGGGCGTCAGGGTGTCGATATCCACCTGCATGGCCGCCAGTTTCAGGCGGGCGATTTCCTTGTCGATGGCTTCCGGCACCGGATAGACCCGCTTCTCGAAACTGGCGTGGTTCTTGGAGATGAATTCCGAGGCCAGGGCCTGGTTGGCGAAGCTCATGTCCATGACCGCGGAAGGATGCCCCTCCGCCGCGGCCAGATTCACCAGGCGGCCTTCGGCCAGGAGATAGATGTGGCGCCCGTTTTTCAGGGTGTATTCTTCCACGAAATCCCGGATGGGCCGGTGGGCGGTGCTGATCCCGGTTAAGGCGTCGATATCGATCTCCACGTTGAAATGGCCGGAATTGGCGAGGATGGCGCCGTCTTTCATTACCTGGAAATGCTCTTCCCGGAGGACGTGGATGTCGCCGGTGAGGGTGCAGAAGATGTCGCCGATCTTGGCGGCCTGGGCCATGGGTAAGACTTCGTAGCCGTCCATGATGGCTTCCAGGCCTTTGAGCGGGTCGACCTCGGTGACGACGACCCGGGCGCCCAGGCCCCGGGCTCGCATGGCCAGACCCCGGCCGCACCAGCCGTAGCCCGCCACCACGAAGATGTTGCCGGACATCAGTCGGTTGGTGGCCCGCAGGATGCCGTCCAGGGTGCTCTGGCCGGTGCCGTAGCGGTTATCGAAGAGGTACTTGGTCATGGCGTCGTTGACCGCGATGATGGGGTATTTCAGGACCCCGTCCTTGGCCATGGCCTTGAGACGGATGACGCCGGTGGTGGTCTCCTCGGTGCCCGCGAAGATCCCCGCCAGCAGTTCCTGGCGCTTGGTATGCACGGTAAAGACGATATCGGCGCCGTCGTCCATGGTCATCTGGGGTTTGACGTCCAGGGCCTGGTTGAGGTGGCGGTAGTAGGTGTCGCCGTCTTCGCCCTTGATGGCGAAGGTGGGGATGCCTTCATACTTGGCCAGGAAGGCGGCCACGTCGTCCTGGGTGCTCAGGGGATTGGAGGCGCAGACATGCACCGTGGCCCCGCCGGCTTTCAAGGTGGCCGCCAGCACTCCCGTCTCGGTGGTGACGTGGAGGCAGGCGGCGATCCGAAGTCCCTTGAGAGGTTTTTCCCGTTCGAAGCGCTCCCGGATGGCGTTCAGCACCGGCATGTCGCGCCGGGCCCACTCCACCCGCAAGCGGCCTTTATCGGCCAGATTTATATCTTTGACATCGTAATCCATGAGTTCCTCGTTATTTCGCGGCGACAGCCTGCGGCTGGCAGATGCAGATGGGGGAGGGGCCTTTGAGGCCGGCCTTTTCCCGCAGGACGTCCACCTTGTTGACGTATTCCCAGGTAAAGTCTGGATCGGTGCGGCCAAAATGGCCGTAAGCCGCGGTTTTCTTGAAGATGGGGCGCTGCAGATCCAGGTATTGGATCATGGCGGCGGGCTTGAAGCTGAAGGTTTCCTTGATAATCTCCAGGAGCTTATCTTCAGAAATGACCGCGGTGTCGTAAGTGTAGACCATGATGGAAAGGGGGTCGGGCAGGCCGATGGAATAGGCCACCTGAACCTCGCAGCGCCTGGCCAGCCCGGCGGCCACCACATTTTTGGCCACGTGGCGCAGCATGTAGGAAGTGGTGCGGTCCACCTTGGTGGGGTCCTTGCCGGAGAAGGCGCCGCCGCCGTGGTAGCCCCGGCCGCCGTAGGTATCGACGATGATCTTGCGGCCGGTCATGCCGCAGTCGGCCAGGGGGCCGCCCGCCACGAAGCGGCCGGTGGTGTTGATCAGGAATTTGGTGTCCACCAGGAGGTTGGCCGGGATGGTCTTCTTGACCACCTCCTCGATGATGGCCTCTTCCAGGTCGGCGTACTTGACCTCGGGGTTATGCTGGGCGGCGATGACCACCGTGTGAATGCTCTCGGGCTCGCTGTTTTCGTAGCGCACCGTCACCTGGGTCTTGCCGTCGGGGCGCAGCCACGGCAGGGTGCCGTTCTTCCGCACCCGGGCCAGGCGTTCCGCCAGGCGGTGGGCATACCAGATGGGCATGGGCATCAAATTTTCGGTGGAGGTGGAGGCATAACCGAACATCAGTCCCTGGTCGCCGGCGCCCTGCTCGGGGGAGAGGCCCCGGCCTTCCACGCCCTGGGCGATATCCGGAGACTGCCGGTCGACGGAGGTGAGCACGGCGCAGGTTTCCCAGTCGAAGCCCATGGAGGAGTCGTTATAGCCGATCTCTTTGATGGTCTGCCGGACGATGTCGGGATAATCGATCCGAGCGGTAGTGGTGATTTCGCCGGCGATCATGGCCAAGCCGGTGGTCACCAGGGTTTCGCAGGCCACCCGGGCATATTTGTCTTGCGCTAAAATGGCATCGAGAATGGAGTCGGAAATCTGATCCGCCACCTTATCGGGATGCCCCTCGGTAACCGACTCCGAGGTGAATAGAAAAGATCTGGCCATTCTTCTGGGACTCCTTTACAAAAAAAGTAAAAGCAATAGTAAAAGCGCGGGGGAAGGCCCTCGCTAAACCGATCAATTTTAACCAGGCAAGGAAAAAAATGCCAGAGGTTTTTCGGCGGCAGAGGTATCTTTCAGGCGATTATGCCGGTCCACCATGACCACCTTGGGGTGGTGCTTTTTCAGTTCCGCGGCGTCGTAGGTGGCGTAAGTGGTAATGATGATCAGGTCGCCCGGGGCCCCTTTGCGGGCCGCGGCGCCGTTCAGGCAGATAATGCCGCTGTCGGTCTCGCCTTCTATGGCGTAGGTTTCGAAGCGTTCGCCGTTACTGACGTTATAGACGTGGACCATCTCGTAAGGCAGGATATCTGCGGCCTGCATCAATTCGGCAGAAATGGTGAGTGACCCTTCGTAATGCAGGTCGGCCTGGGTGACGGTGGCCCGGTGGATTTTGGATTTCATCATTACACGCAACATAAACGACTCTCCGAAAGCAGGGTATTGTCCAGGAGGCGGGTGTGGCCCACCCAGACCGCCAGGAGCAGGCGGGCCTCCCCGGTTATGGTCTCCACTTCCCGCAGGGTCGCCGGGTCCACCAGGGCCAGGTAATCGATGCGGGTATGGGGGGTGCTGCTAATCATCTGGCGGACCGCCTCCAGGATGTTGTCCCGGTGCTTGGCGCCGGAAACTACTAATTCCCGGGCGGCGATGAGGCTGCGGTAAAGACACAGGGCCGCGGCCCGCTCATCTTTATTAAGATAAGTATTTCTCGAACTCAGGGCCAGGCCGTCCGGCTCGCGCACGATGGGCCGGCCCACCACCTCGACCGGCAGGTCCAGGTCGGCGGCCATTTGCCGGATGACGGCCAGCTGCTGATAGTCCTTTTCTCCGAAGACGGCGATATCGGGCTGCACCTGGTTGAACAGCTTCAGCACCACGGTGGCCACGCCCCGGAAATGACCCGGCCGGGAGGCGCCGCAGAGGCCCTGGGAAAGCTGCTCCACCTCGACGTAAGTCTGATAGCCCGGAGGATACATGGCCGCGGCCTCCGGGGTATAAAGCACGTCCACCCCGGCATCATTGGCCAGGGCCGCGTCCCGTTTCAGGTCCCGGGGATAACGGTCCAGGTCCTCATTGGGGCCGAACTGCGCGGGGTTGACGAAGAGGCTCACCACCAGGCGGTCGCCGGCGGTCTTGCCGTACCCCATGAGGCTCAGGTGCCCCCGGTGGAAGTAGCCCATGGTGGGCACCAGGGCAATCTTCCGCCCCGCGCCGCGCCACTCGGCCGCCCGGGCCCGAACCTCCCTGGGATCGCTCACTATCTCCATAAAAAAAACAAACCCCCGGCCGATTCTCAGGGGGTTTCAGTACCGCCCGTCGAGTCTCGGTCCGTCTACGGCCGGATCCAAGCCCTGGGTAAAAAGATCAATAAATTTTTATCACTCTTGCCGGGCACTTGTCAATCTTTTCTTGGATTTTCGCGGCTGTGGGAGGCAACTTGGGAAAAAATTAAAACCGTAGGGCAGGAAAGCGCCGCGCCTCCCGCCTTCGGCAATTGGCTTTGGCCTGACTTATGCCTAAGATGGAGCTTTGGGCAAATGGGCGTTCCCAGGCAGGAGCTTGGGAACGAGAGACACAGTGGGCTACAGGAGCACAAGCTGATGCCGGTAACCGCAAAACCCCCTCTCCCCTGCGAGGGGAGAGGGTTGGGGTGAGGGGTGGCTTCATCGCCTGGCTACTTGCCCCACACCCAGCCCACAACCCCCACGGGGGGGTGGGGTAAAACAGGAAAAAACAAAGGCTACAGGAGGGGGACGGGGTGGGGGTGCCGGGGGGGGTTAGTGAATGTGGCGG
>JBIOJX010000180.1:0-5844 GCA_044451265.1 Desulfobaccales bacterium
TCTAGCCTGTGCAGCCCAGCCTGGAAAGGCTGTGCTACCAACCTAAATCGCCCTTTAGGAGAGGGGACTTAAAATCCGTCATCCCGAGCCAAACGCAGAATCACCAAATAGTCCGAGCATCCGAGCTTCTGCGCTTCGCTCAGCATGACATCCCGAGCTCAAGCAGTTTTCCACCGCTTGCTGCTGTGGTCTTTGAGCCCAACCCGAAACGAGGTATAAATGCAATTTGACTTAACCGACGAAGAACGCATGATCCAGGAAATGGCGGCAAAATTTGCCCTGCGGGAACTGCGCCCCCAGGCGGCCGAATTGGACCGTACCAAAGATCGGACCATTCTCCTGGGTAACCTGAAAAAGTTGGCCGACCTGGGCTTCATGGGGCTGAATCTGCGCGCCGAATATGGCGGCGCCGAAACCACCGCGGTGGCCTTCAGCCTGGCCATGACCGAGTTGGGCAAGGGCTGCGCCTCCACCACGGTGACCACTTCGGTGACCAATATGGTGGGACAGGTGATCCAATCGATGGGCAACGAAGCGCAGCGGCGCCGCTACCTGCCGCCGCTCTGTAGCGGCGAATACCCCGCCGGCGGTTTCGGCCTCACCGAGGCCACGGCCGGCTCCGATCCCGCCGGCATGCGCACCACGGCCACCCTCGAGGGCGACCACTGGCGGCTGAACGGCCGCAAGATCTTCATCAGCAGCGGCGAGTTTGCCGGGGTCTTCGTGGTCTGGGCGGTCACCGACAAGGACGCCTCCAAAGGCAAGGGGATCAGCGTCTTCCTGGTGGAGCCGGGCTTTCCCGGCTTTGCCGTGGGCAAGAATGAGCCCAAGATGGGCCAGCACGGTTCTCCCACCAACGAATTGATCCTGGATAACTGCCAGGTGCCCCAGGAAAACCTGCTGGGCGAGCTCAACAGCGGCTTTCGCCTGGCCCTGGCGGAACTGGCCGGCGGCCGCATCGGCGTCGGCTCGATGGCCCTGGGCATCGGTCTCGGGGCCATGGACTATGCCAAAAATTACGCCAAAGAGCGGGTGCAGTTCGGCCAGCCCATCGCCCAATTTCAGGCGATCCAGTGGATGATCGCCGACCGTTACACCGAACTGGAAGCGGCCCGTCTGCTACTCCTCCAGGCGGCGCACCTGAAGGACCAGGGAAAACATTTTTCCAAAGCCGCATCCATGGCCAAGCTCTATGCCACCGAAGCCGCCAACCGGGCCTGTTACGACGCCGTGCAGATCCTGGGCGGCTACGGCTATTCCCAGGAATATCCGGTGGAACGGCTGGCCCGGGACGTCCGGGTGACCACTATTTACGAGGGCACCAGCGAGATCCAGCGGATGATCATCGCTCGGGAATTGCTGAGATAATTCCTCCCTCAGCCCTCAGTCATTTTTTTCGGGAGTTTCACAAATGCCAAAGAAAGAATCAGCCAAGCAAGCCGGTCAAGCCAAGGTGCGGTTTGTCACCGCCACCACCCTGTTCGACGGCCACGACGCCTCCATTAACGTCTTTCGACGCCTGATGCAGCGGGCCGGCGCCGAAGTCATCCACCTGGGACATAATCGCTCCGCCAAAGAGATAGTCTATACCGCCATCCAGGAAGGGGTGCACGGCATTGCCGTCAGCTCGTATCAGGGCGGGCATATGGAATTCTTTAAATATGTCAAGGACCTGTTGGAGGAGAATGGCGTCGGCTTTATCAAGATCTTCGGCGGCGGCGGCGGGGTTATCGTCCCCGAGGAAATCCGCGAACTCGAAGACTATGGCATTACCAAGATCTATTCCCCGGAAGACGGCCAGAAGCTGGGACTGCTCGGCATCATCCAGGACATGATGGCTAAGGCCGCCACCGTAAAATTTCCGCCACTGCCGCAGGATTGGCAGGAAAAGGTGCGGCAGCGTCACAGTTTTGTGGTGACCCAACTGATTTCCCTGGCCGAGAACAATTATAAAGACAACGGCCAGGGCTTCGCCCAGATCAGGCGGGAGTTGCCGAGCGCCCCTAAGCCATCGGCGATTATCGGCATCACCGGCACCGGCGGCTCGGGCAAGAGTTCCCTGGAGGACGAGTTCATCCGCCGCTTTATGATCCATTATCCGGAGAAGTCGATGGCCATTATCGCCATCGACCCGACCCGGAAGAAGACCGGCGGCGCCCTGCTGGGCGACCGCATCCGCATGAATTTTGTCAATCCCGAAAAGGTCTTCATGCGCTCGCTCGCTACCCGGGAATCGGCCAGCGAACTCTCCCTGGCCCTGGAAGACTCCATCAATATCCTCAAGGCCGCGGGCTATGACCTGATCATCGTCGAGACCCCCGGCATCGGCCAGGGGGATGTCTCCATCACCAAGTACGTCGATCTGGCCATCTATGTGATGACCGCGGAATTCGGCGCCCCGTCGCAACTGGAAAAGATCGACATGCTCGATTTTGCCGACCTGATCGCCATCAACAAGTTCGATCATAAGAACTCCCTGGACGCCCTGCGGGAGGTCGGCAAACAATACCGGCGCAATCACAATCTCTTTGGGACCCCCGACGAGACGCTGCCCATCATCGGCACCGTGGCCAGCAACTTCCAGGACCCCGGCCTCAACGTCTTTTTTGAAAAGGTCTTGTCCGCCCTAAAAGAAAAGGGCCTGATCGATTGGCCCATTCCCCAGGCGGTCAGCTATTCGTTGCAGGAGTCCTCCAAGTCGGGCATCCTGCCCACCCAACGACAGCATTATCTGAGCGAAATCGCCGCGACCATTCGCGCCTACCATGAGAAAACCCGGATGGCGGCGCGTCAACTGCATAAATTTGAGGCCATCCAAACCGTCAGCCGCGAATTGGGGCTCGATCTGGCCGACCGGGCCGCAGAGACGGAGAAGCAGATCGACCATGAGATTATCGACGCCTTGGCCCATTGGGAGGACATCAGGGAGCAGTACTCTAAGGATGAATTTGAGGTAAAAATCCGGGACAAGGTCAGCCGGACCAAGCTCTTCAGCGAATCGCTCTCCGGTCTAAAAATTCCCAAGATCGCCCTGCCCGATTTTGACAGCCTGGCGGAAACCTTGAAATGGCTTCGGAAAGAGCATCTGCCCGGCTATTTCCCCTATACCGCCGGCGTCTTTCAATTCAGGAGGGAAGGGGAAGACCCCAAGCGGCAATTCGCCGGGGAAGGCCCGCCGGAGAAGACCAATGCCCGGTTTCATTACCTGACCAAGGATGATGACGCCAAGCGCCTGAGCACCGCCTTCGATTCCCTCACCCTGTATGGCGAAGACCCGGCCGAAGAGCCGGACATCTTTGGGAAAATCGGCGAAAGCGGCGTCAGCATCTGCACCCTCGAGGATATGAAAAAGCTCTATAAGGGCTTTGACCTCTGCGCCCCCAATACCAGCGTCTCCATGACGGTCAACGGGCCGGCGCCGATCCTCCTGGCCTTCTTCTTCAATACGGCCATTGATCAGCAACTGGATAAATTTAAAGAGGAAAACGGCCGCGACCCCGATCCCGCCGAAGCGGCGCGGATTCGGCAGTTGGTCCAGGCCAACGTGCGCGGCACCGTGCAGGCGGACATCTTGAAGGAGGACCAGGGCCAAAACTCCTGTATCTTCTCCGTCGCCTTCGCCCTGCGGCTCATGGGCGATATTCAGCAGTATTTCATCGATAATAAGGTCAGGAACTTCTATTCGGTCAGCATCAGCGGCTACCATATTGCCGAAGCCGGGGCCAACCCGGTGTCCCAACTGGCCTTCACCCTGGCCAATGCCTTCACCTACGTGGAATATTACCTCAGCCGCGGCATGGACATCGACGCCTTTGCCAAGAACCTCTCCTTCTTCTTCTCCAGCGGCATGGACCCCGAGTATAACGTGATTATCCGGGTGGCCCGCCGCATCTGGTCCATCGCCATGAAATATAAGTACGGGGCCAGCGAGGCGAGCCAGAGGCTCAAATGCCACATGCAAACCTCGGGGCGTTCCCTGCACGCCCAAGATATGCAGTTTAACGATATCCGCACCACCCTCCAGGCCCTCATGGCCCTGACGGACAACTGCAATTCCCTGCACACCAATTCTTACGACGAAGCCGTCACCACCCCCACCGAGGAATCGGTGCGCCGGGCCATGGCGATTCAATTAATCATCAGCAAGGAGTACGGCATCTTTAAAAATCAAAACCCGTTGCAGGGCAGTTTCATCATGGAGAAATTGACCGACCTGGTGGAAGAGGTGGTCCTGAAGGAATTCGACAGCCTCAGCCGCCGCGGCGGGGTGCTCGGCTCCATGGAAACCTATTATCAGCGGGGCAAAATCCAGGATGAGTCCCTGTATTACGAGCTCAAAAAGAATACCGGCGAGTACCCGATTATCGGGGTCAACACCTATATCAGCCCCAATATCCTGGCGGAAAATTATTGCCGGCCGCCCACCCAGTTGACCCGGTCCACCTATGAGGAGAAACAGGCCCAACTGGATAATCTCAATAAATTTAAGCAACGGCATCAAGCGCCAGCCGCGGTTGCCCTCGAGTCCCTGAAGCAGACGGTCCTCAGCGGCGGCAATATCTTTGCCGAGCTGATGGAAGCCGTCAAGGTAGCCAGTCTGGGCCAGATAACCCAGGTGCTTTATGAAGTCGGCGGCAAGTACCGGAGAAATATGTAATGAGGCTATTGTAGGGGCGGCTCTCGAGCCACCCTGGAACCAAAGAGGGAGAAATCCATGCAATATGATCTGACCGAAGAACAGCGGATGTTGCAGGATATGGTGCGGCGCCTGGCCAAAGAACAGGTGGAGCCGGGCGCGGCGAAACGGGATATCGAAGGCAAGTTTGACTGGGAGATGGTGGACCTGCTCCGGGAAAACGGCCTGATCGGGGTTGATTTTCCCGAGGCTTACGAAGGCACGGGGGCCGGCATGCTGGCCCTGGCCATCACCGTGGAGGAGCTGTCCCGGGTGGACGCGGCCTGCGGGCTGGTGCCGGCCGTGCAGGAACTGGGGAGCCTCCCCATCATGCTGGCCGGCAACGAGGCCCAGAAAAAGCAGTTCCTGCCCAAACTCGCCTCGGGCGAACAACTGGCCGCCTTCGGGCTGACCGAACCCGCGGCCGGCTCCGACGTGGCCCGCTTGCGCTGCAAGGCGGTCAAAGACGGCGACTCTTACGTGCTCAACGGCGCCAAGACCTTCATCTCCAACGGCGGCGTGGCCGAGATCATCACCCTCTACACCATCACCGATACCGGCGTCTCGGCCCATAAGGGTTCCAGCGTCTTTGTGGTGGAAAAGGGCACCCCCGGCTTCTCCGTGGGCAAACATGAGGACAAGATGGGCATCCGCTGGTCGGACACCGTGGAGCTCATCTTCGAGGACTGCCGGATACCGGCGGCCAACCTGCTGGGTCAGGAGGGCCAGGGCTTTCATATCATGATGAAGACCCTGGATTTTTCCCGCCTGGGGATCGCCGCCCAGGCCCTGGGCATCGCCGCCGGGGCCCTGGATTACGCGGTGGCCTACGCCAAGGAGCGGGAAACCTTCGGCCAACCCATCATCAAGCATCAGGGAGTGGGTTTCAAGCTGGCCGACATGGCCATGCGCACCGAAGCGGCCCGGCAATTGCTCTACAAGACCTGCTGCCTGTTCGAGGAGCAGCCCAAGGACATGAGCCGCATCAGCCCCCAGTTGATCAAGATGAGCGCCATGTCCAAGTGCCTGTGCGGCGACGCGGCCATGTGGGTCGCCACCCAGGCGGTGCAGGTGCTGGGCGGCTACGGCTTCGTCAAGGAATTTCCGGTGGAGCGGATGATGCGGGACGCCAAGATCACCCAGATCTACGAAGGCACCAACCAGATCCA
>JBIOJX010000181.1:0-5831 GCA_044451265.1 Desulfobaccales bacterium
AACCGCCGACCAAGTGGTTAACAGCCACCCGCTCTACCAACTGAGCTACCCGGGATTGTGGTAATCAAACTGGCTGGGGGACAAGGATTCGAACCTTGATAGGCAACTCCAGAGGCTGCAGTCCTGCCGTTAGACGATCCCCCAGTGCGACTTGACCCATTTTATATATGCGGTCGGCGGGATTTTGTCAAGAGGCCCGGCGTTCAACGCGCAGTAAAGGAAAAACCCCGCACCACCGGCCAAAGAGCGGGATAGCCGCCACTTCGGCCGGCGAGTTGTCCAGGCTGACTCTTTGGGGAGCGGGAGTCATGAGGTCTCGAAACCTGGTCTGTCTTGGGATGGCTCTTCCGGGGTGGAAAAACGGCTCTGGTTCCAGCCCTTTTTTCCCGACCGGTGGATAGGATATTGACAGATACCGGAAAAAGCCTTATCTAAAAACGAGAATTAGGGTGATGAAGTCCACCGGAACCGCTGCTGTAAGCTAATGACTTCTGTCCATTTCTGGGGCAGAAGTTTTTTTTGCGCCAAGGCCAAGGAGCTGCAATGGGAGTATACCGGGGCCTGAAAGAAGACCTGGAAAAACAATTGGACCGCTTAGCCGGGCTGCCGGAAGTGCAGGGCCCGCAGCTAACCCGGCTCCTGGACAAATTAAGGGAAAACCGCTTCAACCTGGTGATCCTGGGGGCCTTTAAACGGGGGAAGAGCACCCTGATCAACGCCTTGCTGGGAGAGCCGGTTTTGCCCACCGCCATTGTCCCCCTCACTTCAGTGGTTACCATCCTGGGCTATGGCGAGAGCCTCGATATCCAGGTGCACTTTCAGAACGGCCGGAGCCAAACCATCACCCAGCCGGAATTGGCTGATTACATCACGGAAAAGGGGAACCCTCGCAATCAGAAAGGGGTGCGGGAGGTGGAGATCGCCTATCCCTCGGATTATCTGCGGGACGGGGTGCGCATCATCGACACCCCCGGGGTGGGCTCGGTCTATAGCCACAACACCGAAGTGGCCTATAATTACCTGCCCCAGGTGGACGCCGCCGTCTTCGTGGTCACGGCGGACCCGCCCTTATCCGCGGCGGAACAGGAATTCCTGAAGGATATCCGGGAATATGTCCACAAGCTCTTTTTCGTGCTGAACAAGATCGACTACGTGGATGAGGCGGAGCGACAAGAGGCCCTGGATTTTACCGTCGAGGTGCTGAAAGAGAACCTGGCCGCCCAGCAGGTGATGATTTTTCCCTTGTCGGCCAAGCTGGCCCTGCAAGGCAAAACCAACGGCGGCTCGGAATCATTGAGCGCCAGCCTCTTGCCTCGCTTTGAGGAGCACCTGCGTCAGTTTCTTTACGAAGATAAGGGCCGCGTCTTGCTGATTTCCTGTATCAACGGGGTGCTCAAGGCCTTGAGCGACTCGACGTTGGCCCTTAAAGTAGAACGCCAGGCCAGCGCCATCCCCCTGAAAGAGCTGGAGGAAAGGATTGCCCGGTTCCACCTGGAAAGGCAGGGCCTGGAGAAGGAGCGCGAGATGTCTCTGCTGCTCCTGGATGGCCGGATTAAAGGGGTGCTGGCGGAGCTCAACCAAGACCTGGAGGCCTTTAAGCGGGAGACGGTGGTCCGGCTGCGCCGGGAAGTGGAGGTCGAGTTTCAGCGGCAGAGCCGCCTGGCCTCCGATCTGCGCCGGGAGATGGAGAAATATTTATTCGCGGCGCTGCGGGATGTCTTCACGGATTGGCGGCGCCAGGAAATTGACCGGCTGGCGCTCTTATTGGCGGACACCCACCGGGAGTTCGCCGGGCGGATCAACGGCATCCTGGAGCGCCTGACCCATTTGACCGCCCGGATCTTTGACTTTTCCCTGCGAGGTTTTGCAGCCGAGGCAGCCTTCACCGAAAAAGCCAAGTTCTCGTTTAAATTTAAAGATGAACCGGTGGGGCTGGAAATCCTGCAAATGACCGTGACTTCGCTTCTCCCCCGGGCCCTCACCAAAGGTTTGCTGCTGAAGAAACTCCTGGAAAATGTGGCTGAGCTGGTCGATAAGCATTGCGGCCGGCTGCGTTACGATTTTCAGCAGCGGCTCCAGGAGCTGGCCCGGGATTTCCGGCAGGACTGGTTGGCCAGGATCGACGATACCACCCGGAGCATCGCTCAGGCCCTGGAACGGGCCAGGGTCCAGAAACAGGCAAGCGCCCAGACGGCGTCGCGCCGGGCCGGAGAGGTGGAGCAGAGATTGACGGAAATCCAGCAGGCCGAAGGCTCGTTGTTGGGGTTAAAGACCCGCATTGAACAATCCCTGCCTTAGGGAAAATATTAACAAGGGAGGAGGAAAGAAAATTTAGCCTTGAATCTCTAAAACCGCAATCTTATGTTCAACATAGGCCCTAACCATTCTCCTCAGGAGGTGAGATTATGAAAGACTATACGAAAATCGAGCGGGAAAAGAAGCTTCCCAGCGTAGGGCAAACCGTGCGCAGCAAGAAGTTCGGCACCTTATGGCGCGTCATGGAGAAAAAGGAGGTCTGGCAGAACATCGAGTTTCCCGACCCCCAGACCAATGAGCCCCGTATGGTCCCGGCCATCTATCTGAGCTATTGGAAGGTCCAGGATGGGGTCATGCCTGGAGTGGGCAAGATGATGGGCTTTCTGTACACCCTTTACGATAATACCTTCGAACTCAACTGGGACATCGCGTCCTAAGTTGATCTGATTGCCTTTCGGGCAATGCCAGACGGGGCCGAACTACCTCCGGCTCCGTTTTTCTTTCTGGGCAAGCTATATATCCGCTTGAAATATATACCCTCGGCTAAAAATGCGATAAAGTCACCTAAGAAGGCTGCTCCGGTCCCCCGGGATAGATGGGCAAGATGGGCGGGCAGCTCTTGGCCTGGAAAAAAGCTGGGGAGGCGACCAGATGTGTGAGTTCTGTCATTCGCATGGGGACGGCAAAAAATGGTATCTCAATGCTGAGAACTACTCCGAGGAACTTCTCAACAACCTGGAGCGCCGCCGTTTCTTCGCGGAATTTTTACCGGAGGCCAAAAATTGGAATGGCGCCAAGATCGAGGCCGGGTTCCAAAAGGCCATGCAGTCTCCGGCCTGGCTGCGAAAACTGATCTATTGGTACCGGGAGAAGCGCCAGCAGCGGGATCACTTCGGGCAGGTGGTGCCCCTGGAAGACCTGGCCCAAGTGCTGGACCTGGCCAATTCCATCGTCCGCATCCCCTGCATCTGCCGCAAGATGAACAAGGGGAAGAATGACGCCGAGTATTGTTTCGGCCTGGGTCTGGACCCTGAGAAAATGCTGGGTATGAAAGAAGCCTTCCTGGAAACCTTCCAGCTCGGTCCCGAAGACGCCCACTTTGACCGTCTCACCAAGGCGGAGGCTCTCGACCTGCACCGGAATTTTGAAAAACAGGGCTTGATTCACACCATCTGGACCTTCAAAACCCCGTTCATCGGCGGCCTCTGCAACTGCGACCGGGCCGACTGCATGGCCATGCTCAGTTATCGCTATAACTTTCGCGCCTTCTTTAGGGCGGAGTTTGTGGCCGAAGTGAACCACGACGCCTGCACCGGCTGCCGGGAATGTCATTCCATGTGCCAGTTCGGGGCCATCGGCTTCTCGGTGGTGGACCAGAAGACCTTCGTCGACCCCGTCCGCTGCTACGGCTGCGGCATCTGCCGCTCGGCCTGTGAAATGGCGGCCATCGACCTGAGGCCCAGGAACGAGCACCCCATTGCCCAAAACCTTTGGTGATTTGTAGGGGCGGACCTGTGTGTCCGCCCGGCTAGGGGCCGCCACCCATAAAACGGTTGGTGGGGCGGGCGTCCCCGCCCGCCATCTTGGTGCGCAGTGCGCACCCGACATTTTTGCGTCTTTGCTTTGCGCCTTTGCGTCTTGGCGTGAGGCCAATCTTTTCAGGAAAGAGGGCAAAAAATGACCAAAATCATCCTGGTACGGCACGGCCAGACCCCGTGGAACAAGGACAAGATCTTTCGCGGCTCCCGGGATATACCCTTGAACGACCAGGGTCGGAAAGAAGCCCGGTTGGCGGGGGAGTGGCTCAAGGGTGAGACCATTCAGGCCGCCTACTGCTCGCCCCTATCCCGGGCGAGGGACACCGGCGAGGCCATCGCCCGGCACCACGGCTTAAAGGTGGAGGATTTGCCGGGCCTTACCGACCTCTGTTACGGGGATTGGGAGGGCCTGCCGCTCACCGAGGTCAAGGCGAAATACGCCGACCTCTACCGGACGTGGGAAACTTCCCCCCAGACGGTGCGGTTCCCCGGGGGCGAGACCCTGGACGAAGTCAAGGCGCGGGCCCTGGCCGCGGTGGACCAGGTGGTGCAGCGCCACCCGGGCCAGACGGTCCTGTTGGCGGCCCACCGGGCGGTGAACAAGGTGCTCATCGCGGCGCTTATCGGCCTGGACAACTCCCACTTCTGGCGGCTCGGCCAGGACACCACGGCGGTCAACCGCTTTGACTGGACCGGCGACACCTGGCAGATCATGGCCCTCAACGACACCTGCCATTTACGGGGCCTGGCCCGCGGGGAATATGTGGATTTTTAGAGAGGCAGTTCCTCATGGGGCTTCGGCGCGCCCATAAAACCTGAAAAGGTCGGTGGAGCGGACGTCCCCGCCCGCCATCTTCTAGATTCTTGCGCCTTTTCTTTGCGTCTTTGCGTCTTGGCGTGGGGAAAAGAAGGAGCGCAGTGGGCCGCCTTATTGCTCACATTTAACCGGCTGGGCCGCCGCTGAATCCGGACCGGCCAGCGGGCGGAACATCTTTTTGCTGGCGCCGCAGCAGGGACATTTCCAGTCGTCGGGCAGATCCTCAAAGCGGGTCCCCGGCGGGATCTTGCCTTTTTTATCTCCCCTGGCCGGATCGTAAATATAACCGCAGTTGGTCATCTGGCACTGCCACATATCCTCGGGCCTCGATTTTTCCATATCGTTCTCCCCAAAAATTAATTCAACCATTAATTTCTCACGATCACAATTCT
This sequence comes from Desulfobaccales bacterium, assembly GCA_044451265.1. GTDB lineage: Bacteria > Desulfobacterota > Desulfobaccia > Desulfobaccales > 0-14-0-80-60-11 > JAPLJC01. The sequence continues at coordinate 5,004 of JBIOJX010000181.1, forward strand.
CCCTGGCCGGAATAAATCGACCGGACAAGTAGAAAATGCAAAATTAGGCCTTAACTTGTTGGGGACATTGTGATCGGGCCCCACATCTCGACAACTACAAGATAATTCATCTGCGCCTCGGGACAAGGGGCGCCCCGAAGAGAGGCGAGCTATATGGGAAAATTCGAGAAACGGAATTGGAGCGGTGAAAAAGGCAAGAAATTCGGCCATGTCGGCCGGACGGAGGACCCTTATCTGCCGGAGGAAGGCCAGGAGGCTTCCCTCTGCACCAGTTGCCAGGCCCTCTACCAGAACAAGCGCTGGTTCTTTGACGAAGAACTCTCCGGCAAGTTGGCGGGCACCCACAAGGTAAAGGAGGTGCTCTGCCCCGCCTGCCATAAGATCAAGGACCATTACGTGGAGGGCTATCTCACCCTGAGCGGCGACTTTCTGGTGGAGCACAAAGACGAACTGGTCACGCTCATCGAAAAGGAAGCCGGCCGGGTGTCGGGGCGGAGTGTCATGGACCGCATCATCCAGATGGTGCCGGAAGGAGAAAAGCTGGTGGTGGAGACCACCACGGAGAAGCTGGCCCAGCATCTGGGCCGGGCCATCTACAAGGCCTACAAGGGGGATCTGAGCTTCAGCTGGAGTGAGCCGAACCGGTTCGTGCGGGTGTATTGGGCCAGGTGAGAGGTAGCTGGTAGCCGCAGGCTTTAGCCTACACCGTAGGGGCGACCCGCTGGGTCGCCCTTTTGGTAGCACAGGCTTTCCAGCCTGTGCAGAATGCCGCTGGGTCGGGCCGCTGTGCCCGCCAGATCTTCCAGTGGCACAGGCCTCTGGCCTGTA
>JBIOJX010000182.1:0-5791 GCA_044451265.1 Desulfobaccales bacterium
ATGATGAGGAAGGCTTTGGTAAGGAAGGGGTTTGCTTTGGCCATCATCATGGCATTTATCATTGCCATGGTTGGGGGCTGCTGCGACGCCTGCAAGAAAAGCGTAGACGAAGCCAAGATGTACGCCGATCAAGCGGCGGCTTCGGCTGCTAAGGCAGACACCGCGGCACGGAACGCCGAAATGGCGGCGGCAGACGCGAAAGCTTCGGCTGACAAGGCTGAGGCAGCGGCTGATCGGGCTGAGGCTGCGGCAGCGAAAGCTGAGGCCTGCCTGATGAAGAAGATGCGGAAGTAGCACCCGGGGTTGACAGCTAATGGAGAGTGAAAAATTCTCTCCGAAAGGGGGTAATCGATGAGGAAGGCGATGAGAAAAGGCTATGCCTTGGCTCTCCTCGCGGTCTTTGCCCTGGTGCTGGGAGGTCCTGCTGGCTGCTGCCAAAAGTACTATGATCAGTGCAAGATGTACATGGAGCAAGCTAAGGCTTCTGCAGATCGGGCAGCCGCGTCGGTAGTAAAGGCTGAAGCGGCCGCACAAGATGCCAAAGTCCCCGTACCTCGCGCCTCCGCGGCAGCCAACAAGGCTGAAGCGGCCGCCGCCAGGGCCGAAGACGCGGCAGAAAAGTGCTGTGCCATGGTAAAACCGTACAAGGGCAAGAAACACCACAAGAAAGCCGTTAAATGCCCACCGGCCAAAAAGGCTCCAAAAGCCAAAAAGGCCATGTAATTCATCAGTAGTTATTTGGGGTTTATACCCCGGTTTTAAGAAGAGGGTGTGGATTGGGCTTCGAGCCCACCACACCTTCTGTCTTTTTGGGGGTGGTCCGGCAATCCGGATTTCCCTGCCCTTCCCTCGTTTAGGGTTTGCTGACAGCTATCGCCTATCCCGATTAGGCGCGACATTTTCGGAATATTAGCTAGCGAATCGATTTGCTGCGAATAATTAATTGCCCAAAGCAGAATGTTTTTAATGGAGAACAGCCGCCCTCGCCTGTTCTTTTGCAGGTGAAGGCGCCTGCTCTCCGTGTTCCTGATCCGGAGTGGAGATTAAATAATTTTCCGGGCTGGGCAAGTCGGGCTGGCGCTCGCCGGCAAAGAAAAAGGGGCGGTTTATGAACCGCCCCTCCAAGAGTCCTGATAAAATTCAGTAGCAGTAAGGCTCACTGGTTGGGTTGACTGATGGTCAGCCCCCCGCTGCTCTCTGCCCCCCGGGTGACGTCCATGGGCATGCCGGTCTGCTCTTCCACCGTTTGCATCACCTTGCGCATATCCACCTGGTTCGACAGCCCCTGCCGCTCAATCATGCTGAGCACGTGCAGGATCATGGAGCGGATCTTGAAATAGACGTCATCGTGCACCGACAGGAAGACCCGGCCACTCCGGAAGCCGATCTTGGCCGGCTCATAAATGTATTCCACCGAGGTGCCCATGGGCACCATGGGATAAAGCCTCTTGATATCCTCCGGATAGAGGCGGGTGCAGCCGTGGCTCACCAGGCGGCCCACGGCCCAGGGCAGGTCGCAGCCGTGGATGCCGTAGTCGCCCCAGTTTAGGCCCAGCTTAAAGGCGCCCATGGGATTGTCCGGCCCGGCGGGCATGACCGCCATCTGGTATTTGGCCTGCAAATGCTTGGGGATGTGCCAAGCCGGATCCACGATCTTTTGGTTGACGTGAAAAGTTCCGGTGGGCGTTTTGTAATCCAGCACCCCCATGCCGATGGGGTAGGTATAAACCTGGGTGCCTTTATTGGTGAAATAATAGAGCCGCATCTCCCCCGTATTAACCACAATCTGGGCGGCATGCCCGGTGGGGACGATCCACATGGTGGGGATGAGCATATCCACGCCGGGCGGTGGCAGCCACGGGTCCCACTGGCGGTACATGGCGCCGATCTCCGTCCACCCCAGGTCATATTTTCGGGCGACGTCCAGAAGGTCTTCGCCTTTTCTGGTCATATGATGCTGCGGCGAGCCGATCACGGTCACCGCCTGGGGGTCGACGCCGGCATTAGTGGCGGGCGCCCGGATGTTGAAAGGCCCGCCGGCCCAGGCCGGTAGCGCCAGGCTGAGGATGATAAGAATCGCCAAAGGTATGGCTGGTTTACGCATAACTCACTCCTGATGCGGCCTGAACGGCTTCAAGCTGGAGGTATAGGGCGGCTTCAGCACCCCTTTCTCCGTAATTATACCTGAAATCATGTCGCTGGGGGTAACATCAAAGGCCAGGTTCAGGGCCGGGGCGCCGAGCGGAGCCACCGGCTCACCCCTAAGGTGCGTCACTTCTTCCCCGGCGCGTTCCTCCACCGGGATGTGGGTGCCGTCGGGAATGGCAAAATCGACGGTGGACAGGGGCGCGGCCACGTAGAACGGAATGCCGTGGTGGTGGGCCAGGACCGCCACGCTGTAGGTGCCGATCTTATTGGCGGTATCGCCGTTGGCGGCGATGCGGTCGGCGCCCAGGATCACCAGGTCCACCCGGCCCTGGTGCATCAGGGTGGCCGCGGCGCCGTCCGGGATCAGGGTATAGGGAATCCCCAGCTTGCCCAACTCCCAGGTGGTGAGGCGGGCCCCCTGGAGCAGCGGCCGGGTCTCGTCCACCCAGACGGAGAAGCGCTTGCCGGCCTCCCAGGCGGCCCGCAGGACCCCCAGGGCGGTGCCGTAGGCGCCGGTGGCCAGGGCCCCGGTGTTACAGTGGGTCAAGACGCGCATGCCTTCGGTGATGACGACCTGGCCGGCCTGGCCCATCCGCCGGTTGATGGTCTCGTCTTCCTTCAACATGGCCTGGGCCTCGATCACCAGGTAATCCTTGAGGGCCGGGACCGGTTCGTCGGCATGGTCCTGGACCAGGCGCTGGACCCGGTCCAGGGCCCAGAAGAGGTTCACCGCGGTGGGCCGGGCGGCGGCGATTTCCCGGCAGATCTCCAGGAACCGCCTTTGAAACTCGCGGCTGTCGTCGGTCTGAATCTCCAGGGCCCCCAGGGCGGCGCCCATGGCCGCGGCCACCCCGATAGCCGGCGCCCCCCGGATGGCCAGGGTCTTGATGGCCTCGATGACCTCGCGATAGTCCCGGATATCCAGATAAACCTCTTCCCGGGGCAGTTTACGCTGATCGAGCAACTTGATTTTGTCGACATCCCAACAGATGCTGCAGTATGGAATCATTGGTTCTCCTGCGATTTTGCGCCTTTGGATAGGTGAATAACCTTACCACAGAGACCCAGAGGACACAGAGGTGACACAGAGGATAAATATAATTTCTTCTGTGTTCCTCTGTGCTCTCTGTGTCTCTGTGGTAAGAATTTTCATTTTCCCAAAAGTCGGGTAAATATTTCGTTGGCCAGTTGCGGATTGGCCTGGCCCTTGGTCTTCTTCATCAATTGCCCCACGAAAAAGCCCATGACCTTGGTCTTGCCGGCCTTGAAATCGGCGGCCTCCTTGGGATTGGCGGCGATGATCTCCTGGGCGACGGCCTCCAGGGCCCCGGTGTCGCTGATTTGCACCAGGCCTTTTTCTTTAATGATGGCTTCCGGGTCTTTGCCGCTGGCCAGCATCTCTTCAAAAACCGTTTTGGCGATTTTCCCGCTGATGGCGCCTTGGTCCACTAAAATCAGGAGGTTCGCCAGGGCCGGCGGCGTGACCCGGCAGGAGGCGATGCCGGCATCCGCCTTTTTCAGTTCCCGCATGAGTTCGCCCATGATCCAGTTGCTCACCTGTTTGGGCTGGGGGAACGATTTCACCACGGCCTCGAAATAGTCCGCCAGGGCCTTGTCACTGGTCAGAACTTCGGCGTCGTATTCCGGCAGGCCGTATTCCGTCTGGAAGCGCTGGAGCCGCGCCTTGGGCAACTCCACCAGGTTATTTCGCAAGGATGCTAACCAGTCGGGGTCGATGCGCACCGGCACCAGGTCCGGGTCCGGGAAGTAGCGGTAGTCGTGGGCCTCTTCCTTGCCCCGCATGGAGAAGGTCTGGTTTTGGGCCGTATCCCACAGGCGGGTCTCCTGGATGATCTCCCGGCCTGCTGCCAGATTGGCCCGCTGCCGTTTGATCTCGAACTCCAGGGCCGCCTTGACGAAGCGGAAGGAGTTCATGTTCTTCAGTTCGACCTTGACCCCTAATTCCTTGGCGCCCACCGGCCGGAGCGAAATGTTGGCGTCGCAGCGGAAGGAGCCTTCCTCCATGTTGCCGTCACAAATCTCCAGATAGAGCAGGATGTTGCGCAGGCCCTTGAGGTATTCCACCGCCTCGTCGGGGCTACGGAGGTCCGGCTCGGAGACGATCTCGATTAAGGGCACCCCAGTGCGGTTGAAGTCCACGAAACTCACCGGCCGGGACTCGCTATGAATCAGCTTGCCCGCGTCCTCCTCCAGGTGAATCCGGGTGATACCGATGCGCTTGGCCTGGCCGTTCACCTTGATATCCAGGTGGCCGTGCTCCGCCAGGGGCAGCTCGTATTGGGAGATCTGGTAACCCTTGGGCAGGTCGGGGTAGAAATAGTTTTTCCGGGCGAAGACCGACTCCGGGGCGACCTCGCAGCCGGTGGCCAGGGCCATCTTCAGGGCGTACTCCACCGCCTTCTTATTCAGCACCGGCAGCGAGCCGGGCATCCCCAGGCAGACCTCGCAGACCTGGGTGTTGGGCGGCGCCCCGAAGGCAGTGGCGCAGCCGCAAAAGATCTTGCTGGCGGTGAGCAGATGGGCGTGGACCTCCAGCCCGATTACGGCCTCGTATTCCACTTTTTTCCTCCTGGCACTCTAGAAGGTTACCCAAACGGCGAAAGTCTGTCAAGGCAAGGCATTTAGACGTCTGAAGACGTTTTCGGTCGGTTAGTAGGGGCGGCTCTCGAGCCGCCCTACTAGAGATTGTCTGATGACTTGCGGAAGTTTATAATTCGAATAAGATAGTTATATAATATTTCCCAGAAGCTCCTTCCTTTTATCCCCTCTCCCCCCAACGGGGGGAGAGGGTTAGGGTGAGGGGAGGATGAAAAGCTTTTAACGAGTCTAGGAAGAGTTTGATCTTGCCGGCCACTGCGGCCACAAGGTCAGGGAACCTGATGCAGACCAACCCCCGGGCAGACTTTTCAGCCGAAGAAACCCAGCGCTATTCCCGGAACGCCCTCCTGGCTGAGGTAGGCTGGGAAGGGCAGGCCCGCTGGCGCGCCGGGAAGGTATTGGTGGCGGGGGCCGGGGGCCTCGGCTCCGCCGCCCTGCTGTATCTCGCCGCCGCCGGCGTGGGTCGCCTGGGAATAGTGGATAGCGACGCGCTGGAATTGTCCAATCTTCAGCGCCAGATTTTGCACCGCACCTATGATCTGGGGCGACGGAAGGTGGCCTCGGCTGCAGAGTCCTTAGCGGCCCTGAACCCCCATTGCCGGGTAGAGACCTTTGACCTGCGCCTGGACCCGGCCAACGTCCGGGAAGTGGTGCCGGGCTTTGAGCTGGTGCTGGACGCCAGCGACAATTTTGTCACCCGCTTCCTGCTGGCCGAGTGCTGTTGGTATTACCGGATTCCCCTGGTGTCGGCCGCGGCCACCGGCTGGCACGGGCAACTTCTGGTGCAATGGCCCGGGGCGGAGCACCCCTGTTACCGTTGCCTGGTGCCGGAGGCGCCCCCAACGGCGGCCGTGCCCTCGGCGCACGAGGCGGGCATCCTGGGCGCGGTGGCCGGGGTCATGGGCTGCCTCCAGGCCGTGGAGGCCTTGAAGCTATTGTTGGGCCGGGAATCAGACCTGAGCCGCCGCCTCCTGGCCTATGACGGCCTGCAAGGCAGGTTTCAAACCGTGGACCGTATAAAAAG
>JBIOJX010000183.1:0-5757 GCA_044451265.1 Desulfobaccales bacterium
CCGCCGGGGGCGTTAGCCAGGAGAGGCTGATGGGCGCCAACTTTACCCAGGCTTCCACTTATAACCTGGTGCGCTCGCTGGATAACCAGTCGTCCAGGGTGCCCCTCCTCGGCGCCGCCGGGGTGGAAGTCAACCTCCCGAGCATCCTCGAAGCCGCAGCCGGGAACGGCTATTTCAACATGCTGCCGGATGTGGACGGCACCATCCGCTGGTTTCCCCTCACCATCCTCTATGGTTCCGACTTTTTCGCCCCCGAAAGCCTGGTCGCTCTGGACCATTACCGGGGCCGCCCGCCCCTGGCCATTACCCTGTCCCGCCTGGGCATAGAGGAGATTCGTGTCGGTAGTCAGGACATCCCGGTGGACCGCCACGGCCGGGTTCTGCTCAATTATCGGGGCCCCACCGGGACGATTCCCACTTACTCGGCGGCGGTGATCCTGGACGGTAGTCTGCCGGCTCGGGTCCTCAAGGACAAGATCGTGATGGTGGGCGCCACCGCGGTGGGCATTTACGATCTCCGGGTCACCCCCTTTTCCGGCATCTTTCCCGGGGTGGAGGTCCAGGCCACGGCCATCGACAACCTGCTGAAGGACAACTTCATCCGCTACTCTGATTATGGCCTGCTGCGAATACTGCTGATCATCCTGGCTCTGGGGATCTTGTTGGGGGTGTTGCTGCAAAGGTTGTCAGCGGTTTGGGGGTTTATCGTCACCCTGGCAATCCTCGAAGGTTTCACGCTGATCAACTATTTCCTGTTCAGCCGGTTCGACCTCTACCTGGAGCTCTTTTATCCCCTGCTGGGCATCACCATGATCTACGTGGGCATCTCCATGCAACGGTTCTTGCATGAAGAGCAGGAACGGGAACGGGTCCGCAAGGCCTTCGAATCCTATGTCGCCCCCACCATCGTCCAGGAGATGCTGAAGCACCCCGAACAGCTTCGCCTGGGGGGTGAGCGCCGGCTGATTACCCTCCTGTTCACCGATATCCGGGGTTTTACCTCCATATCGGAAAATCTGGAAAATGACCCTCAATCCCTGGTTAGAATGCTGCACGATTTTTTGAACCCCATGAGCAATATCATCATCAACCATGGCGGCACCATCGACAAGTACATGGGGGACGCCATCATGGCCCTGTTCGGCGCCCCACTGATTCAGCCGGACCACGCCCGCCTGGCCTGCCGGGCCGCTCTGGATATGACCATCGCCCTGAAAAATCTGAACGCCCATTGGCAGACCATGGGTCGCCCGCTGATCAGAATCGGGGTGGGGATCAACTCCGGACCGGTTACCGTGGGCAACCTGGGCTCCGACCGGTTGTTCGACTACACCGCGGTGGGCGACAACGTCAACCTGGCCTCCCGCCTGGAAGGCTTGAACAAGTATTACGGCACCAGCATCCTCGTCAGCCAGGCCACTGCCGAACTCATCGGAGACGGCTTCATCCTGCGGGAAGTGGACCGGGTGAAGGTCAAGGGCAAGGCCCAGGCCGCCGGCATCTTCGAGGTGATCGGCGAAGGCGAGGCGGCCCCGGTATTGACCCGGTTCCTGGACTCTTTCCACCAGGGCCTGGCCCTCTACCGGGAGCGGCGCTGGCAGGAGAGCCTGGCCGCCTTCCGCGCGGCCCTGGAGGACCATCCCGAAGACGGCGCTACTCTGCGCTATCAGAAGCTGGTGCAGCAGCTTATGGCGGCTCCCCCCGGCCCCGAGTGGGAAGGGGTGACGGTGATGGACGGGAAATAAGTTTCGAGTTTCGAGTTTTTAGTTTTGGTTGCTCTCCGAGTCCCTTGTCACCCGGTAGGAGCACGGCTTGCTGTGCCCAGTAGCACTATCCTCCTTTGGTCCGCCCCCGAAAATTTATCCCGGAACCATAAAGGCGCCTAGCAAATCGCCGCGCCAGCTATCTAATTATCAGAAGCGGTAGATCTGCCGCTTGTTGAAAAAATTCGCTTGGAGCCAAATATGAAAAAGTTGATCACCCTCTTAATGTTGGCCATCTTGTTGGCCGGAGGCGCCCTCGCAGCCCTGCCGGCGGCCTCCCAGGCCCAGGTTTATCCACCTCCGGTCGTGCGGCCCGTCGCCACCCCCTGGGTCGGGCCCAACACCCCGTGGGTCTATTACAACGGCGACTGGTTCCAGAACGGCGTCTTGCACTACAATTTCGGCCCCAGATACGGCTGGGCTCCGTATTACGCCTATCCTCAAACCTACATCGTCAGACCCGGTAACTGGTATGGGCCCAAGTGGCATGACTGGTATCGGACCCACCCGACTTACTGGGACAATTTCCATCGCGCCTACCCCTACTGGCGCAACCACCAGGTCGGCCATCATTATGACCAGAAATTCTATGAGCACTACCACCACGGTCAGGGCGGCGGTTGGCATTACGGCGAGCATGGCGGACACGGCGGGCATGGGGAGCGCTAAGCAAACGACGTGAACCTCAATCCAGAGGAGGGTCAGAGGTCTTAGGCCGGTCCAGCCACCGCCTGCCTGCCCTCCTCTGCAGTCTTGGCACTTTGGATATGATGGGAGTAAGGCTAGGAAAACCAGGAAGATTTGCCCTGGGTTTGGCCGGGTTGCTGGCCGCCCTGGTGGTCGGCGCGGGCTGTGGCCCATATCCGCTCCTGCCGTCCCAGACCCAGGCCTATCCGGCCCAACCGTATCTGCCGCCGGCCTGGGGTCCCCAGGCCGCGGCCCCGGTCCAGCCCTGGTCCCAGGGCTCGGTGGACCTCGGGGAGGTGGAAGACCGGATCTGGCGCTTCACCAATGACGTCCGTCGGCAATACGGCCTTCCCCCGGTGGGCCGGGAAGGCGCCCTCTCCAGGGTCTCCCAGGCCTACTCCTCGGACATGCTGGTCCGCCGCTTCTTCAGCCATACCAACCCCGAGGGCCTGACCGCCGGCGAGCGCCTCAAACCCTTCTACTCCGGCCCCATTTACGGCTGGGGGGAGAACATCTGGGAAGGTTCCAACCTGTCCGCCGTCGACCGCGAGGCCCTGGCCCGGCGCATCATGGATGGCTGGATGTCCAGCCCCGGCCACCGGCAGAACATTCTCTGCCCGGACTACACCCACCTGGGCGTGGGCGTCGTGGCCCGCGGCCCGGAGATCCGCGCCACCCAACTATTCGCCACGCTGCCGCCTCAGCACCGGGCATTTTAAGACTCCTGGGAATAACCCCCTCGACCTGACGCATCAATCTGCTTGTCCGGGCCCGCCCCGATCTGTTATGATCGGAAGAAATAAAACGCAGATCGCCTGGAGAAATGGCTAAAAAAACGAAAATCGTCCAAGAGAAGAGTGGACCGGAGAGTAAGCCGCCGGGCCGCTTCCGGCAGTATGAAGCCCTAATCTTCATCACCGGGGCCATCACCCTGTCCCTGGAAGTCCTGGCCTCCCGGATCATGACCCCCTATTTCGGCGTCAGTCTCTATATCTGGGCCGGCATCCTCTCCATCACCCTGATCTTCCTGGCCCTGGGCTACCAATTGGGCGGCCAGATTTCCCGGAGCCGGGACCGAGACGCCTTGCAGTTTTTAATGCTGGCCGCGCCCTTAGCGGGGGCTCTGTCCATTGTCCTGGCTACGGCCATCTACCCCGCCGTCTTTCCCCTGCTGACCGCCATCAATCTGGTCATTGCCAGCTTTTTGGGCGGCACCATCCTGCTGGCCCTGCCGCTGATGGTCCTGTCCGCCATGAACCCGCTGCTCATCGCCTATGGCCGGGACGCCCGGGCCACCGGCGATGGCGGCGCCGGCCGCATCTTCTTTATCAGCACCGTGGGTTCGGTGGCGGGGGTCTTGCTCACCGCCTTCCTGATCATCCCCAATCTCACCAATTTCCGGGCCCTGTTGTGGCTGAGCCTCGGCCTGGGACTGGCGGCGGGCGGCCTGGCCTGGCTCAATCAGGAGATCCCCGGACGCCGGAAGCGGCTCCTACTGGGCGGCTGCGTGCTCGTCGCCCTGCTAAGCGGCGGCTTGCTGGCGGCCCAGCGTCCCTATCTCCGGCTGCTTGCCGGGATGAGCGACATCGGCCGGGACATCAAGGTGCTGGCCGAATACACCTCGATGTTCGGCAATATCAAGGTTCTGGAAGTCTATCCCGAAAATCGGGAGAGGCAACCGGCCAGGGCCTACCTGCAGGACGGCATCATTCAAAACATGGTGCAGGCCGACGGGACCGTCTTGGACCACACCGAGTTCATGCTGCGCCTGAGCCAGGCCTATGCCCCCAAGGCCGAGAACGCCCTGGTCTTGGGCATGGCTGCCGGCATCATCCCACGCAACCTCCAGCGGCAAGGGCTTAAGGTCACCGCGGTGGAAATTAACCCCAACTCCCTGCAGGCGGCCGAGGAATTTTTTGACTTCGACCCCCGGCAGATCGACATCCATATCGAAGACGCCCGGACCTTCGTCCGTCGCCACCGGCACGCCTACGACCTGGTGATCACCGACCTGTTTCAGGGCGATTGCACCCCGGACTATCTACTCACCGTGGAGTTTTTCCGGGAAGTGCAGGCCTGCTTGCGGCCTCAGGGCGTGGTGATCATCAATACCTACTTTGACCCCAAAAACGACGCGGCCAACGACACCATTGTGGCCACGGTGGCCGCGGTTTTCCCTCACGCCCTGGAGCTGCGCTCCCCCTCTTCCGCCGGCCTGGTCAGCAGCGCCTGCCTGGTGGCGGCCAACAATCCCCTCGAGCCCTCGGTGGCCATCAACCTGGCCGACGGCGGGCCCATGCCGCCCAAAGATTATCAGACCCTGAAAGCCGCCAGGATCGTGGATCGGACCCGGCTGCATGACCTCCAGCCGGTGACCGACGACCACAATATCTTTTCGATTCTGTTTGCCGGCAGCCAATTGCGGTACCGCAAACAATTCAATCAGTTGCCGCCCAACCTGCTGGTTAATTAAGCCCCGCAACCGCCGGCATCTGAGACAGAAATCCCACCAAAGTTACTCCCAATCTCATCTGGTGCCATCCATCCTGTCAAATCTTTCCTTTAGCAAATTTTGTGCTATATTCCCGAAAGAATCAGCCTGGCAAGGCCTTGGAGCGAGTGGTTTTTCTCGGGGAGGGGCCGCTTAACGTTGCTGGTCGCCGGCGGCCGAGGCTTTTGCCTGACTTCGAACTAACCGGCGGACGGCGACTGTGATTGAAAGGGCCGGGAAAGGAGGAAGGGATGCCGCAGCGTCTTGAAGACTTGCAGGATCAGTACGAGCAACTCTTTCGGGGTTGCCAAATCGTTGATGCCGGCAAACAACAGGAGGTGGACAAGGCCATCGCGGCCATGCAGGCGCCTCAGGCCAGATATGCCGCCCTGGCGGATCGGGCGGGCGTCCCCTGGTACTTTGTCGCCGTGGTGCATCAGCGGGAGGGTTCGGGGAATTTCAACCAGAGCGTCCGCGACGGCCACCGCCTGCCGGCCGGCCTCAGTTGGGAGGACGACGCCCTGGCCGTGATGCAGGAGCAGTGCGGCGGCTGGCACAATTGGAGTCTGCCGGGGCTGCTCTACCGCCTGGAAGCCTACAACGGCTTCGGCTACCGCCAATATCAGATCAACTCTCCGTATCTCTGGAGTTTTGCCACTTGCTACACCAAGGGTAAATTTGTGGCGGATGGCAGGTTTGATCCCGATCAGGTAGATGCACAGCCCGGAACGGCGGTCATCCTGCACCGCATGGTGGCGCAGGGACTGATTACTATCCCGGGGGCCACGGTCTCTCCGGCGGCGCCCGCCCCTGAGA
>JBIOJX010000184.1:0-5706 GCA_044451265.1 Desulfobaccales bacterium
GCCCCGCCCGCGGGATCTGGCGGCGATAAAGCCCGACGGCCTCTATCACCCGGCCTTCAAGAAGAGGTTTGTCAAACTGTCGCCGCCCACCCAGTCGGACAACATCAACGATTTAGCCCGGCTGGAGCAGGGTCTGGCCCGCCAGCACGCCGTGGAGAGCCTCACCCTGGACTTCTACCTGCTGCGCAAACTGGGACGGGTCGTGCGCGAGCAAGGCTTCCAGGTGACCGCCACCCTCGACTTCTCCCGACGCCGCTACCGTTCCCCCCATATGATCAATGTCGAGGCCGGCGACACCACCCAGCGCCATTATGCCCTCGCCATCGACATCGGCACCACCACCGTCTGGGTGCAGCTCCTGGACCTGGCTAAAGGCGAGATCCTGGGCCACGCCGCGGACTACAACTCCCAGATGAGCTACGGCGACGACGTCATCACCCGCATCGTTTACAGCCAGAAAGAGCAGGGCCTCCAAAAGCTGCAACGCTCGGTGGTGGCCACCATCAACCAGGTGCTGCACCGGCTGCTGAAGCAACACAAGCTGCCGGTGGACGAGATCTCCCATATGACCGTGGCCGCCAACACCACCATGACCCACCTCTTCTACGGCATCGACCCGAAGCACATCCGCCTGTCGCCTTACACTCCCACGGCCGGCAGCATTCCCTCGATCCGGGCCCGGGACCTGGGCCTGGAGGTGCCGGACCACGTCGCGGTCTACAGCGTCAGCTCCGTGTCCAGCTACGTCGGCGGCGACATCGTCTCCGGCATCCTGGCCTCCGGCATCTATAAAGACCCCAAGCTCACCCTGTTCATCGACATCGGCACCAACGGCGAGATCGTCATCGGCAACCAGTCCTGGCTGGCCACCGCCGCCTGCTCCGCCGGCCCGGCCTTCGAAGGCGGCGGCATCAAGTTCGGCATGCGGGCCGCCTCCGGCGCCATCGAAGACGTTATCATCAATCCCGAGAGCTACGAGCCCACCCTCATCACCATCGACATGGTAAAGCCCAAGGGCATCGCCGGCTCCGGCCTGATCAACCTGATCGCCGCCATGATGGAGGCGGATATCATCTCGCCCAACGGCAAGCTGCGGGATGATTTGAACACCACGCGCATCCGCCCGGGGGACAGCGGCCTGGAGTACGTCCTGGTCTTCGCCTCCGACACTCATGGCGGGGAGGACCTCACCATCAGCGAAGCCGACATCGACAACCTGATGCGGGCCAAGGGCGCCATGTTCGCCGGTTACGTCACCCTGCTGGAAAGCGTCGGCCTCAAGCTCCAAGACCTGGAGCAGGTTATCCTGGCCGGGGCCTTCGGGAGTTTCATCAACATCGAAAACGCCATCGCCATCGGTCTCTTGCCCGATCTGCCCCGGGACCGCTTCCAGTTCGTGGGCAACGCCTCCCTCCAAGGCGCAACCCTGCTCGCCTTCTCCCGGGATTTGCTGGCCGAAGAACGCCGGGTGGCCGAAATGATGACCAACTTCGAACTCTCCGAAACCCCGGGCTTCATGGATCAGTACATCGCCGCCCTTTTCCTGCCCCACACCAAGATGGAATATTTTCCCACCGTCACCGAACGCCTCCAGGCGGCCAAGGGGTAATTAAACAGTGAGCGGTGAGCAGTGAGCAGAACCTTGCTTTTTACGGCTCACCGCTCACTGCTCACTGCTCACTAAATCTACCCCAACTTCTTCAGCAGCCACCCCATATTCTGGGCCAGGTCCTGCATGGTCTTCATCCCCTCGGCATCGCCGCCGGCGTCGCCGGGTTTCAGGCCGTAGGCGATGGGCCAGTAGCTGGCCCCCGGGGTAAACATGCCCATGATGCAGAACCAGAACTGCAACTGAGCATAAGTGAAATTGACCCCGGCCCGTCGGGCCACCACGATGGGGCTGCCCACCTTGCGGTAAAATGGGTTGTCGCCCTGGCGGGCCACGTAGCCGGCCCGGTCCAACAGGGCCATGAGGTTAGGGGTGGCCGAGCCGAAATAGACCGGGGAGCCCACCAGCAGGCCGTCGGCCGCGGCCATGGCCTCATAAACCGGCATGAAATCGTCTTCCTGGGCGCAGCGGTTCTTCTCCTTGGCGCATTTTAGGCAGGCCCGGCAGGGCAGGATCTGCTTGTCGTGCAAGGAGATGTACTCCGTCTCCAGCCCCTGCTCCGCCAGCGCCTTTAAGGCCTCCTGGAGCAGCATCCGCGTATTCCCCTGGGGCCGGGGCGACCCGCAAATAGCCAATACCTTCAAGGTACTCCCTCCTTATTTCGATTATTCGACTAAACTACCACAAATTTAAGCGCGGATGAACGCCGATAAACCGAGATCGGCAAGATCAGTGGTGTCGATCGACGTTTTTCAGCGGAAAAAACTTGACAGTCCCCACGAAATGCCTTATTAAATGAGTGAACGCTCACATTGATTATCTGATCTCCCTATGGCACGCAACGGCAACAAGACCAAAGAACTGATCGCCCGCACCGCCCTGAAGCTGTTCGTGGCCAAGGGCATCGCCGAGACCACGGTCCGGGATATCGCCGCGGCCGCGGGCCTGGCCGAAGGCACCCTGTACCGCCACTTCGAGAGTAAAGAGGAACTGGCCTGGGAGCTGTTTCATACCAACTACACCGCCTTCGCCCAAGAGTTGGATCGATTGCAGCGTGAATACGAGACCTTACACGAAAAGTTGACCGCCATGATCCGGCAATTCTGCACCTTTTTCGACCGGGACCCGGTGCTCTTCAGCTATCTGCTCCTGGCCCAGCACTCCCAGCTCAAAAAGGTGCCCCCGGAGATGGCCACCGCGGTGACGGTCCTGCAAAAGGTCCTGGCCCAGGGCATGGCCCGCGGGGAAGTGCCGGAGATGGAGGTGGAGGTGGCCGCGGCCATGGTCCTCGGACTGGTGCTCCAGGTTGCGGTCTTCAAGGCCTATAACCGAATCAGCCAAAACCTCTCCGACCTGGCGGATCCCCTGGCTGCGGCCGCCTGGCGGGTCTTGGCGGACAGTCCCTGACGCAGTTTTCAGGCGGGCGTAGGGCGCCCTTTTCCTTGATTTCTGGGCCCCGGTTGCATATATTTTTATTATCCAAAGAGAAAGAATATGAGCCTAACAGAACTGAAAGCCAAAATCCAGGCGGCGGCCCCGGAGGGCAAGATTTCCTGCGGCGCCGCCATGCGTCTGGCCGAGGAATTGGTCATCTCCCGTAAGGATATGGGAAAACTCCTCAACGAACTCAAAATCAAAATCAAGCAGTGCCAGCTGGGTTGCTTTTAGCCATGTCCCATCTGTTCGGTCCGGTTCCATCCCGCCGCCTGGGGCGGTCCCTGGGGGTCGACCTGGTCCCCCGCAAGACCTGCCCCTATGACTGCATCTATTGCGAAGTGGGACCTACCACGCGGCAGACCATCACGCGCCTGGACTACCAGGCGGACGAAATTATGGCCGAACTGGCGGCGTATCTGCATCAGGGCCCGCCGCCGCTGGACTACATCACCCTGGCCGGCAGCGGCGAGCCCACCCTGAACCTGGGTTTAGGCAGGATCATTCGCCGCCTCAAGGCCCTCACCGGCACCCCGGTGGCGGTCCTGACCAACGGCGCCCTGCTTTATCTCCCGGAGGTGCGGGACGAGTTGCAAGCCGCCGACCTGGTCCTGCCCTCCCTGGACGCCGCCCGGGAGGAGAGTTTTCGGGCCATCAACCGGCCTCTGCCGGACTACCCTTTAAGCAGACTTATCGCAGGCCTCGAGGCCTTCCGCCGGGAGTACGCCGGGCAAATCTGGCTGGAGATCCTGCTGCTCCAGGGGCTTAACGACTCCGAAGCCGACCTGGAAGCCCTGCGCCGGACCCTTAAGCTTCTGGCGCCCGATAAGGTACAGCTTAACACCGCGGTGCGTCCCGGGGTGGAGGACTACGCCCGGGCCTTAACTCAGGAAGAGATGGCCGCCATTGCCCGTTATTTGGAGGACGGGAGCGAAGTCGAGGTGATCGCCTCCTTCGGCGGCGCGGATAAAGCCGCGGCGACCTGTGACGACGCGGTCCTGGTGGAGATGCTGGCCCGGCGGCCCATGACCGCCGCCGACCTGGCCAAGGTCTGCGGGCTGCCCCTGGCAGAGGTGCGGCAGCGCCTGCTGCATCTGTGCGAGACCGGCCAGGTGGCCGGCCAGCCTTACTGCGACCAGGAGTTTTACCGTCAGGCTTCCGAAGCCTGAGCAATCTGCGGCGGGCCGTGCCCGCTCACCTTCGGCGGCCACAGGCCGAAGGATGCTGGAATCGTAGGGGCACAGCTTGCTGTGCCCAGGTAGCCCAGGCCCTTACAAAAAAACCTGCGCCCGCACCGGCGAGACGCCTGTGCCACCAAAAGGATAATAAATGTAGAACCGCCGCCCTCGGCGGTTCTAGCCGGCGGGGGCGCCGCCTCTACATAATCGGTTTGCAGGGAATCTGAACTGAAGCACGCTCCATAGCAACACAATAACAATCAATGATCCGCTCATTCGGGGGATTCGAATATGCCTGACAGATACGATGTGGGAATGGATGTCGGTTCGGTTAGCGTCAACCTGGTGGTGCTGGATTCACAGGGCAAGGTGGTCCGGGAAGAGTACCGCCGCCACCTGGGGGACACCTACCGCACTGCCTTAGACCTCCTGGGAGCACTGGAGCCCGAGTTTCCGGCGCAGTCCATCCGCCTGGCCGCCTTCACCGGCATGGGCGGCGAACGACTGGCCGAGATTCTGGGCGGCTCCTCGGTCAACGAAGTCATCGCCCAGGGCCGGGGCACGCACCACTTCTGCCCCGAGGCCCGCACCATCATCGACATGGGCGGCGAAGACGCCAAGATGATCATGGTGGCCGAAGAAGACGGCCATCTGGTGATCCAGGACTTCGCCATGAACACCATGTGCGCCGCGGGCACCGGCTCCTTCCTGGACCAACAGGCCCACCGCCTGGGCTACACCATTGAAGAGTTCAGCCAGCATGCCCTGAAATCCACCACCCCGCCGCGGGTGGCCGGCCGCTGCAGCGTCTTTGCCAAGACCGACATGATCCACCTGCAGCAGGGCGCCACGCCGGATTACGAAATCATCGCCGGCCTCTGCCAGGCCATGGCCCGCAACCTCAAGAGCAACATCGGCAAGGGCAAGACCGTCACCCCGCCGGTGGCCTTCCAAGGCGGCGTGGCCCACAACCTCGGGGTGCGCCAGGCCTTCCGCCAGGTCTTCGGCTTCGACGACGCCGGCCTGATCATTCCGCCCCACTTCTGCGCCCTGGGCGCGGTGGGCGCCGTCCTGGTGGCCCGGGAAAACCCGCCGGCCGATTTCTCTCTGGACCTGGAGCCCCTCCGCCAGCATTTGCTTAAGGAAACCGAGCAGATCCGGCACCTGCCGCAGCTTACCCCTCCGAAGCAGTTGGGGCCGGAAGACTACCAGGTAGTGGTGCTGCCCGACGACGGCAGCGTGGTTGAAGCCTATCTCGGCATCGATGTTGGTTCCATCAGCACCAATGTCGTGGTCATTGATGCCCGGATGCGGGTCCTGGCCCGGGAATACCTCATGACTGCCGGCCGCCCCCTGGAGGCCATCACCGAGGGCCTGCGCCGGGTGGGCGCCACGATCGGCCATCGGGTCAAGATCATGGGCGCCGCCACCACCGGCTCCGGCCGTTACCTCACCGGCGACTTCATCGGCGCCGACCTGGTGCGC
>JBIOJX010000185.1:0-5610 GCA_044451265.1 Desulfobaccales bacterium
ATCCACTATCGGGCCCCGGGCCGTGTTGATCAGGTGGGCGGTGGGTTTCATGAGCTCCAGTTCCCGCCGGCCGATCAGGTGCCGGGTCTGGGGCGTCAGGGGCACATGCAGGGTGACGAAGTCCGCCTCCCGCAGCAAGTTCTCCAGCGGCGCAAACGAGACGTTTAGCTCCTGCTCCGCAGCCGGCGTCAGCCGGGTCCGATTGTAGTAAATGACTCGCATCCCGAACCCCCGGGCCCTCTGGGCCACGGCCTGGCCGATCCTGCCTGCCCCGATGATGCCCAGGGTCTTGCCGCTCACCTCGTGGCCCAGAAACAGGAGCGGCGCCCAGTAAGTGAACTTGCCCTCCCGGACCCGTCTGTCTCCCTGGACAATCCGGCGAGCCGTCGCCAGGATCAGGGCAAAGGCCAGGTCGGCCGTGGCGTCCGTCAGCACCCCCGGGGTGTTGGTCACCGGCAGGCCCCTTTGGGTGGCCGCGGCGAGGTCGATATGCTCGAAGCCGACCCCGAAGTTGGCGATCACCCGGAGGGCCGGAGCCCGATCAAGTAATGCCGCGTCGATCAAGTCGGTAATGGTGCAGAGCAGCCCCTCTTTATCCGTCACCCTCCGGAGCAGGCTTGGCCGGTCAAGGGGCGGGTCTTCAGCGTAGCTCTCCACCTGATGCTCCCGCCGGAGCAGCGCTAAAACCTCTTCGGGCATTTTGGCCGTCACCAGGACCTTCATGGTTGTCGTTCCTCCGGGTTGAGTCGATATCCCTGCATAGTATCATAAGGCCTGGCCCGGCCTAAAGCCAGCTGGCCTGGTCTTAAGGGGAGTGGTATATTAATAGCCAAAACGGGAGGATTTGGTAGCCGCATTCTTTAGCGGGAAAACTTCAAATCCCCCTAAATCCCCCTTTTTCAAAGGGGGACTTTAACCCCCCTGTGAAAAAAGGGGGCAGGGGGGATTTTTTATCCCTGGGTTGGCCGAAATCTGCCAAGAATATTTAGCCTGCGCCCGCCCCGGCGAGACGCCTGGGCCACCAAGAAGATGGGATCAAATTATGAAAGGTTTAATTTTAATTTTCGTAATATTCATCCTCGTCTGGGATGCCGCCTGGTGGCTGCTCGGGGTCAAACCGTTGTTCCCCTGGCAGCTGAAGCGGCAATTGGACTCCGGGGCGTCCGACCTGCTCCTGCTGGATGTGAGGACCCCGGTGGAATACGGCTGGTTTCACTTGCCAAAGGCCCGAAATGCTCCTAATGTACTCCTGGACGATACCTCGTTGCCGGCCGCATCGCCGGAACAGCCGGTGGTGGTCATCTGCATGACGGGCCACCGGTCGCCTCTCGTGGCTTATGCCTTAAAAAAGCGAGGGTTTAAACGGGTATACAACCTTACCTGGGGCATGCTGGGCTGGCAGTTTTATAAGATTTTTGCAGGTCCGGCGGCAGAGCAGAAGCGCTAGTATCGTTTCCCAAAAGTATAGATCAATAGGTGTTGTAGGGGCGCACCTGCGGGTGCGCCCCCAAACAGGGCGGACACCTAAGGTCCGCCCCTACCAAAATGCCAGATTCGAGGTTCCCAGATGGAAATCACCTTTTTCGGGGCAGCCGAGACGGTCACCGGTTCCCAACATTTGATCACGGTGAATGAGCAGAGGATTCTCCTGGACTGCGGCCTCTATGAAGGTAAGCGCGACGAGGCCCGGCGGCGCAACCGGGAATTGCCCTTCGCGGCCAGGCTGGTGGATATGATGGCCTTGTCGCACGCCCATATCGACCATTCGGGCAATATCCCCAACCTGGTGCAACATGGTTTCCGGGGCAAGGTGGTCTGCACCAAGGCCACGGCGGACCTGTGCCGCTATATGCTCCCGGACAGCGGCCATATACAAGAGGAAGACGTGGAATACGTCAACCGGCATCGCGCCAGAAATGGCGAGCCCCCGGTCGACCCCATCTACACCCGCGAGGACGCGGTCAAGAGTCTGCGCAACTTTGAGGGCATCGGCTATGAGCAGCCGTACCAGTTGGTGCCGGGTGTCACCCTGACCCTTTACGATGCCGGGCACGTGCTGGGCTCGGCCATCGTCGCCCTGGATTTTCTGGCCGAGAAGCGGCGGCTGGTCTATACCGGCGACCTCGGGCGGCCCCAGGCGCCGCTGCTGCGCGACCCCACCGTGCTGCCGGCCGCCGATGTCCTCATCATCGAGAGCACCTACGGCGGCCGCACCCACCCGCCCCGGGAGGACTCCGAGACGCGTCTCAAAGAGACCATCCAACGCACTGCCAAACGCGGCGGCAAGGTCATCATCCCGTCCTTTGCGGTGGAGCGCACCCAATTTTTGGTCTTTCTGCTGCACAAGCTCTACGAAAAGGGCCTGCTGCCCGACATCCCCATCTACGTGGACAGTCCCCTGGCGGTGGATGTCACCGAGGTGTTCCGCCGCCACACGGATTACTTCGATGACGCCACCCAGAATTATCTGGCGAAGCTGGGCCCCGAAGGCGATATTTTCGGCTTCCGGCGGCTGCAATACATCCGGGACGTCGAGGAATCCAAGAGACTCCACACGAAAAGAGGCCCCTGCGTGATTATCAGCGCCTCGGGCATGGCCGAGGCCGGACGCATCCAGCATCATTTGAAAAACAACATCGAAGAACCCAACAACACCATCGTTATTGTCGGCTGGATGGCCCCCAATACCCTGGGCCACCGCCTGGTGGAGCGCTTGCCGGTGGTCAAGATCTTCGGCAGGGAATACCGCCGGCGGGCCGAGGTGGTGACGCTGAACGGCTTCAGCGGACATGCCGACCAGCCGGACCTCCTGGACTGGGTGCGGGGCT
This sequence comes from Desulfobaccales bacterium, assembly GCA_044451265.1. GTDB lineage: Bacteria > Desulfobacterota > Desulfobaccia > Desulfobaccales > 0-14-0-80-60-11 > JAPLJC01. The sequence goes on from JBIOJX010000185.1 coordinate 2,829, forward strand.
TCCAGAAGCGTCCCGAGAAAATCTTTGTGGTCCATGGCGAGCCGGAAGGGTCCGAAGCCCTGGCCGCCCGGCTGCGGAATGATTTAGGCTACAAGAACGTCATCATCCCCACCTTTGGAAAGACGGTGGAAATCTGAAGTTTGTTTTTAAAAGGAAGCAGCCGGGCTACCGTGCTGACCTGAGAGCGGATTTAGGACTCAGGGCTGGCCGGCCTTGGCCGCGGGTAGATTCCCCTGGTGGGCCGGGGTACCCTCGGTTGTATAACACCTAATGAATCCGAATGAATCCGAGACCGGGGCACCGGCGCGGCAAAATGGCCAGCCAAAAGCAGAGACGCAAGTAGACCCCCCCGCTGACCCAATCCCCACCTCCCGAGTTACCCCTCTTGAGAAACAGCAGTTTGGAAAGATATCGTGGAGAAAATTTATTTGGCATAATTTGTGTAGCTAAGTTCACCGGAAATTTGGTTGGCAAAGAGCAGGAGCTGCCAGGATTTATGGCGGGAAGCGGTCTCTAAACTAGTTCGGACGGCAGTCCAGCGGCTAATATTTTGTCTAAATTTTCACACAACCTGTCAAGGAAACTAAACACTTGCCATCTTGGTAAAGTTTCGCTAACATAGTCACCCTTATTAAATATTAATGCGCAATATTGCACTCGCCGATTAGGGATAGTAGGCCTCTGCCTCCCGGGCAACGGCCATGGCGCTGATGGCGTCCGCAGCCAGCGATCAGGACGAGCAGGTTAAGGCTTTAAACCTTGGGTGAAGCGTGCCAACGCATCCTTGGAGTGCAGACCTAGTGCACACATATCCTTATCTGAAGATTAATAATTTTGAAAATTACCAATTATTTAATCCGCCACATCAATTTTCCACCTGGTAAAGGGAGATGAGCATGAAGACCTTTGTTGCGGTGCTAACCTCTATTTTGCTGGTTTGCGTGGGCCTGGTGGCTCTAGCCCAGGCCGAAGTGGTGGGCCGCGTCACCCAGGTGGAAGGAACGGTGGATTTTCTCAAGGGCGGAAAACTGCCGGCCTCGCCGGCCAAGCTGGATGATAGCGTGGAAGTGGGGGACGTGATGCGGACCAAGTCCCTCTCCAAGGCCCAGATCACCTTCATGGATAACACCGTCATCACCATCTCCCCGGAGAGCCGCATCGCCATCGAAGAGTATATGATCGATCCGAAGGGCAAGCGCAACGCCGTGCTCCAGCTCTTCCAGGGCCTGGCCCACGTGGTGGTGAGCAAGCTTTTCAAGGCATCGGAGCCGGACTTCGTAGTCAAGACCCAGACTGCGGTCATGGGGGTGCGCGGCACCGAAGTGGGGCTCCGCATCCATCCCAACAACACCACTATTTTGAATTTCGAGGGCCATACCGAAGTAGGCAACATCTTTCCCGAGGTTGGCGACCTGCTGTTTAAAAAGGCGTTCAAAATCGCCTTCTCTTGGGGTCACTCCACGGTACACTTGCACAACATGCAAGGAACTTCGGTATTTCGCGGCCTGCCGCCCACCCAGCCATTTACCATTACCAAGCAAGACCAGCAGCAGTTCATGGGCCAGATGGGCAGCGGCCTGACAAGCCGGAAAGACACGAAAGCCGGGACGCAGACCGCAGGCGGTGGCGGCGGCACGGGGACAAGTGGTTCGGGAAGCAGCAGTGTGACCTCGGCTGCCTTGGGCGGGTCTGATTCCGGACTGGGCAGCACCGGCTTGTCCACTCTCCCCACCTCCATCACCACCCCCACTACGTCCGGGATTGCGGGAACGGGTCTGACCCCGAACCAGGTGCTTTCCAACACTATTATCAGCCCAACGAACAACCCTACAGAAACAACACCAGTAACGCCGCCGCCGACGCCGCCGCCAACTCCCAATTTTTCCGAAACATTGAGCGGGCCATATGCACTGACTTCAACAAGTCCGTACACTGTAGGGAATTTTGCCAGTACCAGTCCTGCTACGGGGACCCGCACCGGGGTTAATCCGGGGCCGGTCACCGCCAATTATAATTTCAGCGCCATCTGGAGTACCGGTGCGACCACCTGGAATCCCAGCTATAACGGCACCTTCACTGCAACTATATCAGGAAGCACAATAGCGGGAACTCTGAATGTAACCCTCCTTGATTCGCCTGGCGGCAGCTTCAGTGGATCAGCCGTGCCGTTTACCGTGGACCCGGCCGGCAATTTGACTTTCAGTCTAGCTTCTTTGACGGGTCTTTCCCCTGCGGTAAGTGGACTACCCATGACCGTAACCTCGGGGACCTTTACCCAAACTCCCGTAACGACACCGCCACCACCGACGTCCAGCACTTACACCTTCACCCAGACCGGCTACAACGCCTGGCTATCCACTGCGGCCCCGGGTGGCACCAGTTGGACTAATACCTCGACCGGCTGGGGACAGCGCACCGGAACCTCTACCCCGGCCTCTCTCGCCCTCGGCTACCTGCCGCTCCCCGACTCCTATGGCGGTTACTTTACCAGTAGCGGCAGCGGCACCCGCACCTTGACCCAGGGGGCCGTGGTCAGTACCAGCACCGGAACCAGTTTCAGCACCCTGACCGGCACGGTCAGCGGGGTCCCGGGCTCGACTCTGACCGGCACCGGCACCTTAACGGGCACGTCCTCCTTCGGCGAAACCACCAATTACACCGGGACTGTCACCATCGATGCATCCGGGCGGTTAACCTTTACCTACAACGGCAGCATATCTTCCATAGCCAGACTCACCTCTGCTTCCGGGACGGTCACTGATACGCCCGGCACCTATTTCAC
>JBIOJX010000186.1:0-5598 GCA_044451265.1 Desulfobaccales bacterium
CTGTTGAACGCCCTGCTGCACCACTGCCCGGAGCTCAATGAGATCGGCGTGGTGAGCCGGCGGGGGCTGGTGCACCGCCTGGACAAGGACACCAGCGGCCTGCTGGTGGTGGCCAAGACCGCCCTGGCACACCAGGCGCTGGTGGGCCAGTTTGCCGCCCGGGAGACTCAGAAGACTTATCTGGCCCTGGTCTGGGGCCGCCTGCCGGAACCGGAAGGCCGGATCGACAAAGACATCGGCCGGCATCCCACCCAGCGCCACAAGATGACCGCGCACCCCCGGCGGGGCAAGGTGGCGGCCACCCGCTGGCGGGTGCGCCGGGAGTTCCCCGGCCCCCTGACCCTGGTGGAACTCATGCCCGAGACCGGCCGCACCCATCAGCTCAGGGTGCACCTGGCCTCGGAGGGCCACCCGGTGCTGGGGGACGCCACCTACGGCGGCGGGGTGAGCCGCTTGATCGGCCACCCGAAGCTGCAGGACCTCAAGCCCCTGGTGCCGCGCCAACTGCTGCACGCCTGGCGCTTAGAGGTGACGCATCCGCGCACCGGCGAGCGCCTGAGCTGGGAAGCGCCGCTGCCGGAGGATTTTCAGGTGGTGGTGGACAAATTAGAAATGCTTAATTAAGCTAAGACATTACCCGAATACTAATAGTTTTTTACTTCTCAAGCTAAACACCCCATAAGGATAGTCCACTTTCGGTTGAAGCTAAATACATAAGGGCTTAAAGTTATGAAAGTTTTTATAGATTGTATGATTTTTCTTCACTATCGCAATATTAAAGAAATTGATTTGCCCTCTATTCTTGGGGCCAAGAATGTTTCTATTATTATTCCACGAATTACACTTCGTGAGTTGGACAAGCATAAAAATGTCCATTCATCACAGCGGATTCGTGACAGAGCACAACGTATTCTCCAAGAAATTGATAATTGGATTTCGAACCACGAGAACGTAAGGCTTGGAATCTCGGTTGAATTTTATACTTTGATGCCGACTATTGATTATGTCAAATACGGGCTTAACCCAGATTGGAATGACGACATCCTCATAGCAACCATACTCCAATATAAAAAAGACTACCCAGAGGAAAATCCACTTCTCATAACCCAGGACTCTGGCTTGAAACTTATTGCAGAGCACATCGGTATCAAGGTCTATCAATTTCCCGAAGAATACAAGATCCCAGCAGAGCCAGATCCTATTCAAAAGGAAAACCTTGAACTTAAAAGAGCTCTCCTAAGAGTCCAAAATACTTCACCTCAGCTTCACGTTTGTTTCTCGGGGTCGGTAGAAAAAGAGACTTATGCAAAATTTGTTCTATCACTACCACCTGAACTTAAGGAACAGGACATCAAGCGGACAATCGAGGATTTAAAGGAAAAATTCCCGAAGCAATTTCCTCCAGAGCCAAAATCTACAAAGAAAGGAAAAACCACAACTGATCTCTACGAATTAACGAAACTTGTTGGTCTACACAATTCTATCGATCTTATTCCGGCGTACGAATACGAGCGCTACAACAAGGATATCGATGCCTTTCTGGCCGACTATGAACGGTATATGCGAAATACATTTCAAATAGGCGCCATTGCATATCGTGTAATTCAATTTAAAATAGAAATTCATAATAATGGGACTGCACCAGCAGAAGACATTGATGTTGAGCTCCATTTTCCAGACGGTTTCGAGTTACTTGAACAAGATATTTTTCCTAAATTACCAAAGGAACCGACTCCACCTACAGAACCCAGAACTCAAAATAAAATATTAGCTGATAGCATGACTCAAATATTTCAGATGCCAGATCACGGTTTCCGATTGCCTACTTTCCCTCATTTTGATTTGCCATCTGGCTTCACGATAAAAAAGACAAATAGCTACACGGTCACTGATCACTTTCCCAGGATTAAGCACGGGGATTACGTCATCCTACCTGAAATGTTTATAATCTTCGATTCTTATGAGTCCGCCTCATCTTTCAACTGCGATTACACAATCAGGCCAGCGAATCTCCCTGATCCGATAACGGGACAGTTGCATTTTGTGATTCAAAAGGAAACCTAACTTAATAAGGTGGGTAATGCCCACCCTATACATTTTCGTCAGGTTAACGTTTTGCTAAAAATCGCCATTACCGGGGGGGCCGGGTCGGGGAAGAGCACCGTGGCCCGGATGTTTGGGGAGTTGGGGGCGCCCGTGTTGGACGCCGACGCCGCGGCCAGGGAGGCCGTGGCCGTGGGCACGCCCGCCTATGAGGAGCTGCGCCGCCTCTTTGGGGAGGAGTATTTCGACCCGGACGGCGCCTTAAACCGGGCCAAGGTGGCCCAACTGGTCTTTACCGATCCCGAGGCCCGCCAGCGCCTCAATGACATCGTCCATCCCCGGGTGGCTGTCGAGTTGCAAAGGCGCTTTAAGGAACTGGAGCAGCAGGGCGCCGACCTGGTGATGGTGGAAGTGCCGCTGCTCTTCGAGGCTGGGTTGGAAGCCGCCTACGACCGGGTCATCGTGGTCTATGTGGACCCGGAGGACCAGATCCGGCGGCTGAGAGAGCGGGACGGCCGCGGGGCCGAAGAGATCGCCGGAATACTTTCGGCCCAGTGGCCCCTGGGTGATAAGGCGGGCCGGGCCGATGACGTGGTGGATAACCGGGGCTCACTGGCTGAGACCCGGAAGCGGGTCCGGAAAATCTGGGCCGCATTGCAAAAAATCGGCAAATCATCTTGACAGGCGGGCTTAAAGAGTTTAGCCTCTTATTAACCTACCTTGCGTAATCTTAAGTAATCCCGTGGTCGGCCCGATATATTAAAACTAAGGAACCCCGTATAACCCCCTTGGCTTGATGTTAAAACTTGTCCGCCTTCTCTCCATTGAGGCTACCGGTCTGAGTGGGCCATTAATGGCCCGGTCTTAAAATCGCAGTGCCCGCGGCGAGTACCCCTAATCAACAACTACCGTAACTGGTGTGAAATTTACCAGGAAGAGCAAAAAAGAGGCAATATGAATTTATCCGATTTGAAGCACAAGAAGATCAACGACCTGGCCGCCCTGGCCCGGGACCTGAACGTGGAAGGCGCCGCGGGCCTGCGCAAGCAGGAGCTCATCTTCGCCATCCTCCAGGCCCAGGTGGAGAAGAACGGCATGATCTCCGGCGGCGGCGTCCTGGAGATCCTGCCGGACGGCTTCGGGTTCCTCCGGGCCCAGGACTATAACTATCTGCCCGGGCCCGACGATATCTACGTGTCACCCTCGCAAATCCGGCGCTTCAACCTGCGCACAGGCGATACCATCTACGGCCAGATCCGGCCTCCCAAGGAGGGCGAGCGCTACTTCGCCCTGCTCAAAGTGGAGACGGTCAATTTCGAAGACCCGGCGGTGGCCCGGGACAAGATCCTGTTCGACAACCTGACGCCCCTTTATCCGGATCAGCGCCTGAAGCTGGAAACCGACTCCGAGAATTTTTCGGCCCGGGTGATGGACCTGATGACCCCGGTGGGCATGGGCCAGCGCGGCCTCATCGTGGCCGCGCCCCGCACCGGCAAGACCATGCTCCTCCAGAACCTGGCCAACAGCATTGCCACCAACCACCCGGAGGTGGTCCTCATCGTGCTGCTTATCGACGAGCGGCCTGAGGAAGTGACGGACATGGCCCGCAGCGTCAAGGCCGAGGTGGTCAGCTCCACCTTCGACGAACCGCCGCAACGCCACATCCAGGTGGCCGAAATGGTCCTGGAGAAGGCCAAACGTTTGGTGGAGCACAAGCGGGAGGTGGTTATCCTGCTGGATTCCATCACGCGGCTGGCCCGGGCTTACAATACCGTGGTGCCCGCCAGCGGCAAGATCCTCTCCGGCGGCCTGGACGCCAACGCCCTGCAACGGCCCAAACGCTTTTTCGGCGCCGCCCGCAACATCGAGGAGGGGGGCAGCCTGACCATCATCGCCACCGCCCTGATCGAGACCGGCAGCCGCATGGATGAGGTGATCTTTGAGGAGTTCAAAGGCACCGGCAATATGGAGATTCACCTGGACCGGAAGCTCACCGAAAAGCGCATCTTCCCGTCCATCGACATCAACCGCTCCGGCACCCGGAAGGAAGAACTGCTGCTGGCGCCGGAGGACCTGAACCGCATCTGGATCCTGCGCAAGCTGCTGTCGCCGCTCAGCCCGGTGGACAGTATGGAATTTTTGCTGGAGAAACTGCGGGCGACCAAAACGAACGCCGACTTCCTGGCGGCTATGAACCGCTGAGGCGGGAGATTGACCGGCATCACGGATGGGCGTAAAGATTGCGCCCATTCAGCCGTGCCGACTTCTTTAAGGCTGGCCGATAATTATTACGACCGTTAAAAGCGCAGGCTAAAGCCTGCGGCTACATTTTTCAAAGTCCATCGAGCCTCAAACCCACTTACTCTCTTTTTTGTTCCAGTTTTTCTTGATCTCTTCCTTGTCCTTTTGAGTGGCGCCGAAGGCCGATTCGCAGACTGATTCCCATTTGTGGGGGTCGGAGCGGAAGTCCTTTTTATAACGGCTGCTGTCCGAATCCTTGCAAAAAATGGTGGGCATGCCGATGAGCCGCTCCACTTCGGAGTCGCAAATCTGGCACTTGGTCAGGGGTTCGTCGCTCATCTTCTGCTCCACCTCAAAGATATGACCGTGGGCTTTGCACTTGTATTCGTAAGTCGGCATCAGGCTCTCCTTCAGGTCTTGCCTAAATTGCTTGACAGGCGTCCGGCAGGGCGCTACTTTTAGCAAATCTTATCAGAATCTGTGGCGAGTTTCGAGTTTTTAGTTTTTGTTGGCGCCGGCGTCCCGCCGGTCAGGTCTTTTAAGGGCAAAATTTCCGTTTCTCCAAGGGCGAAGACAAGATTCGCCCCTACGTCTCGAAACTCCCCGGAGGGACCATGCAGATACCCGCCCTGCAAGCCGTTACTGTGGAAATCCTGGTCGACAACTTCTTTGACGTCTTCGAACCGTCCCGCCCCGGCATCGTCGAACGAGTGACCCCCGGCCGCCTGCCCAAACCGCTGGTGGCGGCCCACGGTCTGGCCTTTCTCATCACCCTGAACCATCAGGGTCGCCTCACCCGCATCCTGATGGACGCGGCCAACGACCCGCTGCCGCTGTTCAACAACCTGGAAGCCCTGGGCCATACCCCCGAGGAGATCGACGCGGTGGTGGTGAGCCACGGCCACCCGGACCATTACGGCGGCCTTTTGGGCTTTCTGGCCAAGCGGCTCGGGCCCTTGCCCCTCTATCTGCATGAAGATACCTTCTTTCCCAAGCTGTTCATGACGCCGCGGGGGCGTATCGGACCCTGGGTGCTGTCGGCGCAGCAACTAACCCAGGCGGGCGGCGAACTCAAAGAAAACCGCGGCCCCATGGTCATCCTGGACCAGGTCATGCTCACCGGCACCGTGGAGCTCAGCACCGGCTACGAGAAGCCGCTGCCCGTCTTTAAACGCAAAATCGAGGACAAAGAGGAACCGGACACCTTCAGCGACGAGCAGGCCCTGGTGGCTAATGTTGAGGGCCGGGGCCTGGTGGTCATCGGCGGCTGCAGCCACCCGGGCATCGTCAATATGGTGAAGTACGCCCAGAAGC
>JBIOJX010000187.1:0-5579 GCA_044451265.1 Desulfobaccales bacterium
GGCAGACATCAAGATCGTGGAACTCTGCACCTTGATACTGGGGCCATCTCTGCCGGCCTACCTGTCGGAACTGGGGGCGACGGTCTTCAAGGTCGAACTCCCGGGCGCCGGGGATACCATGCGGTCCCTGACCCCCTTTGCCAAGTTTTACAAAGGCAGCGCCTTCGGCTATCTGAAGGAGGCCCGCAACAAGTACCACATCAGCATCGACGTGCGGGTGGACGAAGGCAAAGACCTGTTCCGGGAACTGGTCAAACGCTCCGACATCGTGGTGGAGAACCTCCGGGCCGGCACCATGGATAAATGGGGCATCGGCTACCGCCAACTCTCCGAGATCAACCCGAAGATCATCTATATCGCCCTGAATGGTTTCGGCCAGTGGGGTCCTTACGTGGAAAGGCCGTCTTACGACGCCATTGCCCAATCGGAATCGGGCATGGCCTGGATCACCGGCTTCCCGGACAAACTGCCCCTGAAGGCCGGCATCTGGCTGGCGGACTATTTCGGCGGTCTCATGGGCGCCGTGGGCGTCCTGGGGGCTCTGGCCCACCGGGACCGCACCGGCAAAGGCCAGTACATCGAGTTTTCTCAGGCGGAGAACCTCATCCGGGTTTTGGATTGGACCTGGCTCTATCAACATCTCACCGGCAAAGAGCGGGAGCGCTACGGTAACCGGGATGTCTCCATCTGCCCGGCCGATATCTTCCAGGCCAAGGACGAGATCGTGGCCATCGGCGCCGCCACCGACGGGCAGTTCCAGGGGCTCTGCCAGGCCATGGGCAAACCTGAATTGGCTAAGAACGAGCGCTATGCCACGCACCCCGCCCGGCTGAAGGAAGAAAACGCCGTCGAGTTGTTGGACACCATCCGGAAATGGGCGGCTGGCAAGACTTACGAAGAACTCAATCACCTGGCCTGCAAGCACGGCTTCGGGGCCCATAAGGTCTCCAAGGCCAGCGATAAGATCGACGATGACCACCTGATCCAACGGAACTTCACCTACACGGTCAATGACGCCATCTTCGGGCCGACGGTGGAAGAGGGCATCGCCCCGAAACTTTCCGAGACCCCGGGCCGCATCAAATGGGCCGGCAAAGCCGTGGGCTTCGATAATGAATTCGTCTTCAGACGTTTTCTGGGAATGACGGCAGAGCAGATCAAGGGGCTGAAAGAGCGCAATGTCATCGGCAAATGGGCCGATGCCCCCGGCCGCAAACCTCCCGAGGATTGGGACGGCAAGAAGGGCGTCATCCTGGGTTGAGACGTTGCTGCTATTCTCAGACGCTTCCACACGATTTCAGGAGGAGATAGATCATGCCGCACCATGAAGACGATAAAAAGAGCTGGCCGGATTGGATCAGGGAAAAGGACGATCCGGTTCATGCTGCCAGTAAACCCGAGGCCCTGGACCACCTCACCGTGCTGGATTGCAGCAGCTACGGCAGCATCGCCGGCTGCTTTGCCAGCTCCATCCTGGGCGAACTCGGCGCCAAGGTCATCCGCATTGAAGCCCCGGAAGGCAATCCCGAACGGACCTTCTCGCCTTTTGGCATAATGCATAAAGGCACCGGCCTGGGCTATCTCAACGAAGGCCGCAACAAATTTCACATTACCTTGAACCTGCAAAGCCAGGAAGGACAGGAAATCTTCAAGAAGCTGGCCAAACGGGCCGACGTGATCATTGAAACCTTCCTGCCCGGCGTCATGGACAGTTGGGGCATCGGCTACCGGCAACTCAGCGTTGAAAACCCGAAGCTCATCTATGCCGCCATTTACGCTTACGGTCAGTTCGGGTCGAAAGCCACTTGCGGCAAAGCCGATGTAGACGTGGTCTGTCAGGCCTTTTCCGGGGTGACCGCGGTCACCGGCGAACTGCCCGAGGATCCCGCCCATCCAAAGCCCTCGGAAGTGCCCACCAAACAGGGCAACTGGATGTCCTGGTACGCCGGCGGCGCCTTTGCCGGCCTGGCGATACTGGCGGCTGTCCACTTTCGGGCGGCTTCCGGCAAAGGTCAGTTCATCGATGTGGCCCCGCCGGAGGCCATGGGCCGCCTGATCAATTACAGCCTCACCTATTTCCAGGAGTATAAGGAGGATATTCCCCGGGTCGGCAACTACGACGTCGGCGTCTTTCCTTACACCTATTTCAAATGCAAGGACGGCTACGCCTTCCTGTCGGGCTTCTCGGACATCAACTGGAAGGCCCTGACCACCATCTTAAAGCGCCCGGATTTGAGGGAGCAATTTCCCACCATATTCGACCGGCTGAACGTGGAAAACATGAAGGTCATGTACAAAGAGATCGAAAAGTGGACCACGGCCCGCACTTATGACGAAATTTACGACGCGGTCATGGACTACAACAAGAATATCGCCGAAGGTATCGTGGTGCCGGGCCGGGTGACGCCGCCCATGGAAACCATGAAGACCGAAAACTGGTGGGTGCGGCGTTCCCTTGAAAAGTTCACTGACCCTTATTACGGCGAATTGACCGTGGCCAACCAGGCCTGGAAGATGACGGAAACGCCGCCCCGCCTCAAATGGCTCTGCCGTCCGGTGGGCGGGGACAACGCTTATATTTACAGCCTCAAACTCGGGCTGGGACCGAAACAGCTGGAGCCGCTGAAGGCCAAGGGCGTTATTTAGCCGTCAAGGAAGACTTAGTGACTGCCCGGCGGCCCTGGACGGGCCGGAAACACTTCCACCAGGTTTAAAGCAGCTAAGCATAATATAGAAGGGAGGGAGCACCATGACATTCGATGAGATTAAAGCGGCGGTCATGAGCCTGGATGACCAGGAGAAATTGCGCGTGGTGAGGGAGTTGCTGCCGGCCATCTGGCCGAAAATCGTCTGTGACGAACCCTGCCTCGGATTTCTGAGGAAGCTGGTGGACGAAGCAGCCGTGGAGAAATACAAAGAAGAGCACATGGACAGCATTTAGGCCTAGCATCGAACTTGTCTCTGCATGAGAGCCATCCAAAGGGAGGATAGTATGGCAAGTCCAGGAGCACTGCGGCCGCGGTGGGGGCAGCCCATGACGGGTATTGTCTCATTTTTTGCCTTTTTCTTCATCGCCTGGTTTATCTGGTACATTTTTAGTGATCCCCGGGGGCCGGTTGCTACGTTCCCCTACCCCTTCGTGCTCTATTTGGCAATGATGATTTTGGTGGGCCTCTGGCAGCATATGTTTTTGGGGGACTGGCCTTTTCATAAATTATCCCAGCCGGCCAGAGGCATCGTCGAAACCATCTTTAACCTGGTCCTGGTCTGGTTTGTCATCCATGTGGTTTTTTACCGCATCCTGGGGATAGGCTTTAACTTCCTCAGCGAATCGAACCTGGAATGGTTGGCCGCGGCGGGCAAGACCGTGATGCCCGAAGGCGTCGCCGGCACCCTGAAGCTCGAGACCCTGATCAACCCCGCGGCCCATTTCGGCGAAAGGGCGGTGGTCTGCTTCGTCTTGATCGGCTTCTTCAGCTATCCTTACACCACCATCCTGTTCGGCAAATGGCCCATCCGGCCCAGCGACCTGAAACAACCCGAGGCCGGCCTGGCCGAGATAGGCTGGTGCAGCATGCTGACCATGTTCTATTACACCATCCTGATCGTGCCCTTCTGGGGCCTGATCTACGGGGTGGTCTTCGGCAAATCTTACGCCCTGGGGATCCCCTGGTGGGGCGGCATCGCCGGCATCATGCACGTGCACTGGGTCTTCGGCTGGTGGGAATGGGCCATTATCGTGCTCTTCATGACCCCCAACGTCTGGCGCATGAAGCCCTGGTCGGTGATCAAACTGCCCCAGCCCTGGAAAGGCTTCATCTCCCTGATCCTGACCTTCGCCCTCGGCTATATCCTGGCCTTGATCTGTGTGAATATCGCCGGCTCCTGGTTGAACATGGAAGAGGTGGCCAAACACCTGCCTCCGGCCGACAAGGGCAACGCGACGCGTTTTCTGTGGTATCACGCCGCCGAAATCGCCGGGTTTACCCTGATCCCCTTCCTCATCTGGCACCACTATTTCGATGACATGTCGCCCGCCAAGGACGTAGATTCCTGGGGGGGCTTCTGGTTCCGGACCATCGGCGTCGGCGTCCTGATGGTGCTGAACTACATCTTCTTCTACTACCTCAACTTCGGTTACTGGGGCCTGGGCAACCACCATATGGAACATGGCATCGCCGAACGGGTAATCACCGGAGAGTCCCTTATCTGGAATTTCTGGTGGATTATTCCGCTCCTCTGGAACGAGTGGTTCTTCCACAAATGGCCCTTCTATGTCCATGAACATTAAGAGGCTTTTGTAGGGGCGGCTCTCGAGCCGCCCTTGCCGAGGACTTTCACGGTAAGAAGCGTTAATGAATCTTACGAACCAAATGGCCGCGGCCCTGGCAGGGGTGCGCATCCTGGATCTGTCGCGACTCCTGCCCGGGCCTTTCTGTACCATGCTGCTGGCGGATTTTGGGGCCGACGTCATCAAGGTGGAAGAACCTCACCGGGGCGACTACATCCGGGAGTGGCAGCCCCGCATCGGCAAGAACAGCGGCTTCCACGTGGTCTTGAACCGCAACAAGCGCTCCTTGACCCTCAATCTCAAGTCCCCGGCGGGCCAGGAGATCTTCCGACAGTTGGCTGACCAGGCCGATGTGGTCCTGGAAGGCTTCCGGCCGGGGGTGATGGCCCGCTTGGGCCTGGATTATGAGAGTCTGCGCGCCCTCAACCCCCGACTGATTTATGGCTCCCTCTCCGGCTATGGGGACCACGGCCCCCGGTTCCAGAGGGCCGGCCACGATATCAACTACCTGGCCCTGAGTGGGGTGTTGTCCTATAGCGGCCGGGACGGCCGGCCCACCGTGCCGGGAGTGCAAATCGCCGACCTGGGGGGCGGCGCCCTGCTGGCCGCTTTTAGCATCGCCTTGGCGCTGCTGGCGCGGGAGCGTCAGGGCGCAGGGCAGTATCTCGATATCGCCATGCTGGACGGCTCTTTCCTGTGGAACTGTCTGCGTTGGGGCAAGTACCTGGCCGATGGGGAGATCCCCCGGCCGACCGATGACGTCCTCAATCATGGCTTTGCTTGTTACAACCTTTATGAGACCAGGGACGGCCGCTATATGTCCCTGGGCGCCCTGGAGCCGCAATTCTGGAAAGCCTTCTGTACCGCCGTGGCGCACCCGGAATGGGACCAGGCCAGCTACATCGAGCCCGGCCCCCATCAGGAACCCTTGAAAGAGGCGGTGGCGGCGCTCTTTAAACAACGCTCCCAGGCGGAATGGGTGGCGCACTTCGAAGGCCACGACTGCTGCGTTGAGCCGGTGTTGAACCTGGAGGAAGCCTCGCGCGACCCCCATATCCAGGCCCGGCAGTTGGTGGTGGACCTGCTGCACGAAAGCTGGGGGGCCTACCGGCAATTAGGCGTGGCCCCGAAGTTTTCCCGAACGCCGGGGACCCTGCGCAGCCACGCTCCGGAACTCGGCGAACACACCGCGGCCATTCTCCGGGAGCTGGGATATACGCCGGAGCAGGTCGATGGACTCCGGCAGCAGGGCGTGGTTTAACATATTGGTAGCACAGGCTTTCTAGCC
>JBIOJX010000188.1:0-5514 GCA_044451265.1 Desulfobaccales bacterium
AGGGCGAAGGCGGTCTCGTAGTCGCAGTTGAGGCCGTAGCCATAGAGCACCAGGGCCTTGGGCTTGGGGCTTTCGGTTTCTGGTAAAAAAATTCGGTTTTCGGTGATACCTGGGATCTGCATAATTATTGCCAACTTCTGACGCAATTGGAGTGCAGATTTAGGTGGGGCGGGCCTCCGTGCCCGCCTTTATCCGGGCAGCCAGGGACGGCCGCCCCACCAGGAAATTTAGCTGCCCACACAGACTGGAAAGCCTGTGCTACCAATCTTAGGTAGCACCGCCGCCCCCGGCGGTGCATTTTTGCAGGCGAGGGCGCCTGCTTTCCAATTCTAATCCCTGATCCCTAACCCCTACCCTACTTCTTCCCGCCTTTTTTCTTGATCGCGGCGGGTTTGGCGGCCTTTTTCTCTTCGCGTTTCTGTTTCTGGGCCGCCAGTTCGACGACTTTTTCCCGCTTCACCGCCACCCGCTTCGCCTCTTTGCGCCAGGCGTAGACCACGGGGCTGGCCACGAAGACCGAGGAGTAAGTGCCCACCAGGACGCCCAGGATCATGGCCAGGGCGAAGTCCCGGAGGACCACGCCGCCGAAGAAGAAGAGGGCCAGGACTACCATGAAGACGGTGCTGCTGGTGACGATGGTCCGGGAGAGCACCTCGTTGACGCTCAGGTTGATGATTTCGCCCAGCTTGCCGCGTTTCCGGGCCAGGTTCTCCCGGATGCGGTCGAAGACCACCACCGTGTCGGTCAGGGAATAGCCCGCCAGGGTGAGTAGGGCGGTGACCACCAGCAGGGTGATCTCTTTATCGAGCAGCCAGAAGATGCCCAGAACCGCCAGGACGTCGTGGAAGGTGGCGATGAGGGCGCCGATGCCGAAGATGAACTCAAAGCGCCAGGCGATATAGAGGACGATGCACAGCATGGAGAGGACGATGGCGACGATGGCCTTGCTGCGCAGGTCCGCACTGATGGAGGCGCCGATCTCGGATTTGCCGATGGCCTCAAATTTATTGCCGCTCAGGGCCTTATTCAGGATGCCGACCAGGTGGGTGGAAACCTGGCCCACGGACTCTTCGGACTTCTTCAGCTTAATGATGAGTTCCTTGCCGCCTTCGACCGGCTGGATCTCGGCGTGGCCCCAGCCCTCCTTATCCAAGGCGGTGCGCACCTCGTTGATGGTGAAGGGCTGGGCGGCGCTCATCTGCACCAGGGTACCGCCGCTGAACTCCACTCCGAGGTTGCCGTAGCCCCGGCTGAGCTGCACGAAACCGATGAGCCCCAGGATGCAAAGCACTCCGGAAATGGCAAAGGCATAACGGCGCCAGCCGATGAAATCTATGCTGCTTTTGCCAAAAAGCTCGTAAAAACTGAGGTGCTTGATATAGCGCTTGACCAGCAGCCAGTCGTAGACCACCCGGGTGCCGAACAGGGCGGTGAAGAGGTTGAGGACGACGCCCAGGCTCAGGGTGACGGCGAAGCCCTTGATGGGGCCGGTGCCGAAGAGAAACAGGACCACCGCGGTGATCAGGGTGGTGACGTGGGAGTCGATGATGGTCCAGAAGGCCTTGTCATAGCCGCCGTCGATGCCGGCCTTCAGGGGCTTGCCGGCATGGAACTCCTCCCGCATTCGTTCATAAATCAGCACGTTGGAGTCCACCGCCATGCCCACCGACAGGATGATGCCGGCGATGCCCGGCAGGGTGAGGGTAGCGCCGAACAGCGACAGCATTCCCAGGAGAAAGATGATATTGATCACCACGGCGTAGTCGGCCACCAGTCCCGAGAAGCGGTAGTAGAAGATCATGAAGGCCACCACCAGCAGGGTGCCGAAGAGGCCGGCGGTGAGGCCCTTTTTGATGGAGTCGGCGCCCAGGGTCGGCCCCACGGTGATGTTCTGGACGATCTTGACGGTGGCCGGCAGGGCCCCGGCCCTCAGGACGATGGCCAGGTCGGCGGCCTCCTGGGAGGTATAGGACCCGGTGATTTGGGCCTTGCCGCCGCCGATGCGCTCCTGGATTACCGGCGCCGAGCGCACCACGCCGTCCAGGATGATGGCCAGGCGGCGTTTGACGTTCTCGCCGGTGATCTTGCCGAACTCGTCGGCCCCCCGGCGGTCGAAGTCCACCGAAACGTAAGGCTCGTTATAGTCGCCGATGCGCACCGAGGCGTTTTTGATGGCGTCGCCGGTGAGCAGCACCTTCTTTTTCAACAACAGGGGCTTGCTCTCCATCCGCCCGGTTTCCCGGTTGACGCTCTTTTCGATGTAGATCTCGTCCTCGGCCGGGATCTTGTCGGCCAGGGCCTGGTTGAGCTGCTCCCGGGTATAGCCGACCTGCAGCTTGCCGGCCTTGAGGGCCTGTTCGATCAGCTCCGGCAGATTGAGGCTGGTCTGGTCGTCCACCAGCTTGAACTCCAGTTGGGCCGTCTGGCCGATGAGGTCCAGGGCCCGCTGCGGGTCCTGGATGCCGGGCAGTTGCACCACGATGTTTTCAGCGCCCTGGCGCACCAGCACCGGCTCGGTCACCCCGAACTGGTCGATGCGGTTGCGCAACACCTCCAGGCTCTGGGAAATGGTGCGCTCCTGGAGCTGCTTGATTTCATCCGGCTTGAGGGCGATCTCAAAGCCCAAGCCGCCGGCCTGGCTCACGGGCCCGGTGACCTCCAGGTGCGGGTACTCATCCTTCAGCAGCCGCTGGAAGGCGGCCTGCTCGTCTTTGTTGACCAGGGTCACGGGCAGGGCTTGCTTGGCGACGTCTCCCACCTTCAGGTTCAGGCCCCGTTTTTCGGCCGTTTCCTTCAGTTCCGTGGCAGTGCGGTTCAAGGCGTTGCCGACGGCCTGGTCCATATCCACCTGCAGGATCAGGTGCATGCCCCCTTTCAGATCCAACCCGAGATTCAGTCCACGACTGATGTGCTTCTCCCACCAGGACGGCAGGGTGCCAGTCAGGGAAGGCAGCACAAAGATGATGGCAATGATGGTGAGGATAAAGAGGAATAAGAACTTCAGACGGATGGCACGCAGCATTAATTATCTCCTTGAGGCCGGGGCCGGAGACGACCCCGCCGGGGTTACCACTTGGGCGCTGACTGCTGGTTCCGCAATGGAGGCGAAGGTTTGGGGTAGCCTGGACCTGAGCCTTAATATCTGAATTAAATTACATTACCTAGGGATGCCTGTCAAGTTTCCGGTGGGCGGCTAAAGCCGGCAAACCTGACCGGCTCCCGTCAGGCCGGGGTGCAGGCCAACAGCGCCTCGCCTGGGCGGACGCAGGCTAAATGCGGCTCCAGAAATACCCCTGCGAATCCAAGCGGTATTCGGTGGGAAGCCGGGCGACCAGGGCTTCAGCAGCTAAATTTAGGCTGAAAGGGCTTGCCTCAGAGATCGTCGCGGGTTTCGTGGCCCACGGAGATGAATTTTTCTTGGGGCAGGTGTAGGCAGGTGAGCCGGTTGCCGTAGGCCGCGCCGGTGTCGATGCCGATCTTGTTGGGCATTATCAGGGGCTGCCGGAAAGGGGTGTGGCCGAAGATCACCCGCTTGCCGAAATCCTCCCTGGAAGCGATGAAATCCCCCCGGATCCACAACAGATCTTCCTCGCCCTGTTCCGCCAGCGGGACCCCGGGTTTGAGGCCGCCATGGACGAAGATATAAGCCTCG
The DNA here is from genome assembly GCA_044451265.1 of Desulfobaccales bacterium. Lineage (GTDB taxonomy): Bacteria > Desulfobacterota > Desulfobaccia > Desulfobaccales > 0-14-0-80-60-11 > JAPLJC01. Next base: position 3,653 of record JBIOJX010000188.1, read on the forward strand.
GTCTCATAATAGAGCCGCAGCTCCTCCAAAAAGCGGCGGTGGTCCGGGGGCAAAACCAACACCTCCTGGTCTTCCCAAGCCTCGCCCCAGTAATCCCTTAAGGTGCTCAGGCCGCCATTATAGAGAAAAAGCTCGATATCCCGGCCTTGCATGAAATTGAGGAACATGGCCTCGTGGTTGCCCTTGAGGCAGATGACCCGCTCCGGGGGCGCTTGATTCCTCAGGCGCAAGACGTAATCCACCACCCCCTGGGATCGTGGCCCCCGGTCGATGTAGTCGCCCATGAAGATCAGCCGATCCCGGGTCAGGTCCGGCTGGAGCTGATCCAGCAGCCGCTCCAGGAGATCCAGGTTGCCGTGAATGTCGCCAATGGCGTAAATGTCGGATTCCATATGATTTTGGTTTACCTGGAGAACAGCCGCCCTCGGCTGTAACGGCAGGCGAGGGCGCCTGCTCTCCATCTCTTATTCCAGCCACCGAAACAACCTCTCCCGGTGGTCCAGCCGCGTCAGACCGGCTTCCCGGGCCAGTCGCTGGGCCTCGGCGTGTTCCAGGCCGGTGAGAAATTTCCGCAGCGCCGGGTGCTCAGAGGCCCGGCCGCAGGGGCGGTATTGACCCATAACATTAACATAAGTTTGGGGAGAAATCTTCCGGGAAAGAAACTCCATGATCTCTTTGGTGCCGGCCAGGCCGTCGGGGAGGACCAGATGCCGCACCAACAGGCCGCGGCGGGCCACGCCGTCTGCATCCAACGCCAGGTCGCCCACCTGGCGGTGCATCTCTTGGAGGGCCTGGCGGGCGATCTCGGGATAGTCCTCCGCCTGGCAGAGGTCGGCGGCCACCTTGGGGTCCCAAAACTTGAAGTCCGGCATATAGATGTCGATCACCCCGTCCAGCAGACGCAGGGTCTCCAGGGCATCATAGCCGCCGGTATTATAGACCAGGGGGACCTTGAGGCCGCGGTCGATGGCCAGGGGCAGGGCCGCCAGGATCTGGTAGACCTGGTGGCTGGGGGTGACGAAATTGATATTGTGGCAGCCCTGCTGCTGCAAATTGAGCATCATGGCGGCCAGGTCGGCCAGGGAGATTTCCTCGCCGGCGCCGCCGTGGCTGATTTCGTAGTTCTGGCAGAAGAGGCAGTAGAGGTTGCAGTGGGTGAAAAAGATGGTGCCGGAACCGTGCCGGCCCACCAGGGGGTCTTCTTCGCCAAAATGGGGGCCGAAGGAGGAGGTGACCGGCAGATCGCCGGTGCGGCACAGGCCCCGCTCGCCGTGGTGCCGGTCCACCAGGCAGTTGCGGGGACAGAGGGTGCACTGGCTCAGGATCTCGTAAGCCGCAGCAATTTTTTGGTCTAACAGCCCCCGGCGGTGGGTTTCCAGATAAGCTGGTTCCCACTGGGTCATAAAGACAATCCCTTGAGCTTTTTTAATTTTTGTTCAACCGTTCCCGTATTATGTTCCATTTTTGGGATTGCTTCAAATAGTTGTGAGCTTTTTACTTTGTCTCCAGATTCTAATGCACCTAACAAGTCAATAATCTTGGAACATATTGGGGCCCATTTGTTGCCGCCATATAATGAACCTTTCCAGCATGGTTCACGATAAAGAATTAAAAGTTCTTCAAGAATTATCTCATACTCATTTTGAAAAACACTTTTAACCTCTGATATTTGAGAAAAATTAGCTGCCCTATCCCTCAACCTACCCATTTGTTGCCAAGCTTCATCTCTATTTTTAGACAATGTCAGCAGTTTGGAATATTTCGATTCATTCGAAAGCTTTCCAGCTTTTATGGGATGACGAACATTGCGAGCTTCATGGTATAGGAGACAAATAAAATCTACGAGGCTTGTTATATTATTA
>JBIOJX010000189.1:0-5501 GCA_044451265.1 Desulfobaccales bacterium
CTTCTGCCCGGCGGGCGCCGACCACGCGCCTCTGGCGCCTGGCCAAGGCCGCGGCCACCCGCTATCTTTCCCCGGAAAACAGCGGGACGGTTGCAGCCCGGGAGGTGGTGGCCGGCTATGTCGCGGCCCTGGCAGCAGGAGGCGGGCCGGGTCCGGCCGGGGCGCTGGCCGCCTTTCGCCAGACCCGCCGGACGGCCCAAAACCTGGGGGCCTTTTGCTGCCAGGCCGACTCCCGGGGTTGGCTGGCGGCTCTGGAGGACTGGGGTTGGCAAGCTTTGGGGGCTGGCTCCGAGGTCCCTATCCCAGCCCTGAGCGCCGCCCTGGAGGCCCCCGGCGGCGGGCTGGAGCAGGCCGTGGCCCATACGGCCCTGATGGGGATTTTGCCAAAGCTGCCCAGGGCTTCCAGTCAGGGGGAGGAGCCGGCCCGCCTGGTGCGGAGTTTTTTGGTTGAGGCCTTTGGGCTGCGGCTGGCCCTGGACCTGGGGGAATCCCTGGAGGCCGCCGCCCCGGGAATTTCCTCCCTGCGGCAAGGATTAACCGGCCTGGCCGCCTGGATTGACCGGGCGGCCATACTCCCAAATTTGCCGCCCGCGCCCCTGACACCGGAGGAGTGGCTGGGCCTGCCGGGCTGGATCTGGGTCAGCAGTCTGATGACCGAGCTGATCTTGAATTTAGCCGGTTCTTCCCCAAAATATCTTTGCAAATAATTAAGCTATGATTTCGCTGGGATAGACAATTATGCAGGCTAACCAATTTCTAACATATGAAAAACCTCAGGAAAACGAGGATGCGCGAGCTTGGAAATCTTCTCGCCAAAGTGGTGCTCACTCGAAATTTCTTCTTAATCCCGCAGGTTAGCCCTGCCGCCAGGAATTCCGGGAATCTCCGGAAGGCTCCACCTCTTACTTTGCGGCCTGCTTGGATCATCTCCTAACCTGCGTTTCCCCCCACTCGCTTTGATCGGCTAATCAGGATGCGATAGTTTAACCAAAAGCTAATCAAAGGCACACAATCTGCAATCCCGCCTGGGGAGGCCAACCGTGCTAAATTGGGAGATGACCCTGGAATCATTGCGCCAGCAGGGATGGGGTTACGGTTACGGGAAGTGCCTGGATACGACCACGGGCCACGCAATCTATCTGGTGAACCTCAGGCGCGGCGACCAGCGGCTGACCATCCTGAAACCCACCATCGAGGAAGCGGTGAACACCATCAGCCGGTTGGCCGAGGCAGGCTTTTGACCTGAAACTGCGCGTCCATTTTCTATTCTGTCAACTAGATCCCTGCAACTCGGTCTTGACCCCGCCCCAAAACGCGGTAGAATCTGCCATCTATTAATTAAAAACTAAAAACTCGAAACTGTATGCAATGGCCCAGCTTTTTTTGAGCGCTCCCGGTGAAAAACGCCGGCCACCTCCGGGGATGACCGCGGAGATTCACCTGGATGAGCCGGGCCGGTCCGGCTACCCCCTGCACCACGACCTGGCGCAGCTGCTGGCTGCGCCGCAACTCCCCGGTGAGGCGGCTCAAGCCTTTCTTCTGGCGGCCTTGGGGGTCTGGGCCGCGGATAAGCTGCTGCCCCGGCGGGAGGCCCCGGACGCCTGGACCCGGAATATCATCCTCCACCTGCCGGCTGCGGACCCGTGGAGCCGACTCGCCCCTGATTTGAGCCGCCTCCTGAACTTCCTCACCGGCGACGACTGGACCCTCAAGACCCGCCCGGCCGCGATTGATCTGGGGCTTCAGGGCGCCTGGCCCCATGCCTGGCGGCCCCAGGCGGTGGTGCTGTTCTCCGGCGGCCTGGACTCTTTGGTGGGCGCCATCGACCTCCTGGAGCAAGGCCGGCGGCTGGTCCTGGTGAGCCACTACGATTTCGGCCAGCTGGCCTCCCTGCAACAGGGCCTGGCCGCGGCCCTGACGGCGCACTACGGCTCAGATAGGGTGTATCATCTGGGGGTGCGGCTGCAATTCCCCGAGGCCCCGGAGCTCACCCTGCGCAGCCGCTCGCTCCTCTACCTGGCCCTGGCGCTGGCCACCGCCGCGGCCTTCGGCCCTGACACCCCCGTACTGGTCCCGGAAAACGGCTGGATCAGCCTCAACCCGCCCCTCACCGGCAACCGGCTCGGGGCCTACAGCACCCGCACCACCCATCCCCATTTCCTGGCGCAGCTCTCCTCCTTGTGGCAGCGGGCCGGGTTACACCACCCCCTGGCCAATCCCTACCAGGACCGCACCAAGGGAGAAATGTTGCTCAATTGCCGGAACCAGCCCCTGCTCCAGGAGTTGTTCGCCCGTACCGTCTCCTGCTCCCGGCCGGTGGTCTCCCGTTGGCAGCGGCAGCCGGCCGGCGCCTGCGGCTACTGCTACCCGTGCCTGATGCGCCGGGCCGCCCTGCACCGCCGGGGCTGGGATCAGGGCGAGGACTACCGGCTGGATGTCCTGGCGTCCCCGGAAACCCTGCGCCACCGCCCCCGGGGCCGGGACCTGCGGGCCCTGTTGCTCGCCCTCAAGACCTGGGAAGATTCCCCGGCCGAGATTATGGCCCGCCTCTACCTGAGCGACACCCCGGCCGACGTGGCGGCCCGAAGCGCCCCGGCCCAGGCCGTGATCGCCAAAGGCTTTCAGGAGATCGGCAAGTTTTTCAGGGATAAAGGGCCGGAGTGGATTAAGGCTTATGGAGGGTGGTGAGCGATATTGTCGATCGACAGGAATGGCTCGAAGGGTAACGGCGGCAGGCCCCCTACCCTGCTGAACCTCTCAATTGGACAATCTCTTCTTGAAGTTGAGCCACCAGAGGGTTCCGGGTCCAGCCACTAAGGACCCTCCACTTGGGCATGAAGACGATCTTACTGCCAAACATCGTCGGCCTGCGGAAGGTCAGCCAGATTAATTCAGGCCGCATAAATATATTTCCGGATACCGACTCGACCTCGGTTAAGGGGACTTCAATCTCACGGAAATAATTGGAAATTCGGAGGATGTTATCGAAGCGCTCCACCTTCTTGAGGCGGCAGCAAGACCAATAAATAAACGCGGCGATGATTAAGAAAAACCAGAGAAAAAAGAGGTCAAATCGAGGATTGATCAGCAGAATAAAGCAGCCCCCGCCAAGCCAGATCACTAGAGCAAAGAACTTATTAATCAAGGTCAAACTTGACGACAGACATTCATTCATGCGGATAACTCCTCATGCGGCTTTGGAGAGGAGGGGTGAGGGAGCGGCGGGAAAATTCTGGCCAATATTGGTTTTACTGCTCACTGCGTCAAGGCCGGATAATCCGCCCCGCCTGCATCTGGCTCTCCAAAATGCTGAACATATTAGAGATCTTGCCCGCGGTCAGGCGGTCGCGGACTTTATAAAAGTCCAGGCAGGTGCCGCAGACCAGCAGTTCCACCCCCATCTCCTCCAGGCCCTTCAGTTCGCTGAGCACCGGGGAATCGTCGAGCGTCAGGAAGACGCCGCGGTTGTAGAACAGCAGTTTCCGGGGCGCCTCCAACTGGACCACGGTCTGGCAGAAGGCCCGCATCAGGACGGCCCCCAGTTCCGGGTCGCCCTCGCCCATGCGGTCCGAGGCGAAGACCACCACCGTAGTCTGGGGTGGCGCCGTCGCGCCGGGAAAGACGCAGCCTTCGCCGGGCCGGCCCGCCGGCGGCTGGACGGTGAGGTGAAAGCAGTTGCCCGCCGCGGCTACGGACACGGTGCAGCCCCGGCTCTGGGCGAAGCGGCTGACGTTATCCCGGGCCGCCTCGTTGTCCACCACCACGATAAATTCTGCGGTTTCCCCGGCTTCCAGGGCCTCTTTGGTGCGGATCACCGGCAACGGACAGGACAGGCCGGCAAGGTCAAGAATTTTGGGCATAATTTATTCCTCATTTTTCGTCACAGGAAAAAAGTTTCGAGTTTCGAGAGTCCATAGGGTGCGTCCTACGCACCATTAATCCTTGGCCATAAAGGCGGCGGGCAGGGACGCCCGCCCCCCCAAAAGGGCGGTTCGAGAACCGCCCCTACAACCGAAAACAGAAAACCGTTTTCATCCCCCCAGGGAGATGGCCAAAGCCGTAGTGAGCTTGACCACGTCCTGGTTGGTCTTGCGCAGATGGCGGGAGAGGAGTTGGGCCAAGCGCAGTAGGAGTTTTACCCCCATGGCGGGATTTTGCTGAATCAGTTCCAGGAAATCCTGTTGGAAGAGTTCCAGGAGGCGGCAGTCGGTTGAGGCCGTCACCGTGGCCGAGCGCGGGGCGTTCTCCAGCAGGCTCATTTCCCCGAAATAGACGCCGTCTTCGGCCTTGAGCCGGATCATCACCCGCTCCTTCGGGGTGTCTTCGTCCAGCACCAGGGTGAGCTGCTTGGTGATCTCCACTTCGCCGCTCACCATGATATACATGGAGTCTCCCGGCTTGCCTTCCCGAAGGATGACCATGCCGGCGGAGAAATCCCGGCGGTGGGTGCGGTCGAGAACCTGCTCGATCTCCAGGTCATCCAGGTCCTGGAAGAGAAAGATTTTCCGGAAAAAGGCGGCCTCCTTTTCGACTTTCATCACAACTCCGGCCGCTGTGGGGCAATCACCACGGCAAATTGGCGGGGGCCCAGGATGGTGTCGCCGGGAGGATTGACCTGATAATCGACTTTGGTGCGGCCCAGGAGATGGGTCATCTTGGTCTCGGCGAATTTGCGCCGGATGAAATCGTTGATGGCCGACGGCTCCTCGCCCAACAAGTCCTCCAGGCTCAGGGCCCGGGCCTCGGTGTAGATGGCGATGAGCAGGCTATGGTGCTGGTCCCGCAAATAGGCCGCCAGTTCCGACAGGGGGCGGCCATGGAAGCTGCTGGGGATCTCCACGGACCAGAGGTTCTGGCCCTCCGCCACCAGGAGGGTGACCAGGACGCGATAGATCCCGGGGGAGGCGATGGCCCCGGCCAGCAGAGAGCTGTCGTATTGGCCGCGGACCATCACATCCTCGGCCCCGGCCCGCTCCAGGTGAGTGCGGTTTTCCGAACGGAGCAACTCCGCCAGGATGCGGATCTTGGGATGGAGAGCCTTGAGGGTGAGGGCGGTGAACAGGGTGCGCTGATCCACCTGGGTGGCGGTTTCTTCCGGTTGCCGTTCGGCCAGGATGATGGCCTTGATGGCCTGCCGGACATTGCCCTTAAAGAGCACCTCTTCCCGGGAATAATCCCCCCGGAGAAAGATGGGGGGCCTGGTGGGATAGCGGTCCAGCAGCGCCTCCATCTGTTCCGGCGGCTGCTTGTTGATCAGGACCACGGGGATGTCAGGGGGGAGCCGCTTATGGAGTTGGTCCAGCAGGGTTTCCCCTTCTTCACTCCACCCCAAGACCAAAATGTGTTGGCTGGCTTGAACCGGTTCCAAACCTCGCTCCCGGCGAAACTTGCGTTCGATAAAGACCGACGCCACGGTGGCGGTGACCAGGGAGAGACTCACCACCCCGCCCAGGATAACTACGGCCCCCACCAGCCGTCCGGCGAAGGTAATGGGGACCAAG
>JBIOJX010000190.1:0-5478 GCA_044451265.1 Desulfobaccales bacterium
CTGCTGGAACTGCTCGGCGCCATTCAAACTCTGCAGTCGGGCCGGGATTTGGCCGGCGTGGATCTCCAGGGAGCCCCGAGTTTTTTTGTGGGCGCCACTGTGAAGATTCCCACCAGCGACGGGGACACGTTGACGGAGATGAGGGAGTTGGATAAGAAGATCGCCGCGGGGGCGTCTTTTTTCATCACTCCGCCGGTGTATGAAGTGGCGGCCCTGGCCAAATTTACCGGCTATCTGAAGGGCCGGCAGGCCGCCATCATCCCCACCGTCCTGCTCCTCAAGTCCGTGGGCATGGCCCGCTATATCAACCGGCACCTGGACCCCAAGATTCCGGAGGAGTTCATCACCCGGATTCAGAAGGCGCCGGACCGGGTGCGGGAATGCGTGCAGATCGCCGCGGAAATCGTCGCCGCCCTGAAGGCCAAGGGCTTTAGCGGAGTAAACATCTCCACCATCGGCTGGGAAGACAAGCTGCCTGCCATCCTGGCCGCGGCCGGGTTGGAGTTCGGGGTATAAGGCTCAAAGGAACCGATTATGCCGGAAAAGAACGATCCAATGGTGAAGGACTCATCCGGGAGCGGCAAGACCGGCGCCGTCATGGTAGTCGGCGGCGGCGTGGCCGGCATCCAGGCCTCCCTGGACCTGGCCAACTCCGGATTTTACGTACATCTGGTGGAAGCCAAGCCCGCCATCGGCGGGGTCATGGCGCAGCTGGACAAGACTTTTCCCACCAACGATTGCGCCATGTGCATCATCTCCCCCAAGCTGGTGGAATGCGGGCGGCATCTCAACATCGAGATCCATCCCCTCACCGAAGTCCAGGAGGTGAGCGGTGATCCGGGCAACCTCAAGGTCACCCTGCGCAAAGAACCGCGTTATGTGGACCCGGCCAAATGCACCGGCTGCGGTGAATGCGCCAATGTCTGCCCGGTGACTATGCCGGATAAGTTCAACCAGGGGCTGGCCGACTGGAAGGCGGCTTACCGTCTCTATCCCCAGGCGATCCCGGCGGCCTTCGGCATCATGAAGCTGGACCGGGCTCCGTGCACCCTCACCTGCCCGGCGGAGATCAACGTCCAGGGCTACGTGCAGCTCGTCAAGCTGGGCAAGTATGAGGAGGCCCTGAAGCTCATCATGGCGCGCCTGCCGCTGCCGGGAGTGCTGGGCCGGGTCTGTCCGCACCCCTGCGAGGCCAAGTGCCGCCGGGCCGAACTGGACCAGCCGGTGGCCATCTGTTCGCTGAAGCGTTTTGCCTCCGACCACGCGGAGGTGGGCGCCTTCACGCCGCCCCTGGTGGAGGCCCAGCCCGAGAAGATCGCCATTGTCGGCTCCGGGCCGGCGGGTCTGACCTGCGCCTACCACCTGGCCCTGAGGGGCTACCGGCCCACCATCTTCGAGGCCCTGCCCCAGGCCGGGGGCATGTTGCGGGTGGGCATCCCCGACTACCGCCTGCCCAAGGCCGTCCTGGACCAGGAGATCAATAACGTCCTGCGCCTGGGGGTGGAACTGAAGACCAACACCGCCCTGGGCCGGGACTTCAGCCTGGATTCGTTGCAGGAGCAGGGCTATCAGGCGGTCTTCCTGGGCATCGGCTGCCACGTGGGCAAGCCCTTGGGGATCCTCAACGAGGATGTCCCGGGCGTGGTCCAGGGAGTCGAGTTCCTGCGGCGCCATAACCTGGGCGAATCCCAGGAGATCGGCAAGAAGCTGGCGGTCATCGGCGGCGGCAACGTCGCCATCGACGTGGCCTGCAGCGCCATCCGGCTGGGGGCGGACGTCACCATCGTCTACCGCCGCTCCCGGGACGAGATGCCGGCCTTCGAGCACGAAGTGGAACAGGCCCTGTGCGAAGGCGTCAAGATGATCTACCTGGCCGCGCCGTTGGAGGCCGTCACCGGCCCCGATGGCAAGGTCACCGGCCTCCGCTGCCAGAAGATGGAGCTGGGCGAGCCCGACGCCTCGGGCCGGCGCCGGCCGGTGCCCATCGAGGGCGAGATCTTCGAACTGCCGGTGGACATGATCGTCCCGGCCATCGGCCAGGAGGCGGCCAAGGGGCCGTTGGAGGCCAACGGTATCAAGCTGTCCCGCTGGGGCAACATCGAAGTGGATGAGACGACTTACGAAACCTCCCTCCCCGGGGTCTTTGCGGCCGGCGACGTCCACACCGGCCCCTGGATCGCGGTGGAGGCGGTGGGCGGCGGCATCGAGGCGGCGGAGTCCATCCACCGCTACCTCAAGGGCCTGGATCTGAAGGAGGGCCGCAGCGAAGGTGAGGAGGCCCATAAGCGCTGGCGCGAGGTCCCCAAGGACGAGGAAGGCCAGGTCCGGGAAGTTATGGCCAACCTGCAGCCGGAATATAGCTGTTGCTCCTTTGAGGAGATCGCCAAGGGCTACACTGAGGAGCAGGCCAAACGCGAGGCGGAGCGCTGCCTCAACTGCGGCGTCTGCTCCGAATGCATGCAGTGCGTGGCCGCCTGCCAGGCCGGGGCCATCGACCATAACCAGAAACCCGAGACCCAAGAGATCGAGGTCGGCGCGGTCATCCTGTCGCCTGGTTTCCAGACCTTCGATCCCAGCAAATACAAGTCGTATCACTACGCCAATTATCCCAACGTGGTCACCTCGCTGGAGTTCGAGCGCATCCTTTCGGCCTCCGGCCCCTTCGGCGGCCACCTGGTGCGGCCCTCGGACCACAAGGAGCCGCTGAAGGTCGCCTGGCTCCAGTGCGTCGGCTCCCGGGACGTCAAGTACCACTCCTACTGTTCGTCGGTCTGCTGCATGTACGCCATCAAGGAGGCGGTCATCGCCAAGGAGCATTGCAAGGAATACAACCTGGATGCCGCCATCTTCTTCATGGATATGCGCACCTTCGGCAAGGAGTTCGAGCAGTATTACAACCGGGCCCAGGAGCAGGGGGTGCGCTTCATCCGTTCCCGGATCCACACCATCGACCCGGCTCCCGGCGACAACCTGACCATCAGCTACACCGATGAGAGCGGGGCCAAGCACTCCGAAGAGTTCGATCTGGTGGTCCTGTCGGTGGCCATGGAGGTGAGCGAGGCCGCCAAGCGTCTGGCCCAGACGGTAAAGGTGGACCTGAATCAGCATGACTTCGTGGCCACCGGGCCGGCGGCGCCGGTAGCTTCCTCCCGGCCCGGGGTCTATGTCTGCGGCGCCATGCAGGGCCCCAAGGACATTCCCGAATCGGTCATGCAGGCCTCGGCCGCGGCGGGGGCGGTGAGCGCCACCCTGGGCGACGTCCGCTGGACCCGGACCAAAACCCGGGAAGCGCCGCCGGAGGTCCAGGTGCTGCCGGAGGATACGCCGCGCATCGGGGTCTTCGTCTGCAACTGCGGCATCAACATCGGCGGCATCATCAATGTGCCGGAGGTGAGGGAATACGCCCGCAGCCTCCCCAACGTGGTGCACGTGGAGGACAATCTCTTCACCTGCTCCCAGGATACCCAGGTGACCCTGACCAAGGTCATCAAGGAGCAGCAGCTCAACCGGGTGGTGGTGGCGGCCTGTACGCCCATTACCCATGAGCCGCTGTTCCGGGAGACCATGATCGACGCCGGACTCAATAAGTATCTGTTTGAAATGGCCAATATTCGCAACCAGGACTCCTGGGTGCACATGAAAGAGCCGGAGAAGGCCACGGAAAAGGCCAAGGACCTGGTACGCATGGCGGTGGCCAGGGCCTCGCTGCTCAAGCCGCTGATGGAAAAGCCCCTGACCATCAATCAGCGGGCCGTGGTCATCGGCGGCGGGGTGGCGGGGCTGAGCGCCGCCCTCAACCTGGGCGACCAGGGCTTCGAGACCATCGTCCTGGAAAAGGAAGACCTCCTGGGCGGCAATGCCCGCAACATCCACCACACCATCGAAGGTATGGAGGTGGCGGCCTATCTGGATGGCCTCATCGATAAGGTGAAATCTCACGAAAAAATCCAGGTGCTCACCGGGGCCCTGGTGGTGGGCTTCAGCGGCTACAAGGGCAACTTCACCACGGAAGTGCTGGTGGGGCCCGGCATGTATGAGCGCAAGATCGACCACGGCGTCACCGTGGTGGCCACCGGGGCCCACGAGTACCAGCCCAAGGAGTTCCTCTACGGCCAGCATCACCGGGTGATGACCCAGTTGGAACTGGGCCATTTTCTGCAGGACAAGGCGGCGGAGGCGGCCGGCTGGGGCCGGGTGGCCATGATTCAGTGCGTCGGCTCCCGCAATGAGGAAAACCCCAATTGCAGCCGCATCTGCTGCCAGGGCGCGGTGAAATACGCCCTGCAGTTGAAAAAGAGCAACCCGGAGACCGAGGTGCTTATCCTTTACCGGGATATGCGCACCTACGGCCTGATGGAGGACTACTACCTGGAGGCCCGGAATCAGGGGGTGCTCTTCGCCCGCTTCGACCCTTCGCTGCTGCCCGAAGTCAAGAACGACAACGGGGTCTTGAGCATCAACTTCTTGGACCATGTCCTGGAGCGCCCCGTGTCACTGCCGGTGGACGCAGTGATCCTGAGCGCCGGGGTTCGGGCCAACGACACCGAGGAACTGGCCTCGCTCTTGAAGATTCCCAGAAACGCCGCGGGCTTCTTCATCGAGGCCCATGCCAAGTTGCGGCCGGTGGACTTCGCCTCGGAGGGCATCTTCCTCTGCGGCCTGGCCCACAACCCTAAGCTCATCAGCGAGTCCATCGCCCAGGCCCAGGCCGCGGCCTCCCGGGCAGGGGCCTTCCTGGCGGATACCCGGCAGACCATCAGCGGCGTCACCGCCCACGTGTCGCCGGAGCGCTGCGCCGCCTGTCTGGTGTGCGTGCGCACCTGTCCCTACGGCGTGCCCCAGATCAACCGGGAAAACGTCTCGGAGATCAACGAGGCCCTGTGCCAGGGTTGCGGCACCTGCGCCTCGGAGTGTCCAGCCAAGGTGATCCAGGTGTCGCATTTTGAGGATGATCAACTGAGCGCCAAGATTAAAAATTTGTATTGAGGTTCGAGAGGAAAAACCGCATTGAGGAAATGGTTGAAGTTAAAAAGAAAAACAAAATCCCCCCTAACCCCCCTTTAATAAAGGGGGGAATTTAAAGTCCCCCTTTGAAAAAGGGGGATTTAGAGGGATTTGAAAGCCGGATGAGAACCCCGAGAAAACTAAAAACTCGGAACTCGGAACTCGAAACTAAAGGAGCCCTAAGGATGGAACCGTTTGAGCCGAAAATCGTCGGGTTCTGTTGCCATTACTGAGCGTATTCCGCTGCGGACCTGGCAGGTTCGATGCGACTGCAATACCCGCCCAACCTGCGGATCATCGAGGTCCCCTGTACCGGCAAGGTGGACATTATCCACCTGTTGCAGGCCTTTGAATACGGGGCCGACGGGGTCATCGTGGTGGGCTGCATGGAAGGCGATTGTCATTATCAGAGGGGCAACCTGTACGCCAAGACCCGGGTGAAACGGGCCCAGGATATCCTGGACAAGGTGGGTC
>JBIOJX010000191.1:0-5452 GCA_044451265.1 Desulfobaccales bacterium
ACATCAAGGTGATGCTCAAGGCCGCGGCCAAGTACGGCATCGAGCTGCCGGACCGGCAACTCTGCTGCGCCCCACTCACCTCGCCGGAGGCGAAGCAGTATCTGGGGGCGATGGCGTCGGCGGCCAATTTCGCCTTTGCCAACCGGCAGCTCATCACCCACTGGGTGCGGGAGTCTTTCGAGCAGGTCTTCAAGCTCGGCCCCCGGGACCTGGGGCTGGAACTGGTTTACGACGTGGCCCACAACATCGCCAAGATCGAGGAGCACACGGTGGACGGCAAGAAGATGAAGGTCTGCCTCCACCGCAAGGGGGCGACGAGGGCCTTTCCGCCGCACCACCCGGAGACCCCGGCGGCCTATCAGGAGACCGGCCAGCCGGTGCTGATCCCCGGCGATATGGGGCGATATTCGTTTGTGTTGGTGGGCACTGAAAAAGCCCTGACCGAAACCTTCGGCAGCACCTGCCACGGGGCGGGCCGGGAGATGAGCCGGCATCAGGCGCTGAAGGTGGCCAGGGGCCGGTCTATTATCTCGGAGTTGGCGAAGCAGGGTATTATAGTCCGGGGCGCCGGCCGGGCCACCATTGACGAGGAGATTTCCGAGGCCTACAAAGACGTGAGCATGGTGGTGGACGTCTGCCACGGCGCCGGCATCGCCAAGAAGGTGGCGAAGCTGAAGCCCCTGGGAGTGATCAAGGGGTAGGTTAGCTTATTTCTGAAAAAATGCGATAATGCAAGTTTGGATTCGGTAGAAATGTAGGGTGAACACGGCCCATGTGCTTGGCGGGCTGATGCCAAGCAGGAGCTTGGCAGAAAATTGCGTTCCCAAGCGGAGCTTGGGAACGAGAGGTTAAGCACAGGCTGGAAAGCCTGTGCCACCAATTTTTTGAACGACAGGTTTTTAACTAAAAACTAAAAACTCAAAACTCATATGTTTGATCGTTTGACCGACAAATTGGCCGCCGCCTTCAAGAAGCTGAAAGGCCATGGCAAGCTTACCGAGGCCCAGGTAGGGGAGGGGCTGCGGGAGGTGCGCCTGGCGTTGCTCGAGGCCGACGTCAATTATAAGGTCACCAAGACCTTCATCGACCGGGTGAAGGAGCGGGCCGTGGGCGAAGAGGTGCTGCGTTCCCTCACCCCGGCCCAGCAGGTGGTCAAGATCGTCCACGAGGAGCTCACCGGTCTCCTGGGGGGCGAGTCCCCCAAGCTGGACCTGGGCGGCCGGCCGCCCATCGCCCTGATGCTGGTGGGCCTGCAGGGTTCCGGTAAGACCACCACCGCGGCCAAGCTGGCCCGGCGTCTGAAAAGTAAGGGCCGCCAGGTTTACCTGGTGCCGGCGGACGTGCAGCGCCCCGCGGCCATCGAGCAGTTAAAACGTTTGGCTGCGGACGTCGGCGTGGCGGTGCATCCCACGGAGACGGGACAAAATCCGGTGGCCATCGCCGCTGCCGCCATGGAAGCGGCCTACGCCGCGGGCTATGACACGGTGATCCTGGACACCGCCGGGCGACTGCACATCGACGCCCCTTTGATGGAGGAACTCAAGGCCATCAAGGAGAAGGCGGAGCCCAAAGAGATTTTGCTGGTGGCCGACGCCATGACCGGCCAGGACGCGGTCCAGGTGGGGCAGAGTTTCAACGACCTGTTGCAGCTCACCGGCGTGATCCTCACCAAGGTAGAAGGCGACGCCCGGGGCGGCGCGGCCCTAAGCATGCGGGAAGTGGTGGGCAAGCCCATCAAGTTCCTGGGGGTGGGCGAAAAGCTGGACGCCCTGGAAGAATTTCACCCGGACCGGCTGGCCTCCCGCATCCTGGGCATGGGCGACGTCCTCAGCCTCATCGAGAAGGCCCAGGAGGCCTTCGACGCCTACGAAGTGAAGGCCCTGGAGCAGAAGCTTAGGAAGGAGGCCTTCACCCTGGACGATTTTCGCCAGCAGCTGCGCCAGATCAAGAAGATGGGCTCCATGGAGCAGCTCCTGGGTATGATTCCCGGCCTGGGCAGTAAGATGAAGGCCATGAAGGATATGAAGCCCGACGACGGGGAACTCAAAAAGGTGGAGGCCATCATCAGCTCCATGACCCCGGGCGAGCGTCAGGAGTACCAGATCATCAACGGCTCCCGCCGGCGGCGCATCGCCCTGGGCAGCGGCACCTCGGTGCAGGACGTCAACCGCCTGCTGAAGAATTTCGCCATGACCCAGAAGATGATCAAGCAGGTGGCCCAGGGCGGCAAGAAGCTGAAAGGCCAGATGCCCAAGTTTTTTTAATATTTTGTAATAGATAGGTGGAACAGCCGTCTCGGTTGTTATCGGCAGGCGAGGTTGCCTGCTCTCCACGATCAAACCGAAGGAGGAGAAAGCAGCACTAATGGCATTACGTATCCGTTTGGCCCGTTTCGGCGCGAAAAAGCGCCCATTCTATCGCATCGTGGTGACCAACAGCGAGTCTCCCCGGGATGGTAGCTTCCTGGAAATTATCGGTACTTATGATCCCAACCAGGATCCCGCCGCGGTAACGGTGAAGGAAGACCTGCTCTCCCAATGGGTGAGCAAAGGCGCCACCCCCACCGACACCGTGGCCAGCCTTCTGAAAAAGCGGCCCGTTGCTGCGGCCGCGTCGGAGGCTTAACCCAGGACCCCAGGGAGGTTGATTGCCCTATCCCCTGCAGAGGTGGCTACTATGAAAGAGCTGGTCAAGTTCATCGCGCAGTCACTGGTGGATAATCCTGACGCCGTTGAGGTCACGGAAATTCAAGGGGAGCAGACCTCGGTAATCGAACTCAAGGTAGCCAAGGAAGATCTTGGGAAGGTGATAGGCAAGCAGGGGCGCACCGCCCGAGCCATGCGCACCATTCTGAGCGCCGCGTCTACCAAAATTCGCAAGCGGGCGGTACTGGAAATCATTGAGTAGCAAAGGGCAGGGTTCCTCGTCCCACCTCATCGGCCTGGGGCGGATTTCCGGAGCCCATGGCATCCGCGGCGCCGTCAAGGTTCGCCCCGATGCGAGAGCCGCTACCACCGACCCTGAGGTCTTTAGGGCCCTGGGGGAAGTGGTGATCGGTGGCCAACCATATAGGATTATCCAGGCCGACCGCCTTAAAAATCAGGTATTGCTCCTGCTGGCCGGCGTCGACACCCGCAACCGGGCAGAAGAACTGGCGGGGCAGGAGATTTTGGGAGACCGCCGGCTCTTTCCCCGGTTGCCGCCGGGGGAATACTATTGGTTCCAGCTCCTGGGCCTGCCGGTCTATGATGCCGGGGACAACTCCCTGCTGGGCCATTTGCAGGAAATCCTGCCGACCCCGGGCCACGATGTCTACGTGGTGGTCCAGGGGAGCCGGGAAGTCCTGCTGCCCGCGGTGGAGGAGGTTATCCTCGAAATAGACCTGGACGAGGGTTTTATCAGGGTGGCGCCTCCCCAGGGATTGTTGGAAGCATATGCGGATTGACCTGTTGACGCTGTTTCCAGAGTTTTTCAGGTCGCCGCTGTCCGAAAGCATGCTCCAGCGGGCCCAGAACCTGGGCGCGGTGGAGTTTCGGGTCATCAACCTGCGGGACTACACCGCCGACCGTCACCAGGTGGCGGATGACCGCCCCTTCGGCGGCGGCCCCGGCATGGTGATGAAAATCGAGCCGTTGGCGGCCGCCATTCGGGTGGCCCGTCGGGAAGACCCGGAGATTAAGATTTTTTTGTTGAGCCCCCAGGGCCCGGTCTTTTCCCAGGACAAGGCCGGCGAACTGTCGGGGCTGAAACACCTGATGTTGATCTGCGGTCACTACGAAGGCGTGGACGACCGCATCAAATACTATATTGACGGAATGCTCTCCATCGGCGATTATATTCTGACCGGGGGAGAGATTCCGGCTTTGGCCGTGGTGGACGCGGTGACCCGGCTGCTTCCCGGGGTTCTGGGGGGCGAAGGGTCCGCCCTGGATGAGTCTTTCCAGACCGGGCTGCTGGAGTATCCGCATTACACCCGGCCCCGGGAGTTCGACGGCCACGAGGTGCCGGCGGTTTTGCTGGAAGGCAACCACCGGGTGATCGAGGCCTGGCGGCGGCAGCAGTCCTTGCGCCGGACCGTAGAGCGTCGGCCGGACTTGTTGGCGAAGGCTAATCTGAAGGCGGCAGATCGAAAGTTTATAGAATCCCTGGCCGAGAGGCCGGAAGAAGATAGGTGAGGAGTATGGAACGCGTAGATCAATTGGCCCGGGAGCAGATGCGGGGGGATTTGCCCCAGTTTCGCCCCGGGGATACCGTGGAAGTGTACGTCCGCATTGTTGAAGGCGACAAGGAACGGATTCAGGTCTTTAAAGGGGTAGTCATCCGGAAGCGGGGCGCCCTCACCGGGGCCAGCTTTACGGTGCGCAAGGTTTCCTACGGCGTCGGCGTGGAGCGCATCTTTCCCACCCATTCCCCCAATATCGACCGGGTGGTGGTTCTCACCCGGGGCGACGTCAACCGCAGCCGCCTCTATTACCTGCGGGAGCGCCGGGGTAAGGCCGCCCGCATCAAAGAAAAGCGGACCCCCTTTGCATGAGCCGGCTTCCGGGCAGCAGCGACCTCTTCGCTGACCCGGAAGCTTTTTGGCGTCTAAAGGGCCTTCGCCTCATCGCCGGGGTGGACGAAGTCGGCCGGGGCCCGTTGGCCGGGCCGGTGGTGGCCGCCGCGGTGATCCTGCCTGAAAATCTCCGGATTTCCGGGCTCGCCGATTCCAAGTGTCTCACCCCGGAGGTCCGGGCCGAACTGGATCAAGCGATCCGGGCCGCGGCCCTGGCCGTGGCCGTCCGGGAGTTGGGCGCCCGGCAGATCGAGAACCTGGGCATCCTCAAGGCCGCCCTCCGGGCCATGGCCCAGGCGGTCGCGGCCCTCCACCCCGCCCCGCAGCTCGTCCTGGTGGACGGCAACCAGCCGTTGCCTCTGACCTTCCCCCAACAGCCGGTAATCAAGGGCGACGCCCTCTGTCCCTCCATCTCCGCGGCCTCCATCGTGGCCAAGGTGTACCGCGACACCCTGATGGAGCGCCTGCACCAGCGCTATCCCCAATACAATTTCGCCCGCCACAAGGGCTACGCCACCGCCGAACACCTGGAGGCCCTGCGCTGCTGGGGGCCCTGCGAGTTGCACCGCCGCACCTTCCGGGGCGTCAAGGAATGGCTGGAGGAAAAATAGAGGGGGAAAAGGGGAAAGAACGAAAAGGAATAAGATTCTTTTGGTAGCGCAGGCTTCCAGCCTGTGTCTTTCACAGGCCAGAGGCCTGTGCCACTATGAAGGGTGCGCTCTGCGCACCAAATAATGTTTTTTGCGTCTTGGCGTCTTGGCGTGAGCTAAATCTTTTCTCTCCTTGACATCGCCGCCAAAACCTGTTTGAAATCCAAGGCATGAAAGACCCGAGACGCCAGTTGGGCGACGCCGGGGAGGACCTGGCGGCTGCGGCCCTGAAAAAGCAGGGTTACAA
>JBIOJX010000192.1:0-5443 GCA_044451265.1 Desulfobaccales bacterium
GAACC
The DNA here is from genome assembly GCA_044451265.1 of Desulfobaccales bacterium. Taxonomy (GTDB): domain Bacteria; phylum Desulfobacterota; class Desulfobaccia; order Desulfobaccales; family 0-14-0-80-60-11; genus JAPLJC01. Next base: position 6 of record JBIOJX010000192.1, read on the forward strand.
TTCCGGACCCTGAACTGGCGTGGGTCCTCCAGCACCACCAGGTCGGCCTTGAGTCCCGGGGCCACCGCGCCCCGGTCCGCCAAACGAAAATATTCCGCCGGGTTCAGGGTGGCCATGGTGATGGCCTGGATGGGGTCCAGCCCCAGCGACACCGCCTTTTTCAGCAGGGCGTTCAAGTGCCCGGACTCGAGCAAATCCTCCGGGTGGCAGTCATCGGTGACCAGCATGGTGCGGCGCAGGCTGGCGGCAGTGACCGCGGGCAACAGGTCCGTCAAATTTTTGGCCAGGCTCCCTTCGCGCACCATCAGATAAAAACCCAGGTCCAGCTTTTCCTGGGCCTCGCTCAATTGGGAGCATTCGTGGTCCGAGCCGATCCCGGCCAGCCGGTAGGCATTGAGCCCTTGGCCGGAAAGCAGCGGCGCATGACCGTCGACCGGCCCCCGCGGGAACAGGGCGACCTTGTCCAGCAGGCCGGCGTCGCCGCCCACCACCCCCGGAAAATTCATGACCTCGGCCAGTCCCAGGATTCTTTCCCTGCCGCGGAATTTTTCCAGGTCCGCGGCCGTAAGTTCCGCCCCGGCGGTCTCCAGGGGCGAGGCCGGGACGCAGGACGGCAACGTGAAGAAGAAATCCAAGGGCAGTCCGGCGCTGGCGGCGAGCACGTAGTCCAGGCCGACGGCGCCCCAGACATTGGCGATCTCATGGGGGTCCGCCACCACCGTGGTAGTCCCCAGGGGCAGCAGGGCCCGGGCCAGTTCCCTGGGTGTCAACATGCTGCTCTCCAGGTGGAGGTGGCCGTCGATGAGACCGGGCACGATATAACCACCCTGGACCTCCAGCCTCGGGCCGTCGTAATCTCCCAGTCCCGCAATGATGCCATCAAAGAGGGCCACGTCAATTTTTTGCCACCGGCCGGTGTAGACGTTGGCCACCTGTCCACCCACCAGCACCAGGTCCGCCGGGGCCTCCCCCCGGGCCACGCGCAGCCGCCGTTGCAGTGTCTCCTTAGACATGTTGCCATCTTCCCAAATTGCTGATTTAGGTCCCGGGCCGCTAGCCCCACCGCCCAGTCCAGGAACCGGGGCCGGACCGCCAGCCGGTGCAGCCAGTTTAGTCTGAAAACCGGCCCGGTGCAATGTCGAGTTTGATTTAAGCGGACTTCAGGTCAGGGGAAATGAGCTGGCGTCGACCCAAACTACGAGGCACAGAAGTAGGCAGGGGAGGTAAACCGGCTGGTTGCGGCCCGCTGGTTTAGCCACTGCTTCAATTCTCCATCTCCTGAGCAAATTCCCGCAGTTTGTGGCGCAGGCGGTACATCGCCTGGGTATGCAACTGCGAGATGCGGGATTCGGTGTACCCCATGATTTGGCCGATTTCCTTCATGGTGAGTTCTTCGTAATAGTAGAGGGAAATCAACAGCTTTTCCTTGTCGGGCAGGGCCTCTATGGCCTGCAGGACGACCTCCCGCAATTCGGTCAGGTGCACCGTCTGGAGGGAGTCACGCAGTTTCTCATCTTGCAGGATTTCCGTAAGGTCCCGGTCGCCTCCCCGACTGCCGGCGTTTTTGCGGTCGCCATTTTCCAGGGGTACTACCGAGACGCACTTAGTCTCATCCAGGAGTTGAAAAAAATCCTCCAGTTCCAGTCCCAGGAGTTCGGCTACTTCCTCGGCCTCCGCCGGCCGCCCCAAAACTTTCTGCAGCCGAGCGTAAGCATTCTCGATGAGGTGAGTCTTTTTCCGCACCGAGCGCGGAATCCAATCCATACTGCGTAGTTCGTCCAACATGGCCCCTTTGACGCGGAACTCGGCATAGGTCTTGAAATCGATATTCTTGCTACGGTCGTATTTCCGAATGGCATCGATGAGGCCGATGATGCCGGAGCTGATCAGGTCCTCCTGGGAGATATGGGAAGGCAGACGCAGAGCCAGACGGCTGGCGATATAACGGATCAACGGCGCGTATCGCAACACCATCTGTTCTTGCCAGACAGGGTCCAGCTTCCTGGGGCCGCGGTCAGCGTTCGAGACCTCTTTGCACTGGCCCAACGATGGTTCAGTCATGGAGGACATTCTCCCCGTGTCTTCAAGTCCAACCGCCCAACAATTGACGCCAAAAGAACTTGATGTTACCGTCAATGCCGCTTGGCACCGGAGATTCCTGCAGCTGGCGGGCAATTCGGGCGAAGGACCTACTGGCCGGCGCTTCAGGATACAGGCTGATTACCGGCTGCTGCCGCATTACTGCCTTGAGAACCGTTTCGTCAAAAGGAATAAAACCCAGGTATTCCAGGAAGACCTCCTGTTCCAGGAAGCGCTCAGCAACCCGAACCAGGGTGCGGTAAACCGCCTCCCCCTCCCAGGGCCGGGTGAGGCCATTGACCACCAGCTTGAAACGGGTCTGCTTATGCTGGGTCACCAGGACCTTCATCAGGGCGTAGGCATCGGCCAAGGAAGTAGGCTGGTTATTGGCCACCAGAATGCGCTCCTGGGCGGCCACGTTGAAGAACAGGACATTGCGGGAGATCCCCGCTCCGGTATCGATGAGGACCACATCGATGGTTTCCGAAAAATGGTCCAACTCGTTCAGGAGGAAGATCTTCTCATAGTCGCCCAGTTCGGTTAATTCCGGCAGCCCGGAGTAAGCCGGCAAGACCTTTAAGCCGCCAGGGCCCTTCATGATCACCTGAGAAAGACTCTGCCGCAGGGAGAAGAAATCCTGGATGGTATGCTGCGGCGCCAGCCCAAGCAGGATATCCAGATTGGCCAGTCCCAAATCGGCATCAATGAGCAGCACTCGATACCCCAGCTGCGACATGGCCACCCCCAGGTTGGCCACAATGTTGGATTTGCCTACCCCGCCTTTGCCGGAGGTCACGGCAATGACCCGGGGCGGCGATGGCGTGCGCCAGCTTTTGGTGACCGGCGCCTTGCGGGTAACCTGCTTCGCCTCGTTAATTAGTAGTGTTGTCATGACCGCCGCCTCCGGCTGAGGGAGGAAAGGCCGCTCCGCCAGGTCCTCATCGGGGCGAACCCACCAGATAGTAGCGCTGACCCTTACGGCTGGCCTTGGCTTTATAAAGGTTATCCGGGTGCTTGGCTTTCTTCGCCTGGCCTAGCTCCAGGCGGTCAGACTCGGCTTCGGCCACCCCCTGCAACAGGGCGGCTATCTCTTCCCGGGTTAGGACTTGGTTCACTTCCGGCCTCCAAACGTCCCTAACGGGTCGCGGTTGATGGTTTATCCGGACTGCTTCGTTCCTGGGTTAACCTGGCTACATCTGCTGGTCTGCGGCCTCTCGCCTGGCTTCATCAATGATTTTTAGATTGGCCCTTTTTTTTAACAGCAATGATTGTGCCAGTAGCCGCGGAAACCTGGGCCCGGCGCTGAGAACACTGGCCGGGCGCACCCCTATCCCTTGGTCCATCAGAGGTTTATCTGCTTGAAACTTGTTAATAAGCCCTTAGGCAAAACGCCTGCGACACTTAAAAAAACGTCAGAAAAGGCCTTTATCGTCAAATTATTGACATGAAATGGTTTTTCATTGCCAAAGGCAGGAGGCTGTGTTAAAAGAAACTGAGTTAATTTACTAAGATAGGCTTTAAGCCATGCCCCGCCCTGGAATCCCGGACCCCTTCCGGGCGCGCGCCCGCGCTGAAGGTTATGTGGCCCGGGCCATATACAAGTTAAAGGAAATTGATGAGAAATACCGCCTGTTCCGGGAGGGCCAGCGGGTGCTGGATCTGGGCTGCAGTCCCGGATCCTGGCTGCAATATATCGCCGCCCGGGTGGGTCCCCGGGGCCTGGTGCTGGGGGTGGACGTGGCTCCAGTGGCCATCCCGGTGGCTCCACCCCTATACTTCATCCAGGGCGGGGTTGAAAGTCTAGACTTAGAAACGCTTGCGGCCATCAGCCCGGTCTTTGACGTGGTGGTGAGCGACCTGGCCCCCAAGACCACCGGGGTCAGGGATGTGGATCATCAGCGGTCCCTGGAACTGACCCGGCTGTCCCTGGAACTGGCCCGCCGGTTCTTGAGGTCCGGGGGCCATTTCCTGACGAAGATCTTCACCGGTCCCGACCTCCCCGGCCTGGCCGCCACCATGCAGCAGGAATTTCGCACCTTCCGGCAGGTGAAACCCGCCGGCTCCCGGGCGGCCAGCCGGGAGCTTTATTTGCTGGGTCTCAACCGCCTCAAGGGACCCCAGGAGGCCGAAGGTTAAGTTAGCATTCAGCGTTCGCCAGTCGGCTATCAGCAAGAACCAGGACTTATTACCTGGGGCGATAAGGATTAATCTGCTTTGATAGTTCGCGGTATTTGTTTCGATTCTTTAAAGCTGACGGCTGCAAGCTGATAGCTGAACGCTCGCATGGAGGAGTAATTCAATGTCCGGCCATTCCAAGTGGAGTACGATCAAACGCAAAAAAGGGGCGATAGACGCCAAGAAGGGCAAGATCTTCGGCAAGCTGGGCAAGGAGATCAGCGTAGCGGCCCGCATCGGCGGCGGCGACCCCTCCGGTAACCCCCGCCTCAAGGTCGCTATTGCCGCGGCCAAGGCGGAAAATATGCCCAACGACAATATCACCCGGGCCATTAAGAAGGGTAGTGGCGAAGCCGGCGGCGCCGCCCTGGAAGAAATCTTTCTGGAAGGCTACGGGCCGGCCGGCGTGGCCCTGATGGTGGAAACCCTCACCGACAACAAGAACCGCACCGTCTCCGACGTGCGCCACCTGATCACCAAATACGGCGGGTCGCTGGGCGAGCCCGGCTGCGTTGCCTGGATGTTCGACAAGAAGGGGGTCATCGTTTTCGACCGGGAAGGTATCAGTGAAGATGAGCTCATGGAGGCCGCCCTGGACTGCGGCGCCGAAGACCTGCAAAGCGACGAGACCATGTTCGAGGTACTCACCGACCCCGCCGGCTTCCTGGAGGTCAAGGAAGCCCTGGAGGCCAAAGGCTTCCAGCCGGCCCTGGCCGAGGTGCAGATGCGCCCCAAGACCACGGTGAAGATCGAGGAAGAAAAATCGGCCCAGCAGGTCCTGAAGCTGGTGGAACTCCTGGAAGAGCACGACGATGTCAGCGACGTCTTTGCCAATTTCGACATCCCGGACCAGTTGCTCGAGGCCCTGACGTGAGCGCCGTCATTCTGGGTATAGACCCCGGCTCCCGGTACACCGGCTTCGGGGTCCTCCAAGGGGAAGGGGACCGGCTGAGTCATTTGGCCTCCGGCAGCATCAAGGCCGGCTCCCGGCCCCCCTTGGCCGATCGCCTCCGTCAAATTTATGACAGTCTGGCCGGGTTGGTCCACCGCCACCAGCCCCAGGCCCTGGCCCTGGAGGATATCTTCCTGGCCGCCAACGTCAGGAGCGCCTTTATCCTCGGGCAAGTGCAAGGCGTGGTGCTGCTGCTGGCGGCCCAGAGTTCGCTGCCCATCTTCCATTACCC
>JBIOJX010000193.1:0-5418 GCA_044451265.1 Desulfobaccales bacterium
GGTAAAAGGGGAAAGGGGAAAGGGGGAAACAGGACTACGGCAGTATAGCTGCTTTGGGCAATCAAAGCGGATTTGCTTCTGTCACAGAACTCACTCCATCGAAGGAGGCCATCATGAAAATGCGGTCCATTTTGTTTGCCTTGCTTCTGGCCTTTTTTGCCTCATTTGCCTTTGCCGCTCCCAGTACGTGCCCGCAGTTTTATCTGGGCGGACAGGCCCCGGACATTCTCAGCGCCAAATATTCCCAAAAAACTCAGGAGATCCCCTTCTCCGCCTTTGGGGTAATCCATTCGGGGATAACCCGTACTCCCCTGGTCTCTGCCGAGCATCTAATCGGCTCCGAACAGCAGAGCAAGCCACCCTCCTCTGTAAAAAGAAATTTCTATGCCGAGCCGAGGTTGCCTGCAGCCGATCGCGCCGAACCGAAAGATTATAATAAATCCGGCTACGATCAGGGCCACATGTCGCCATTTGCTGATATGCCGGATGACAACTCTCGAAAAGAATCCTGTTCCCTGGCTAATATAATTCCTCAGAACCCCGAAGATAATGAAATCTTATGGAGAAAGATCGAGGATCTCACCCGTCATCTATCCATAGCCTGGGGAGAATTATATGTGGTCACCGGGCCGATCTTTGCCGACTCCAACCCGAAAAAGATCAACGACCGGGTCACGGTTCCCAATTATATCTTCAAGGCCATCTATAGCCCGAAGTATAAAACGGTGGCCGCCTACTTCGTGGCCAATACCAAAGGCGGGCGCTATGCCGTGCTCCCCATCGCCGCCGTGGAGAAGGTGAGCGGGCTTTCCATCTTTCCCGGTCTGGAGGATAAGGTGAAACAGACGGCCATGACCTTACCCAAACCCACTTCCACCCCTAAGCTCGAAATTATTGAGGACAAGACCATAGTCCCGAACCTTCCCGCGCCCTGAGGTGCGGCCTGGAGATAAAATATCCTTTCGAGTAGGCTATCCGCCCCTTAATCAGCAAAGGCGAAAAGGAGGGGCTTCCTTTTCGCCTTTCACCCTTTCGACCCACGGGCTTATTGCTTTTTGGCCACCAAAACGCCGGCCTCGGGGCTGGTCTGGAGGTGCTGCGGAGCCGTCAGCCCGGCCTCCTGCAGCCATTCCCCCACCTCGCCGTAAGTATAGGCCCGGCCCCGGGGGGTGACGGCCAGCATGTGGACCCCGAACATGGCGGCCCCCGGCGGGGTGTAGCCGTCGGGGTTGAGAAAGAAGTCCTGGATGGCCAGACGGCCGCCGGAAACCAGGGCGGCCACGGCCTTCTTAATGATGAGCCGGCACTGCGCTTCGTCGTGGCTGTGGAGGATGTGGGAGACCCAGATGTAGTCGTAGCCCGAGCCGATGTCGTCCTGGAGGAAGTTGCCCGTCAGGGTGTTGAGGCGCGCTTCCAGGCCGTTTTTGGCGATATTTTCGCGGGCGATCCCGATGGGCCCGGGAAGATCGAAGACCGTGGCCGAAAGTTCCGGATTGGCCCGGGCGAAGGTGATGGCGTAGGTGGCGGGGCCGCCCCCCAGGTCCAGGAGATGGCGCACCCCCTTTAGATTCAACTTGGGAGCCACCTGGGGCGCCAGGTCCCGGGCCAGGGCGTCCATGCCTAAAATGAAGGCCCGCATGCCCTCCTCATCGCGCTTGGGCCGGGTGTCCACCCAGCTCTCCGGCTCCACCCCTTCGGGGTGGCCCACCAGGACGGTGTTCTGCAAGTCGTTCCAGCCCCGCTCCCAGGTGTGGGCCATGTGGGTGATGATGGCGCCCCGGTAGCCGTCGGTGCCCCGCACCAGAAAACGGGCGGCGAGCTGGCTGTTGTGGAAGTAGTCCACCCCTTTGACCAGCAGGCCCAGGGCCGCCAGGCCGTTTAAGAAGATGCCCACGGCGCGGTCGTCGGCCTTGAGCCAGGCCGCGGCTTCCACGGCGCTGTGGGGCTCTTCCAGGAAATCGAAGACCGCCAGTTCCACCGCCACGGTGAGCATCCTGGCCGCCTGGAAACCCCGGCCCATGGCCATGAGTTGATCGAAACCGCCTTCCGGGTCCAGAGTCATATTTATCCCCTTTCATGCTTCTTCTAAGTCGTCGGAAGAAGTCCGTGAAACCTCGGGAAATGTTCCTGCTCGTGTCATTCTGAGTGAGTGAAGCTACCGAAGAATCTCATAAACCGAGATCCTTCGCTGCGCTCAGGATGACAATCAGGTTTTTGCAGAGATCTCGCCTGCCTTTTAAAACTAAATATAAGAAGGTAATTTCGTTTGTCACTGAATCTTGGTGACGAAATGTAGCCGCAGGCTTTAGCCGGCGCCAGTAGCGGACACAAAAAAACGCAGGCTAAAGCCTGCGGCTACGGGAAAAACAAGGCGGTTCGAGAACCGCCCCTACGAACCCTAAAAATTAGCCGCTGCCATCACGATTGTCTTCATTATGGACCTCAGGTTTTAGGCGAGGCTGCAAGTGATTAGCCGCATAGAAAAAACCGAAGGATGTCAGGATGGAGGCCCCGGCCAGGATGAAGGCCAGTGATTTGCCCTGCCATAATCCGCCAAACCAGCGTCTGAACTCATCTACCAGGACATTGGCCGTACCGCCGTAGAGTTCCAAACCCCGCAAATACGATTTGGAATCTTCGGGTATAATCGGATAAAGAGTCCCACCCTCTTCTTCGTAACCCAAAGCACCATACGGAGCATTTTCCGCCCGCTGATAAATCCAGGTGGCGCTCCCCAAACCGACCAGCAGGATGATGGCGCTGAGGAGATTAAGGCAGGTGTGGAGATCTGGAATTTTCCCTTTCATGTCTTTCATATAAGGAAGATCCTCAAAGCTCGAAATATTTTTCCATTCTGGTTCCCAAGTTCAACTTGGAAACCAGAATGGTTAACATTTTTAGAGGCCGGAGAACACCCCTTGTAAAGCCGCCTTCAGGGCGGGCAGGTCGTCGGGCAGGAGGGTGCGCATATCTAAAAGCAGGCTATCCTGTTCGATGCGGGCGATGATGGGGGGCTGGGCCTGGCGCAGGCGGGCCTCCAGTTGTTGGGGAGTCAAAGCGGGCACGGCGAGGGCCAGGGCCCGGCTGGGCAGGCTTACCTGGGGCAGGGCGCCGCCGCCCACCCGGCCGACACTGGCCATCACCCGGACCTGGATTCTATCCCCCAAGGCGCGGCGCAGGCTGCGGGCCAGGGCCTTGGCCTGGCGGTCCAGTTCCGCCACCGGGCGGCTTAACAGGTGTAGGGTGGGGATGGCCACCATGGCCAGGGGTTCATCCAAATAGAGGCGCAGGGTGGCCTCCAGGCCCGCCAGGGTGAGCTTGTCGGGGCGCAGGGCCCGGGTGAGGGGGTGGTGGCGCAGGCGCGAGATGACCGAACGCTCGCCCAGGGCCAGGCCGGCCTGCGGGCCGCCCAAAAGCTTGTCGCCGGAGAAGAGCACCAGGTCGGCGCCGGCCTTCAGGGTTTCCTGGACGGTGGGCTCCCGTTCGATGCCGTAACGGCTGAGATCGACCAGGCAGCCACTGCCCAGATCCTCCACCACCAAAAGATTATAGCGGCGGCCCAGGGCTACCAGATCCGGCAGGGCTACCTCGGAGGTGAAGCCGGTGATGCGGAAGTTGCTGGGATGGACCTTGAGGAGCATGGCGGTTTCGAGGCTGATGGCCTGCTCGTAGTCCCGGAGATGGGTCTTATTGGTGGCGCCCACCTCGCGCATGCGGGCGCCGCTCACCGCCATGATTTCGGGGAGGCGGAAGGAGCCGCCGATCTCCACCAGTTGGCCGCGGGAGATGATCACTTCCTGGTCACGGGCCAGGGCGGTGAGGGCCAAAAGCACCGCACCGGCGTTGTTGTTCAGGACCAGGGCGGCTTCGGCGCCGGTGATCTCCTTTAGCAGACCCTCGAGGTGGTCGTGGCGGGAGCCGCGTTCGCCTTTGGCCAGGTCGTATTCCAGGGTGCTGTAGTGGGCCCCCACTTCCTGGATTTGGGCCAGGGCGGCTGCGGCCAGGGGGGAGCGCCCCAGATTGGTGTGGATCACCACGCCGGTGGCGTTGAGCACCCGGCGAATCGAGGGGTGCCCGGCGGCTTCCAGGGCCTTCAGGAGTTCCTGGAGCAGACCTTCCAGGTCCAGTTCCGGGGGCAGGTCGGCGGCGGGCGCGGTGGTGAGCCACTCCCTCTTGCCTGCCAGGGCGCGGCGCACCTGGGCCGCGGCCAAAGCCCGGGGCAGGGGCGTGACCGCCGGGAGCAGGGTAGGGTGGCGCAGCAGTTCGTCCACCTGAGGCAGCCGGCGTAAGAGGGCGGCGCGCTGGGGTTCCATAAATCGCTCCTTTTAGCTGTCAGCTATCAGCGGTCAGCTTTCAGCTTAAAAACCTAAACCTGATAGAAGGCGAGGTTAAAATCGGAGGAAGGCGACCCTTCGGGTCGCGCCAATTTCTAAGGAAATATGCCACTCCAGGGCCTGGCTGTCAAATTTAAAGACCAACGGGTACGGGGGAAGCAAATTTGCGCCGCGCCGCAACCCAGGCAAGGTGGGAGGGTAGGGGCGGTAAGATAAAAAAAAGGCGGCGACCCTCTTGGCAGAGGGGCCTTTATAGATTAGAATAAACGGATGAAAGGCCCAACGGCGGAGTTGGCACCGCTGGGCCTTTTTTTATGTGCTTAAGGGTGACTAACAAAAATTTATGATTATCTTAATAAAATTGGCGAAGTCCGGGAATAATCGCGGCGCGGAGGCTTTTTTCAGCAAAGCCCTTGACAAGTGTTCTGCGGTCAAATAGACTTATAAAGTTAAAATTCGGGCAGTTCTGGCCTGTGTTATGGGACTTGCGAGGCTGGCGTAGCTCAATGGCAGAGCGGCTGATTTGTAATCAGCAGGTTGCGGGTTCGACTCCCATCGCCAGCTCCAGGCAGGGTTATAGTTGTGCATCCGGAGAGGTACCCGAGTGGCCAAAGGGGACGGGCTGTAAACCCGTTGGCGCAGCCTACGGAGGTTCGAATCCTCCCCTCTCCACCATATTTCCTGAGGAAGCGGGAATAGCTCAATGGCCAGAGCGTCAGCCTTCCAAGCTGAGGGTTGCGGGTTCGAGTCCCGTTTCCCGCTCCAGTCAACGGGCCCACATAGCTCAGTTGGTAGAGCGCATCCTTGGTAAGGATGAGGTTCACCGGTTCGATCCCGGTTGTGGGCTCCATATTTTCCGGAAGAGACGGATTGGGCAATCGCAGGTTGCGGCCTGCTGAAATAATCTGGATGGGGGCGCAGCTTTTAGGCTGCGGCAAGAAAAGTGGAGCATTACCCCAGCCCGGGAGCCCGGGTCCGGGGTAATATATTTCTTGGAGAAAAGCGATGGCCAAAAAGAAGTTTGAGCGCAAGAAGCCGCACGTGAACGTAGGGACGATCGGTCACATCGACCATGGCAAGACGA
>JBIOJX010000194.1:0-5373 GCA_044451265.1 Desulfobaccales bacterium
GGTCCTCCAGACGGTAGAGGTCCAGATGCACCAGAAGCAGCCGGCCGGGGTACTCGTGGGCCAGGGTGAAGCTGGGGGAGGCTACCGGCACCTCGGCCGGCACCTCGAGGCCCTGGGCCAGGCCGTGGACGAACTCGGTCTTGCCGCTGCCCAACTCGCCGTTCAAGGCAATGATATCCCCCGGGAGCAGCCAGGCCGCCAGCCTCGAAGCCAGGGCCCGGGTCTCGGCGGGAGAGTCGGTCACATACTCAAGAGCCTGCACCCGCCCCCTCCCGGGCCAGGGCCCGGACCAGGTCCATCTTGCCGATGATCCCCACGAGCTGGCCGCCCTCCATCACCGGCAAGGTGTGCACCTTCTGCTTGGCCATCAGGGCGGCGATCTGGGACAGCGGCGTGTCCGGGGAGACGGTCAGAGGTTTGGGGCTCATGATGTCGGCTACCGTAGCCCCCAGCATCTTTTGCACCTGTTTGAACAGGTGGGAAGGCAGATCGAAATAGAGGTGAAAATCCAGGATATTGATGGCCGGGGGCATCTCCAGGTCCTGGGCCCGCTCCACCAGGTCGCTCTGGGTGACGATGCCCGCGAGGCGGCCGTCGGCGTCCACCACCGGCACGCCGCCGATGTTCCGGCCCTCCAGGATCTTGGTGAGCTCGCTCACCAGGGTGTCGGGCGAGACGGTAATCACTTCCTTGGTCATGATATCACGCGCTTGTAGCATATCTCTTCCTCGGAGAGGGGGATCGAGCCCTGGGTGAATCGGCCCAGAACCTCGGGAAACAGGTCGAGCAAATCTCCGGCCACCAGGCTGCGGGGGCCGTGTTGGGCGGCAAACCGGTCGGCGGCCAGGCCGTGAAGAAAGACCCCCAGGCGGGCCGCCTCCCATTGAGGCAGCCGCTGGGCCAGGAAGCCGCCGATGAGGCCGGTGAGGACGTCGCCGGTGCCGCCGCTGGCCAGGGCCGGGTTGCCGGTGGGGTTGAGGCTGAGGCGGCCGTCCGGGGCCGCCACCACCGTCTGGGCGCCCTTCAGGACCACGTAGGCCCCGTATCGGGCGGCGGTCTCCCGGGCCACCTCCAGGCGGCGGGCCTGGACCGCCGGCGTGGATACACCCAACAGGCGGGCCATTTCGCCGGGGTGCGGGGTGAGAATCCGGGGGCCGGTGAGGCCCTTGAGACAGGCAGGGTCGGCGGCGATGGCGTTGACCCCGTCGGCGTCCACCACCATGGGCCGGTCCAACTGGCGCACCAGACGGCGCACCAGTTCCTGGGTCTCGGGGTGGGTTCCCAGTCCAGGCCCCAGGGCCAGGGCGGTGCAGCCGGCGGCGAAGGCCAGGATGGGCTCCAGCGCCTTGATCCCGAGGGCCCGGGCGCCGTCGGCCTGGGGCAGGGGCAGGGTCATGGCCTCGGTGAGCTTCACCTCCAGGATGTCGTTGAGGCTCTGGGCGATCCCCAGGGTGACCAGGCCGGCGCCGGCCCGCAAGGCTCCCAGGGAGGCCAGGGCCGCGGCCCCGGTCTTGCCTTCGGAGCCGGCCAGGACCAGGAGGTGGCCAAAGGTGCCCTTGTGGCTCCCAAAGGGGCGGGCCGGGACGAGCTGCCGCAGCTCCCGGGCTTCGGCCAGCTCCAGGGGAACTTCCCGGGCCAGGTCCGGCGGGATGCTGATATCCACCTGCCAGAGGCGTCCGACGTAGTCCCGGCCGGGGGGCATAACCTGGCCGACTTTGGGCCAGCCGTAGGTTACGGTGACTTCGGCCTGCAGGGCCACACCCAGGACCTCGCCGGTGTCGGCCGACAGGCCGGTGGGGAGATCCACCGCCAGTACCGGCGGCCGCAGGTGATTCACTCTTTCGATCAGGGCGGCCATCAGGCCCTGAACCGGTTTATCCAGGCCGGTGCCCAGGAGGGCGTCCACGATGAGGTCGGCCCGGGCCAGGCGGTGCACCAGCGGATTGAGGTGGGACTCCTCCATGATCTCCCTGACTTCCAGGCCGTGATGGGCCAGGATGTCCAGGTTTACCTTCGCGTCGCCCTTTACCTGGTCCTTTGGTCCCAAGAGAAAAACGGCCACCGGGAGGCCGGCCTGGGCCAGGTAGCGGGCCACCACAAAGCCGTCGCCGCCGTTGTTGCCCCGCCCAGCCAGGACCGCCACCTCGCCGGAAAGAACGGGGAATTCCCGGCGCAGCACCTGGTAAGTGGTGCGCCCGGCATTCTCCATGAGCACCAGGGACGGGATACCCACCTCGGCAATGGCCCGGCGGTCCAATTCCCGCATTTCCGCGGCGGTGACTAGTTTCATGACTCAGCCCAATGATAAATTTTATCAGGTTAAGATAACACACATATAGGGGGATTTCCAGGCCGGGGAACCAAGCGAGACGTCCAGGCTACGCTGGGTAGAAAAAAGAGGCGGCCCAGGGGCCGCCTCGGGGTTGAGCCGGAGGTGGAATTACCAATGGTAAGTGACGCCGGCGATGACCCGATGCAGGTCATAGCCGGACAGAGTGGCCATTCCCTGGCCTGCAAAGTTGTTGGTCACAATCTGATGAATTTCCATCTCGGGAGAGAATTGATGATTGTATTTATATTCCACGAAGGCGGAAACGTTTTTCAGCATCATAAACCGAATCCCGGCCATGGCATCGATGGCGAAATTTTTGGCGGAGTCTTCCGGATCATACATGGCCACCACCGCAGGGCCGATGCCGACATAGGGCTGCAGACGGCCGAAAGGCACCTCGCTATCCTTAAAAAAGCCGTAGCGACCGACAATATGCAAGGCCGAGGTCCAGTTAATCCAATCTTTAGCGGGCATGATCAACTGGTTCCTCCCCAGCACCGCCGGACTGACGCTCACGGTTTGGGTTGAAACCCGGTTGGGAGAGACATTGGTTTCGCCTTCCAGGCCCAGATAAGGAATGCTATTGAAAAAGTAGCCGAATTTAATCCCGCCCGCCACCCCGGTATCAAATTTGTTGTTAGCGACGGTAAAACTCCCCACATGGGTTTGAGTTACTCCATTATTAAAAGTCGCGCCGCTCTTATAGCTCAAATTTTGGTCGGGCGCAAAAGAGGCGCCCAGATAACCGCCGCCATAGAATTCGCCGTTGAGCAGGCGGGGTTGATCCGGCCGCATTTTCGTTTCATAGAGGCCGTAACCGATGGCGCTGGCGGCAAGGAACCCTACCACCCCCACAGCGACATTAAAGGCAGGATTCACCTCAGCGGCCGCCGGCTTCGGCCCCGGTAGTGATAGGCAGCAAGTTAACAAAGCTACCATCAGGAGCAGGCAACCCCTTCGCCTCAGCATCGCCCCACTCAGTCTCTTCATTGGCTCCCCCCCGAAAGCATATAAATTTCGCTATTTTATTGATACCGGCTCGGATTTGTCAAGGGAAAACGTGGGCTGTGGGTTAAGATTAAAGCTGCCGGAAAATTACGCGGCAAGGGGAACGGGAGAGGGCAGGTGTGGGCGTAGCCTTTATCCGGGCCGGCGCCGGCGGACGGTCCACCCGATTAGTTTTTCACTAAGGTCCATTCCGGGGGGAATGAGGTTGACTCAGAACCTCAAGATTGTTACATTTTTATAGTTAAACGACACGAAGGTAATTTATCCTATTGGTTATCATCGATTATCAGGCGGGCAACCTCACCAGCGTGGTCAGGTCCTTCAAGGCCCTGGGGGTCGAAGGCCGGGTGACCCAGGATCCGGCCCAGGTGGCGGCCGCCTCCCGGGTGGTCTTTCCCGGAGTGGGGGCCGCGGGCAAGGCCATGGCGACGCTCCACGAACTGGGCCTGGACCGGGCCCTAAAGGAGAGCTTCCGGAAGGGCGTCCCCATCCTGGGCATCTGTCTGGGAGCCCAGATCATCCTGGAATCCAGCGAGGAAAACGACACCCCCTGTCTGGGGCTGCTGCCGGGCCACACCCGGGCCCTGCCCCATAAGTCCGGGCTGAAGATTCCCCACATGGGTTGGAACCGGGTGCGCTTTCTGCGGCCGCACCCGATTTTTCAAGGTCTGCCGGAAGAAGCCGAATACTATTTTGTGCACAGCTATTACCCGGACCCGGCCGAGCAGGCCATGGTCTTGGGAGTGACCGAGCACGGCGTCGAGTTTCCCAGCGCCCTGGGATGGCGCAATCTGGTGGCCACCCAGTTTCACCCGGAAAAGAGCGGCCGCTACGGGTTGAAAATCCTGGAAAACTTCCTGGCCTGGGACGGCGCTGATGCTAAGTAAAAGGATCATTCCCTGCCTGGATGTGCGGGACGGCCGCACCACCAAAGGCATCAAGTTCCGGGATAACGTGGACATCGGCGATCCGGTGGCCATGGCCCGGTACTATTACGAGGCCGGGGCCGACGAGCTGGTCTTTTATGATATCACCGCCTCCAGCGACCGCCGGAATATTATGATCGAGGTGGTGCGCCGGGTGGCTGCCGAAATCCTGATCCCCTTTTCCGTGGGGGGCGGCATTCGCACCTTGGACGACATGCGGGCCGTGCTCCTGGCCGGAGCCGAGAAGGTGAGCGTCAATTCCGCGGCGGTGAAGAACCCGGAGATCATCAGCCAGGGGGCGCGGGCCTTCGGCAGCCAATGCATCGTCCTGGGAATGGACGTGAAAAGGGTGGCGGCCGCGGCGGCCACCCCCTCGGGCTACGAGATCGTCATCAACGGCGGCCGCACTTTTATGGGGATCGACGCCCTCTGGTGGGCCCGGGAAGGGGAGCGCCTGGGAGCCGGGGAGATTTGCCTCAACTCCATTGACGCCGACGGCACCCAGACCGGCTATGAGCTGACCCTGACCCGGATGATTTCCACCGCGGTGTCCATCCCGGTGATCGCCTCGGGTGGGGCCGGGACGCCGGAGCATCTCTACGAAGTTTTGACCCAGGGCCGGGCCGATGCGGCCCTGATTGCCTCCATGGTGCATTACGGGACTTATACTATCCACGGGATCAAAGAGTACCTGCACGACCGTGAAATCCCCGTAAGGCTGGCCTGGTAAGGAGCGTTGTGACTCAAGTCAGGAAGCCAGACGTGAGCGATCAGTACGAGCGGGAAACTTCAGAATATCCGGAAGAGCTGACGGAAATCCTGGAACCTGAAGTGGAGCCGGAGGTGGAGGAGAAGGAAGAGGAGCCGGAAGAGGCCTCCCTTCCCGTTCCCGCCGACCTTGACCTGGTGCAGCGCTACATCCGGGAGGCGAACCGCTTTGCCCTACTGACCCCGGAGGAAGAAAAGTCCCTCAGCAGCCGCTATCATGAAACCGGCGACCAGGAGTCCGGCTCCCATCTGATCACCAGCAATCTCCGCCTGGTGATCAAGATCGCCCTGGAGTTCCAAAAATATTGGATGAAGAACCTCCTGGACCTGATCCAGGAA
>JBIOJX010000195.1:0-5355 GCA_044451265.1 Desulfobaccales bacterium
AAAAATAAAGTGGTGGACTGGAAGTTGGACTTATGGTCCCGGAGGATCCTGGCGAGGCGGGCTGGTTGATCTCGCGGCCCCGGGCCGCCGCCAGGGTGGCCAAGGAAAAGACCCGCAGGCGATCATCCACCGGGTAGGGGACGGCGGGAGAGCCTAGGGTAGTTGCATTTTGGGCGGCGGCACCAGGACTTTCGGCCTGGGCGGCAGCGATGACTTCAGCCCCGGCTGGGGCTGCGGCGTCCCCTCTTCTCTGGTTTCAGCCAGCGGCCTGGGGGGGAAATCCCGCAGGGCGGCCACCCGTTTGCCGGGTATGGCAAAATTCAGGTTTTGGCCTTTTCCCATCTGAAAGGTGGCCACTCCGACCACTTCGCCCCGAAGATTTGCCACCGGGCCGCCACTGGAGCCGGGAGAAATCGGCGCCGATATTTGTAGGATTTCTCCCCGCCCGGGGATATTGCGAATCCCTGACACCATGCCATCACTTACGGTCTGCTCCAAACCCAAGGGACTGCCCACGACCACCACCCGCTCTCCCACCTCAGGCAGGTTTGGCGCGATCGGCAGATAGGAGCGATTGTCTCGGAGCCCCTCAGCCACAAGTTTCACGAGGTCGGCTGCACGATCTTCCGCCACCATCACCTTGAGTGGATAATGTGCCCCATCCGCGGTCTTTATCTCGGCTCGAGCCACCCCATAAACGACATGCGCCGCGGTAATGACCTGGCCGTGGTTATTAATGAAAAAGCCGCTTCCCATGCGGGCAACCTTGCCGTCGGCATTGTAGCCTATGACCGTAACCACGGCCGGCTGAATTTTTTTGATCAGCTGGGGGAGATTTTCCTGGGCCCAAGCCGAATCCACCCCTAAACCAAGAACCACTAACGCCAGGATTGCTATGATGGGCCGATGATCCATGATTCTTCTCCCAGGCCGTACTTCTGGCCGCAGGATAACACAAATTGCCTTGAAAAACCGGCCTGCTGCCAGAATTTTTGCTGACCCTCCGGTGATCGATTTTAGAGGATCGCCCGCCTCTGAACTCCAACGACTAAAGACGGCAATGACTTTTAGAAGAGGCATGGTGCATGGGGGAGAAACGGGACAGGGTGTTTGGCAGGAGGTCGAGGCCCGGAGAAAGGTCGGGCTTGTTCCGGAGTCTTCCCCCTGATCTGGGACCCAGGTCAAAAATTTCAACCCGACTTCAGGGCAAGTTGGGGACGAAGTTACCCGCCCTGGCAAAACCTGCCCTTAGTGAGCGGCTCATTCTGAGCGAAGCGAAGCATCTCGCATGTTCCGAGGGTCGAGTTCCTTCACTTCGTTCAGAATGACCCTGATGAGTACCCGTTGGGGCAGAGAATTTTTGGTCTTTCTGGCCGCGTCGCGGCAGGCTCTCACCGGCCAAATTGCCTTCAGGCCAAGGCCTCGCGGCTTGCCGGACTTAAGCTTTCTTAGTGCCTTTGCGCCGGAACGCTCCCAGGCCCTTTTCCACCGCTAATTGCCGGCGCTGCTCCGAATATTCCTTACAAACAAGTGGATATTTTTTCGGATCAAGTCCAAATCTCTTAAAATATTCTTTAGGCATTAAATTGTGGGCCTTGCGGATATGAGTCCTGAGGGTCCGCAATTTTTTCCCACATTCCAGGCACACCACATATTTCTCTTTAACGATGTCTTTCAAAGGGATCGCCGGTTTTTTCACCCCTTCAACTTCTTCAACCTTCTCGGGAGCAACGCCCCCTGGGATAACACCGGTTTCCAAAGAGGCCAGAGTAGCATAGACCTCTTTAATCTCTTCGATCAATTGTTGGGGTGATATTTCAGACATGGAGGCGTGAGAAACGATGATCTCGGCGGTCAATTTCATGATTTCAGTGGCCATTTGAATGGTTCCTTTCTCTTGGACATGGTGGGTTTATCAATCTGATTATGTTACTTATTGTCATTTATTTATGTTTGTCAAGGATTTTATTTCACCAAATTATGAACTAAAATAGGGCGCAGTGATAACTAAAGAAATATGGTGCATCCGATTAAACGGTTTTTTGACAAAATAGCGGACTACGCTCTCCTAAGAAGCCCCGGCAATGCCAGTCACCACAAGGGCCGAACCCGGCACATTGTTTCGCCCAAAATTGCCAGGACCTGGACGGCGCTTACGGGCGCGCGGGGCCAAAAGTTTTGGGGCAAGAGCAGCACAACAGGAGACCTGCATGACGCGTAAGGGCTGGCTTTGTTTAGGGCTGTTGGGCCTGCTTATTATTGGCTGCGGCTAAACTGAAACGCCACCGCCGCAAGTAAGACTAATCCCGTTACAGGATTTTTGCCAGAATTCAGCCAGGACCGAATTCAAGATTTCTCCCGGCGCTGCCTATCCGGGTTAAAAGTGAGGTGAACTTTCTTTGCCGCCCGGAATGATTATCCTTCCTGAAGGTTGCCATTTCTTCTCTACGGCGGGGCATGCACGTGGCCACTAATCCTGATGTCGTGGTGGTCGGCGCAGGCATCCTGGGCCTGGCCAGCGCCTACCATATCCTGCAGGCAGATTCGAGCCTGAATCTTCTGGTCCTCGACCGCCTCCCGGGCCCCGGCCGGGGTACTACGGCCAGGAGCGCCGCGGCCTACCGCGATATGTTCGCCACCCCGGTAAACCGCCATCTCGCTCAGGGCAGTCTCACCTTCTACGAAAATCTTCAGGAATCCGGGGTGCAGCTCGACCTGCTGCGCCTCGGCTATCTCTGGCTCCGCACCGCGGCCCAGATGGCCGGCTACGGCCCTACCCTGAAGGCCATGGCCGACGCCGGGGTGGCTTTTGAGATCTTAGAGCCCCAGGAACTGGCCCGGCGACTGCCCGATCTGCAAGGGGGCGATATCTTCCGGGGGATTCTCGGGAAAAGGTGCGGCATCCTCAACCCCAACCGGCTGGCCGGCTTTTATGCCAGGGAGGTAATCCGGCTGGGCGGCCAATTCCAGGTCGGCGTCGAAGTCACGGGCTTCGTCCGAGATCAGCAGGGACTCATCCGCGGGGTCAAGATCGGCGACCGGCAAATCCTGGCCGGTCAGATTCTGGTGGCCACCGGCCCCTGGCTGGCGGTCACCCTGGCCCTGGCCGGCCTCACTGTCCCGATAGTGGCCGTGAAGCGACAGTTATTCGCCCTCAATGCCAAAGCAGGGCCCCTGAACCGCCTGCTCCATAGCCGGGGCTTCAATGCCCACGGCCTCCTGCCCTTCACCATCCTGCCGGGCGAGGCCTATCTGCGGCCGGCGCCCGCGGCCCAATCCTTCATCGTCGGCTTTGCCAATGAGGACCAGTCCCCGGGTCTCGAAGACCGGCCCGTGGCCGAGCCGGAGTTTTTCGAGGCGCGTATCCTGCCTCAATTGGAGCGCTATCTGCCGATATTCCGTGGAGCCGTACCCGGCCAGTCTTGGGCAGGCCTATATGAAGATCACCCGCCCGACCGCATCGCCTTCGTGGACCATATGTCCGGCGCCCTGGTGGTGGGCGGCGCCAGCGGCAGCGGCATCATGAAGGCCGATGCCCTGGGCCGGGCCGCGGCCGGGCTCTGTTTCGGCCGGTCCCAGGTGGAGCTGGGGGATGGGAAACCCTTAAACGTGGCGGACCTCGGCCTTCAGGACCGGACTTTGCCCCCCGAGGAATTCGTCATCTGACCTTGCGGTCTGCATCCGGGCTCATTAACTTTTCTCCAGCAAGTTTTGGTGGTAGAGGCTTTCCAGCCTGGACTGAAATCCGCACAGGCTGAAAAGCCTGTGCTACTGAATAGGAAAATTTGTGGGTAACGCTGATCCCTTGATGGGTAAGGGTGGGGTGGATTGGTACTCTAAGCCCGGATTATTCACAAATTTTCAAAATCTTGTCTATCTGTTTGACATTACGGATAATTTTAAATTGCTTCAAAAAGCAGGTGTTTTATGGAGAACAGCCGCCCTCGGCTGTTCTTTTGCAGGTGAGGGCGCCTGCTCTCCATTGTCCTTTTTTGAGTTGCTAGTTATATGAATTTTCCCGGGTAAGGTGAGAAGCCGCCATGTTGGAACCATTCCGGAACGAGCCCCTCAGCGATTTTGACCATCCCGCCCGGGCCGCGGCCTACCGGGAGGCCCTGGCCCAGGTGCGCCGGCGTCTTGGCCGCCATTGGCCTCTGAGCATCGGCGGCCGGACGGTTGATCCGGAACAGAAAATCGTCAGCCTCAACCCGGCCCTCCCCGCCGAAGTAGTGGGCATGGTGGCCTCGGCCACTGCGCCGCAAGCGGACCAGGCCTTGGACGCCGCCTGGCGGGCCTTTCCAGCCTGGGCGGGGCTCCGCCCCGAGGCGCGGGTGGCCGCCGTCCTGCAACTCGCCGCCGAGCTGCGCCGCCACAAATACGAACTCGCCGCCTGGGAAACCCTGGAGGCCGCCAAGAACTGGTTGGAGGCCGAAGCCGACGTCTGCGAGGCCATCGACTTCTGCGAGTATTACGCCCGCCAGGCCCTGGAGCTGGCTCGCCCCCTGCCGGTCAGGCCCTATCCGGGAGAAATCAACGAGTCGCGGCTTCAGCCCCTGGGGACCGGGGTGGTCATCCCGCCCTGGAATTTTCCCCTGGCTATCCTGGTGGGCATGACCATCGGCCCGGTGGCTGCCGGCAACACCGTGGTGTTGAAGCCTTCGTCCTATACTCCTGTGGTCGCCGCCAGATTCATGGAACTGGTGGCTGCCGCCGGCTTCCCGGAGGGCGTCATCAACTTTCTGCCCGGTAGCGGCGGCGAGGTGGGCGATTACCTGGTGGACCACGTCCGCACCCGCTTCATCAATTTCACCGGCTCCAAGGACGTGGGCCTCCGCATCGCCGAGAGGGCGGCGACGGTCCAGCCGGGCCAGGTCTGGCTGAAGCGGGCCTTTCTGGAAATGGGCGGCAAAGACGCCATGGTGGTGGATGAAACCGCCGATCTTAACGAGGCCGTGGCCGCCGTCATCCCCAGCGCCTTTGGCTATTCGGGCCAAAAATGTTCGGGGGCCTCCCGACTGATCATCCTTGCTGAGGTTTATGATGAGTTGCTGGAACGGGTGGTGGCTGCCGCCGCCAAACTCCGGGTCGGACCGCCGGAAGAAAATTTCCCGGTCGGCCCGGTAATCTCTGCGGCCCAGCACCGCGCCATCCTGGCCGAGATCGACCAGGGCCGCTCCCAGGCCAGACTCGTGTTGGGCGGCCAGGCCGTGGACCGGGACGGGGGCTACTATCTCGAGCCCACCATCTTTGCCGAGGCGGCTCCCGAGTCCAGGCTGGGGCAGCACGAGATCTTCGGCCCGGTGCTGGCGGTGATCCGGGCCCGGAATTTTGACCAGGCGGTGCGCATCTTTAACA
>JBIOJX010000196.1:0-5349 GCA_044451265.1 Desulfobaccales bacterium
ATAACCGGGGGGGCGGGGTTCATCGGCTCGCATCTGGTGGAGCGGCTCCTCGGCCAGGAACATGAAGTCATCTGCCTGGACAATTACTTCACCGGCTCCAAGGCAAACCTGGGGCACCTTCGGGACAACCCCCGGCTGGAGCTGATCCGCCACGACGTGGTCAACCCCATCAACCTGGAGGTGGACCAGGTCTATCACCTGGCCTGTCCCGCCTCGCCGGTGCATTATCAATATAACCCGGTCAAGACCATCAAGACCAATGTCCTGGGGACCCTCAACATGCTGGGGCTGGCCAAAAGGGTCAAGGCCCGCATCCTGCTGGCCTCCACCTCCGAGATCTACGGCGATCCCCAGGTCCATCCTCAAAAAGAGGAATACTGGGGCAACGTCAACTCCATCGGCCTCCGTAGCTGCTACGACGAAGGCAAGCGCGTGGCCGAGACCCTGATGATGGATTACCACCGCCAGAACCGCGTGGACATCCGCCTCCCCCGCATCTTCAATACCTTCGGTCCCCGGATGGCCATCAACGACGGCCGGGTGGTGAGCAACTTCATCGTCCAGGCCCTCACCGGCGGCGAGATCACCATCTACGGCGAAGGCCAGCAGACCCGGTCCTTCTGCTATGTCTCCGACCTGGTGGAGGCCCTGATGCGCCTGATGAACCGGCCGGAGGTCTTCGAGCCCGTAAATCTGGGCAACCCGGACGAATTCACCATCATGGAGCTGGCCAATAAGGTCCTGGCCTTGATCGACACGCCCTCGGTCCTCAGCCACCGCCCCTTGCCGCCCGACGACCCGGGGCGGCGGCGCCCGGACATTACCCGTGCCCGGGAATTATTGGACTGGCAGCCCACCGTGCCGCTGGAGCAGGGACTGCAGCAGACTATTCCCTATTTTGCCGCCAAGCTCAGAGCAGAGGGTTACCAGGTGGTGGGCAAGATCAAAAATTAGCGGTCAGCGGTCAGCTATCAGCTTTCGGCTTAAGACCAGGGATCTGATTTGAGGACTAATACCGAGTTGCAGTCATAAAAGTAATATTGTCATTCTGAGCGAAGCGAAGAATCTAGATTCGAAACGAAGCTTCGCTCCGTTCAGAATGACAGATCCAATAATACCTGTTTGAACGCAACTTGGTATAAAATGGCGGGGGGAGCACCCAACCTGATAATCGTACCGCGGCAAGGGTTTCCCTTTATCCCCTCTCCCTCGATGAGGGGGTTAGGGTGAGGGGGAAGATAATCTCCCTGACGTAATCACCGATCTTTGGGTTCCATCGGAAATGATAAACTCCTCGCGCCAACCCATTAAAATTCGCCTTGTTCCGGTGTTCTTAGCCTTCCTCTTGGTCCTGCTGTCGGCGTGCGGTCAACCGCCCGGTCCGCCCCGGGAGGCCAAGGTGGACCGGGTGATCGATGGCGACACCGCCGTCCTGGAAGGCGGCGCCCGGGTGCGGTTTCTGGGGATCGATGCCCCGGAAATGGAAGGAGACGGCCGCCCGGCGGAGCCCCTGGCCCATCAATCCAAAGATTATGTGGTCGAACTGATCCAGGGCAAGACGGTGCGCCTGGAATACGACCGGGAGCGCTACGACCGCTACGGCCGCCTGCTGGCCTATCTGTACCTGCCCGACGGCGCCATGGTCAACCTGATGGTGGTGCGCCAGGGCCTGGCCCGGGTCTATTCCCAGGCTCCCAACGTGCGCCACCAGGAAACCCTGAACGCCGCCCAGCAGGAGGCCATGGCCGCCGGCCGGGGCCTTTGGCAGAAACCCCTGGCGCAGCAGCAAAATGAGACCTATTACCTGGGAAACAAGAATTCCCTGCGTCTGCACCGCCCCAACTGCCCCCTGGCCGCCCGCATGAAGCCGGTCAACCGGGTGCGCTTCAACTCCCTCAAAGAAGCCTACTCCCAGGGCTACAGCCCCTGCCGCAGCTGCAAACCTTAGAGGCAGTGGTCAGTAGCCAGTGGCCAGTTTTCCGTAGGGGCGAACCTTGTGTTCGCCCCAATGTAGCGTGCGTCTCCTACGCACCAAACAAGGCTGGTGGCACAGGCGTCTCGCCTGTGGTTATTCTGTCGAAATCCGTTTAAAGTCCCTGTAGGGGCGGCTCTCGAGCCGCCCGCTTGCGCTCGTAACTTAATCAAACGGCCGTCCGAAATAGGTCAGCACCCACAGGGCCAGCATATAGACGCTGAGGAGGGACTGCAACCCGGCCACCGTCCGCACCCAGCCCGTGGCCCGCAGGGAGTATTCCCGCTTCTGCATCCGGGTGATCCAGTTGCCCACGTTGAGCTCCCGCCAGCCCAGACTGAAGGCGGAAAGGAGGCTGAGGTAGAACCCCAACCACGGTATTCTAAGAAAGCGCCAGATTCCTGTCCTAAACCTTAGTGTTTGGTCCTCCGACATGGGTAGGAAGGGATTCTGCCAGGTCAGCTTGACAGGTCGGTCTTCAATATTCTTGTCGCTCACTCGATCCTGTAGAAACACTACCCATATTCCCGCTTCTTGCCAACAACTTCCCAGGGCCAGCATATAAAAAAGTGAAAAGATAAATAGGCCCAAAATTAGGATCTTGAGGGGTCGTCCGGGATACAACCCATATCCGCAGGTCCATTCGAAGAAGACCAAGTTAAAAATGCTCTCCATCTTACCTGAAGGGTTATCCCATAACCTTTGATTATGAGTATACCTTATGTTCTTCCAAACCTCTTGAAACCAATAATTTTTTGGGTCCCATATTTTAACTCTGTGCACATGGTTCAAAGCAAAGGTGACTTCGCGCTCCTGGTCGCGCATTCCAGCCTTCTTAAACGCCTCCCGTAACTCTACTAATTGTTGTGGAGATATTAAATAAACGATCGAGGAGAGCCCTCTTACTTCATACCATTTTGATATCGCTGGAAGCGATCCTGGTTTTGGTTCAAAAATTGCACCCTTCACGCTGGCCCTCATTAGATTAGCCCCCCGCAAATCGGTCTCGAACAACTGAGCATAATCAAGTTGAGCCATCGCTAAATCAGAATCCTTTAGATCAGCCATAGTAAGCTCGGCCATAATCAGATTAGTATCATGAAGAATGGCATTGTTAAGCTTGGCATTATACAGTTTGGCGCCACGCAAATTAGCCATAGATAAGTTGGCCCCACTAAGTTGCGCACCAGTTAGATTAGCCTCGCTAAGGTCAGCCCGTTGGCCCTCTTTGCCAAAACCGCTCCATATCCACAAGAAATGCGCCTTTAGAATTTTGTCTAGGTCAGTTTGGGTAATTATCTGCCCATTTTTCAACTTACCGGTCCAGGGTTTTTTTGTTTCGACCTTTGGGGTCTCCTGACCGAAGGCAGGAGGAAGGGTCAGGAGTGGGAGCACCCCCAAAGCCAGGATCAACACGCCTGCTAAGCGCAGCCTCACACTCCTCGCCTTTTCTCGACTCATCTCGCCACCATCTGCCAAGTTTGATTAAAGCTCATTTAGCCTGATTTAAAGGAAAAAATCCAAGAAAAAAATAGGCGGACCCGGAGGCCCGCCCCACCTGAATCTTACCAACCGAAAACAGCCTTTTACATCGCGCCTTCGTGTTGCAGCAGCCAGCGCTTGCGCTCCAGGCCGGAGCTGTAGCCGCCCAGGGAGCCGTCCGCGGCGATCACCCGGTGGCAGGGTACGATGATGGGCACGGGGTTGCGGCCGTTGGCCTGGCCCACCGCCCGGGAGGCCTGGGGCGAGCCGGCGCGTCGGGCCAATTCTTTATAGGAGATGGCCCGGCCCCGGGGAATCTGCCGCAGTTCCTGCCAGACCCGGAGTTGAAAAGGCGTGCCCTGGAGGTCCAGGGGCAGGTCGCCGAAGTCCGTAGCCCCGGCGTCGAAATACCGGCTCAGAGCCCGCTTGGTAGCCTCGATCATGGGCCGCAGCCCTGGTGGAGGAGGGGCCCCCGGCGAAGTTTGACAGACGTGATCGCCAAAATCCAGGGCCGCCAGGCCCTTGTTGGTAAAAGTTAATAACAGCGCCCCCACGGGGGTGCCTGCCAAACAAACGGTCCATTCCTGAGACTTGTTTTTCTGCGTTTTAGCTCTCATTTGCTAGCACTCCTTGATGGTGGGGCGGGCCTGCGTGCCCGCCGCCGTAGGGTGCGCTCCACGCACCATCTATAATCTCTCAAAATACCTCTTCAGCCGCCAGCGGTGGATCCAGCGGGTCAGGGAGCCGGCCGGGGCGGCGGTCCTGGTCCGGCGCCAGTTGGGGTTGAAGATCAGCTCCAGCAGATGTAGCGCCGGCCGGCCCGCCGCGGCAAAGCGCGCCCGGCAGGCGGCGCAGTAGGTGACCAGGTCATGCCCGGCTTCCGCCAGGCAAACCTCAGTCATTTCCTGGGCCAGGGCCGGGGCCACGGCGGGCGCCATCCCGCCGGAGCCGCAGCAGAGACTGCGCTCCCGGGAATGGGCCATCTCTGAGAAATCGTGCCCCGCGTTCTTCAATAAATAGCGCACCGACTCGTGGATCTGGGGAGCCTGCCGGGCGCCGCAGGCATCGTGGATATTAAAGATTTCCGCCCGGCTCCCGTTCAGGCCCTGCGGCAGGCCGGTTTCCGCCATGACCTCATAGATGGAGCGCGTCCGGATGCCCGGCAGTAAATCCTGGATGGTGTGGAGGCAGTGGGTGCAGGCGGCGATGAGCTCCGTGGCCCCCAGTTTCTCCAGCTCACGAGCCACCCCGCCGGCCACCCGTTCCAGCATCTGCCGTTCCCCCAACAACTGGCTGGGCGCGCCGCAACAGTTGAGCAGGATGCCGGTGTCCGGGAGCCGCTCCCGCAGGTAGGCATAGGCAGCCTTGACCAGGTGGGGGCTGTGGCCCGGCAGGGAACAGCCCGGAAAGAAGACCCGGCGGGCCTTGCCGGTGGCCGGGTCCGGCCGGCTCAGGGTAAAGGCGGGGTGAGTCCCCCGGCGCACGTAGTTTTGCACGCCCTTGTGCGCCGCCAGCGGCGCCTTGCCTTGGGTCACCAGGCGCTCCCGGACCTCCAGGCAGGCCTGGCCGAGGTTCAATCCCTGGGGACAAACCGCCTGGCAGAGGCCGCAGATATGGCAGGAATAAGGAATGACCGGTTCGGACTCCCCCCGATCCCCCAGAAGCTGCACCAGCGCCTTTCCCGTGGGGGCGTCGGTCGGCACAAAGTGCTTTAGAAAGGTGCAGTTGTCGACGCATTGCGAGCAGCTACAGGCGAGGCACCGTTCCGCCTCCTGTCGGGCCGAGGCCGGGCTGAAACCCTGCTCCACCTCCGCCTCCGGCCGGGCCAGGCGCTCTTGTGGGTCAAGTTCGGGCATTTCCTGGCGGGGGACCGGGGAGACTGCCGTGGTGTCCAC
>JBIOJX010000197.1:0-5335 GCA_044451265.1 Desulfobaccales bacterium
GTACGGTATTTGAGGTAACTGGATTAAGATATAAAGCGATAACCACAGAAATAACATAGCATAAACTATCACCACCAAATAAGACTAATTTCCATGGAGATATATGGAAGCTGAATATTTTAAACATTATCTAATATCCCATTGCTATCTCATCAAACTTTTAGGCTTTAAAAGCATTATTCTCAATCTTAAAAATAATTTTCGGTACCACGACGGCCCGATCATATTCCCGGTCAAACAGCTTTCTGGCAGATTCCCCTAATCGCCTGCGATCCTCTGGATTTTTGATTAACCCCCTGATAACCTTCCCGAGTCTTTCCACATCTCCCTCGGGTATGATGTAACCACAGCTCCCCTGAAGAATCGCAGCCGCGATACTGTTCTGTTCACTCCCCAGAAACACTACCGGCCGCCCTACCGCCAGGATCCCGGCCAGCTTGCTGGGCACGATCAATCCCTGGACCTTCGCATCCAGGGAAATCAGCTGGATATCGCCGGCGGACAAGGTTTCCCGGAGCCTTTCCCGGGGTTGGTATGGCAGCATCATAATATTTTTCAGGTTATGAGCCCGACGGAAGGCGTCGATCTGAGGCTTTTTCGCTCCATCGCCGATAAAGACGAAATGGACGGTATCGACCGGCGCCAGTAAGCGAGCCGCCGAAAGGATGGTTTCAAACCGGTGGCCGAGTCCCATGTTGCCTGAGTACATCACCGCCAGGTGATCTCCAGGGATGCCGATTTCTCGGCGAAACCCGTTTTCGGCATGGTCCAGGGGATACAGCCGGCTCCCGTCCGCCCAGGGTGGCGTAATAGCCAGACGATCATCGGCCACGCCCTTCTGTTTCAGCACCCTGGCCATGCAGTCTCCCAGGGCGAGGACTTGATCACAATCTCGTAGCCCTGCTCTTACCCAGCGGCCCAGGAGTGAGGGGACCAAGCCATGCTGCGGCAAAGATCCCAGCGCCATGGCCAGATCGGGATAAACATCATCCACATGGTGAATTACCCGCCCGCCCACCTGAGAACGTAACTTTAGAACCGTATTGACGATCAGCGGCGGATCGGTCATCACGAACCAGGCATCTGGCCGCATGGTTATCTTATGAGTATAGCGCAGGGCTAGATGGAAGGTAAGTATATCCAGCAGGCGGCCGCAGAAATGCCGGCGGCCAAAGCGACTCGTATTGAGGCGGTGTATCTGAATTCCTTGCCAAATCTGGTGCTCCGGTAATTGCGCCTGGGGGCGATTATATAATTGCCGGGAAGTTAAGACGTGCACCTCGTGACCGACAGCCCGCAAGTCTTCAGCGAGGTCGGTGAGCAGGAGCGCGGTGGCCGATTCATCAGGCCAGAAATATCGGTTCACCAAATAGACAATCATGCGCGCTTAATCATATAAGGGCCAAGAACCAGGACATCCATTCGGGTCCGCAAGAAACAGTCCAGGGCTTCTTGGGGATGACACACGATAGGCTCATTCTCATTAAAAGAGGTATTCAAGAGCATGGGGACCTGAGTAATTTTTTCAAATTCCTTAATCAAACGCCAGTAGAGCGGGTTATCTTTTTCCGCCACCGTCTGGAGCCTGCCGGTCCCGTCGACATGGGTGACCGCAGGAATAAGATCCCTCTTTTCCGCCCTGATCATATACACTTTGATCATAAAGGGGTCTGGGTAGTCTTGTTCAAAATATTCATCAACTGACTCCAGGAGAATTGAGGGCGCGAACGGTCTAAAGGACTCCCGGCGCTTGATCCTCTCATTCAAAATATCTTTCATCTCCTTTTTCCTTGGATCTGCGAGGATACTCCGGTTACCCAGAGCCCTGGGCCCCCATTCCATTCTCCCCTGGAACCATCCCACCACTTTTCCTGCCGCGACTTCCTGCGCGGTCTGTCGGCATAATGCTATTTTATCATCGATTTTTTCTATCGTGCAATTTGACTCTGCCAATGCGCTATGCCTGATACCGATGGCTTCAGACAGTTCCGCATCGCTAAATTGCGGGCCCCAATAGGCGCTGGTCATCACGCAACTCCGGGGTCGATGCAACGTTTGATTCCAAACATAAAAGGCGGCCCCAATCGCCCCTCCCGCGTCTCCGGCGGCCGCCTGAATATATACTTCCTTAAAAGGAGTGCGGTGGAATATTTTGCCATTCGCCAAACTATTCATGGCGCAGCCGCCGGCCAGACACAAATTCGGCATTTTCACCTGCTTATATACCTGATTTAAGAGATGGAAAAACGCCTCCTCATACACCAGTTGGAGCGCCGCGGCGATCTTCTCATGCCGTGCGGTTATCGGCTCCCCTGGGGTGCACCGAGGCCCCAAAAGCCGCTCCATTTCCGGAGAAAATACCAAACCCATCTGGGGCGCACCCGCATCCCAGGTCATGCTGGCCCCTTTCACCTGGTGCAAAAAATAGCGCAAGTTAAGGGCAAACCGGCCGGAGGCCTTGAGTTTGACAAGCTCTCGCACCTTTGCCTGCTCCGAAAGGTCGCCATAAGCCGCCAGGCCCATAACCTTGTATTCGTCCCCATATTGCGTAAAGCCCAATAATTGAGTTATGGCAAGATAAAAGAGGCCCAGGGAATGAGGAAAATAGATTTTATCCTCTACTTTCAGGTTATTGCCACTGCCAATCCCCCACATGGCCCCGACAAAATCGCCGAATCCATCCACTGAGACCACGGCTGCCTCTTCAAAGGGAGATACCATAAAGGCGCTGGCCAGGTGGGCCAGGTGGTGTTCGATATAAGAGACTTTGGCTTTTAACTTGTCTGCGGCTACGGCAAATTCACCGGCAATTTTTTTCTTGATATCCATCATAGTCGAGGCATTTTGGGCTCGATCCTTAATCAACGCCAAGGAAGGGCGCTGGCTGAGAATAAACCAGATTTTACGCAACAAATTAGCCTTCGGATTGCGATTCACGGCAATGTGATCAATTTCCTCGATACTCACACCGGCTTCGCGTAAACAGTACTTAATAGACTCTATGGGAAAACCGGCCCAGTGCTTAATCCGTTTAAAACGTTCCTCTTCAACCGCCGCAATGAGGTCCCCATTTTTCACAATACAGGCTGATGAATCAGCATGATATGCATTAATTCCCAAAATAATCATTAGTGACGGCTCTCTCTCCTCGGATGTTATGCAATAATGTCGCGGGCGTTGCCTATAAAAAACCCACCGCATTACGGTGATATTCATTGTGGTCCGGCACTCTATTCGTGGCGCCGTCTCTCTCCGGTCAGACCCGCATAAAGCTCCAGCCATTGCGGCCCCACCGCCTGCCACGAATAACGCCGTTCCACGAGTTGCCGTAATTTTTGGCCTCGGTCCTGCCGTTCGCTCTCACTCCAGGAAAACACCTGTTCCAGGGCTCGGCTCAATTCTTCGACCTGGGGATGAACCAAAACCCCTCCCCCCTCCTCCCATCCGCACAGCCCGGTCTCGTGCGTGGTAACCACCGGCAACTCCAGCGCCGCGGCCTCCAGGTTAACCAGGCCCATTGCCTCAGTTTGGGAGGGCGCACAAAAGGCCCAGGCATGCCGATACAGGGAAACTTTCTGGGCCCCCACCACAGGGCCTAAAAAGCTTACCTGCTTTTCTATTTTTAGAAGCCTGACCAGGGATCTCAGTAAGGCAGAGTAGGGAGGATCACTGTCCGGCCCGACAATGAGAAGCCGAAATTTTCTCTGAGTTGACTGAATGACTTTGGCAAAGGCTGTAATAAGAAGCTCTATCCCTTTTTGAGGACAAAGCCGGCCTACAAAAAGAAGATAAGGCTCGTCTGGCAGGGAAGGCGAATCATCCGGAGGACTGGACCGCAAGCGGGCTATTTCTTCAAGGTCGATCGCATTGGGGATAACTTCCAGGCGCTGGCCGGGAAACCATGGACTCAGCTCATCTCGTTCCCGCGGCGTGACCGCATGGATCACGGAGATATGCCGAAATGCCGGGTAGGCCAAGGCCCGCCAATAGATTAGCTTCCTGAGTTCCTTGAATCCTCTCTGCCTAAAATGCCAGCTATTGAGCATGTCATGAGGACTCAACAGAGCCGGCACCTCGGTGCGAGAAGCTACCCGGGCAGCTAGCCATTGGAACCCCATCCACACCCCGTGAAGATGAAAACCCTGGCCCCGGGACTGTGCATGTTGTTGAAGGTAGAATGTGAAACCCTTGGGAAAGCGCCAGACACCTCCCGCCGCGAGAGGGAAGGTGATCAGGGTGCCATCCGCGGGCAGGAGATTCCCCTGCCCTTCTGGGGCCAGAATGGTCGTTGTCCACCCCTTACCGGTCAGATAACGGGAAAGCTGGGTAATAACCCCCGTTACCCCGGATATTGGGGTAATATCATCCGTGATGTGAAAAATGTGGCTCAATTGGCAACCTGTTGCGGGTGATTCATAAATGACTCGAGGCTTATCTCCAATAACTTGAGAAAAGCCCTGGCAAAAAAATTAATTTCTGCCGGGCCAGTTAATTTTCGAGGCCAGGGGGTCCAGGACCAGATGCGCCATCTTGCCTGCATAGAGGCGTCCCAGTCGTAACCGGAAATTTACTTCGGCCATCCATCTGGGCAACGCCCGGTTTTTAATCTGGGCCCTTCGGAATTCTGCCAAGGTGTCGACAATATTCTTGACACAGACGCCGCCGGCCCGCATACCAACCAGGGGAAGGGGCACAAATTGGGCTCGCAGGTTCTCCCGAGCCCGCAGGAAGTGGTCGTAGTCCATCGCCATGCGGTAGGTCTCATCAAAGCCACCCACCCGGTCAAAAAAACGCCGGTGTGTAAATGCCGCCTGGTGGGGAATCATGTTCATCCGGCGGAATTCTTGCCAGCGCCACGGATGTCCGCCAATCTTGCATAAAGGTACCGGCTGCGGATGCTTTTCCCGGGTCAGGCTTACCATCTGACCAAATACCACATCAGCATCCTGGTGCCGCGCCAGATGGGCCGCCATGGACTCGAGCCCCGTGGGCTCGAGCAGGAGGTCATCGGCATTGAGATACAGGATCCAATCGCCCTGCGCCTGGGCCAGGCCCAGGTTGAAAGCATGGGCGACGCCCCGGTCCGGCCGGCTATGCCAGTAAGCCAACCGGGATTCATACCGGCGAATGATTTCCATCGTCCCATCCGTGGAACCACCGTCGATAATAATATATTCCACCCGAGAGTAACTTTGCGACAGAACACTCTGAATCGTCTGCTCAATGAAATCTACAGCATTAAAGCATACCGTAATTATGGAAATATGAGGGAGTTGCATCATCAATGTTTTATGACCTTGAATACTGCGGTGCGGCGGTGCGTATGAAACTATAC
>JBIOJX010000198.1:0-5328 GCA_044451265.1 Desulfobaccales bacterium
GAGGAAAGCGTGCCGGTGCGCTTCGTGCCGTTGGTCAGAGAGTGAGCAGTGAGCGGTTAGCAGTTAGCGGTTAGAGGTTAGAGGTCGGTGAGTCAAAATTTTGAGCTTACTGCCCACTGCATTCAATTCACCCGAAACGGCCCCGCCTGGCCCCAGGCCCGCAGCAGCCGGGTGAGCAGCTCGTTCACCGGGGTCGCCACCCCCAGGGCCCGGCCCCGGGCCGCCACCTGGCCGTTGAGGGCGTCGATCTCCGTGGACCGGCCCGCCAGGACATCCTGGAGCATGGAAGAGCGATTGGCCGCGGTAGCCGTGCATACCTGGCGCAGGCGCGCCTCCGGGTTCACGGCCAGGTCCAGACCCGCGGCCCGGGCCACCGCCAGGGCCTCGGTGGCCGCGGCTACCGCCAGGGCCCAGGCCTCCGGCACCTCCGGCAGCGCCCCATTGGGCACCCGCAACAGGGCCGTCAACGGGTTGATCCCCACGTTGATCAGGAGCTTTTCCCACAAGACGGCCTCGACGTCCGCCGCTTCCCGGCATTCCAGACCAGCCCGGCGCAGCGCCGCCACCACCCGGGAAAGCTCCGCCGGAGACACCTGCGAGCCGGCCGGAACTACGATAAGGATGGCACCCTGGCCGGCCAGGATAATTTCCCCTTCCGCCGGCCGGGTGACGCCCAATAAGGCGACCCCCGCCAGTAGGCGCTCAGGCCCGACTGCGCCGGCCAGGACTTCCAGGTTTCCCAGGCCGTTTTGCAGGGTGAGGGCCAGCCCGCCGGCCGCCAGCAGCCGCGGCAAATCCTGGGCGGCGGCCCTGGTCTGGTGGGCCTTGACGGCCACGATGGCCACGTCCACCGGGCTGACTTCCTGAGGCAGGCCGATGGGGACCGCGATCTGCCGGTCGCCGCCGGCCGGAGTGTGGAGGCGCAGGCCCCGTCGGCGCAGCAGCGCCACCCGGTCGGGACGGTAATCCACCAGCCAGACGTCCTCTCCGGCTTCAATCAGCAAAGCCGCCAGCAAACAGCCCACGGCCCCGGGTCCGATTATGGCGATTTTCATTAGTTCACGACTGACAGAAGACGAATCGCAATATTGACATAAATTTCTTTAGATTATTTATCTTTTAGACGATTTGTAGTAATATTTCTATCGAGAAATTCAGCAAAAAGAGGTTGGCGATGGCAACTCCCCTAAAAATGGCCCGGCAGTTTGATGCGGAATTGGAACATCTCAAGCAGGATCTGTTGCGGATGGCGGGACTAGCCGAAGCTGCCGTGAATAAAAGTATGATCTCGGTGACCACCCGCAACTCCGATCTGGCCCGGGAAGTGATCATCGAAGACATTGCCCTGAACCGCATGGAGTTGGCCATTGAAGAACAGGCCTTCAGGCTGCTGGCCTTGCGCCAGCCCCTGGCCACCGACTTGCGCCTGACCACTGCGGCCATGCGCATCGCCACCGAACTGGAGCGCATCGGCGACCAGGCGGTGAATATCTCCGAACGGGCCCTGGAGCTCAACAGCAGCCCGTCCCTCCAACTGCCCATTGATCTCAAAGTCATGGCCGACATGGCCTTAGGTATGGTGAACACCAGCATCGACGCCTTCGTCCACCAGGACCCCAAGCTGGCCATCAAGGTGTGTCAGCGGGATGTGGAAGTGGACCTGTTGGATGACGAATACGTCCAGAAGATCCTGGGGTGCATGATCAAGGAGTCCCGCTGGGTGACGCGGCTGCACCACTTTCTGATTATCGTCCGGAATCTGGAGCGCATCGCCGACCTGGCCACCAATATCGCCGAAGACATCGTCTTCATCGTGGAGGGCCGGGTAATCAAGCATCAGTGTGAAGAGTGGATGCTCGTTTCGACCCCGACCTGACCAGGGCCTGGGCCAGTTTTTCCTCCAACAACTGCACTTCCTTGTCCAGCCGCTGATTGCTCTTGCGCTCCCGTTCCAGGGTCTGCAAGGCATGCACCACGGAGGCATGGCTCCGCTGAAAGAGCCGCCCCAGATCGGCCACGGTCTTTTGCGTATAGAGGCGGCCGAAATAGAAGCCCAGTTGCCGGGCCCGCACCAGCCGTTTCTGGCGGGAACGCCCCAGGAGTTCCACCAGGCTCACCCCATAATAATCGCAGACAATCTTCTGGATCTCCGGGATGCTCAAGCGGGCGGCCACCGCCTGCAAATCCTGCAGCACTTCCTGGGCCATGCGCAGGCTGAAGGGCTGGTTCAGCAAGGCGGACCGGGCCAACAGGCAATCCAGGGCGCTCTCCAGGCGGCGGACGTCTTCGCTGACATATTCCGCCAGGTATTCCAGGATCTTCACGGAGACTTGCACCCCCCGGCTCTCGGCCTTGTTGGCCAGGATGCTCACCCGGGTGGGGAAGTCCGGCGGGCCGATGGGGGTGATGACCCCGCCGGTGAACCGGGAGCGCAGTTCCCGGGAAAGATGGCTGATTTCCCCGGGAAGATAGCAACTGGTGAGGACCAAACGCTTGCGGCAGCTCAAGAGGCTATCCAGGGTATAGCAGACTTCCGCCTGGATTTTATCCTTGCCGCTCAGAAATTGGACTTCTTCCAGGAGCAGGATATCGCACTCGGTCCGGAAGCGCTCTT
This sequence comes from Desulfobaccales bacterium, assembly GCA_044451265.1. Classification (GTDB taxonomy): domain Bacteria; phylum Desulfobacterota; class Desulfobaccia; order Desulfobaccales; family 0-14-0-80-60-11; genus JAPLJC01. The sequence continues at coordinate 2,615 of JBIOJX010000198.1, forward strand.
TGAAATCGGCCATGCGGCCGTTCTTCAAGGCCCCCACCATCTGGTTGGCGAAATTTTCCGCGGTGAGATAAAGGACTCTGCCCCGGGGGGCCATGCCGGTGACGAAGTTGCCCACTGCCTGGGACAGGTGGCTTTTGCCCAGGCCGGGGCTGGAGGTGATGAACAGCAGGCGGTTGAAAAAGGTGTCGTTGCGGGCCAGGGCCTGGGAAGCCTGGTAGGCCAGGCGATTGGAAGCGCCCACCACAAAGTTGTCGAAGGTAAAGGACTGGTTCAGACCGCCTCTGGCTGCCCCTGGGGCCATCCGGGGCAGGACCGGCTGGATCGCCGGTGGCAAGGCCGCCGGCCGAGCGGGGGCGGTGAGCAATTTCAACTGCACCGCCGGCGGCGCCTGTCCCAGGTTTTGCAGGGCCTGCCGGATTAACGGCAGATAGTGGGCCTGGACCCAGCGCAGGGAAAAGGGATTGGGGCAGGCCAGCCACAGCTCGCCTCCGGGTCCCTGTTCCACCTGGAGTGGTTCAATCCACAGGTGAAAAGTGGCGGAGGGCATCTCATCCTTGATTACCTCTTTGACCGCTTCCCAAAGGTGTGCCATATTCCCCCTGATGTCGCTGCGTTTTGTGGGGCCAATGGTAACCTCACGACCCGTTCCCGGTCAAAGGCGATGGCCCCAAATGAACCTTAGCTCGACCCCTTTTGGCCTATATCCAGGGACGTTTCAAAAAGCAATAGGGCTGCGGGCCTGCCGGTTAATTTTTATTTTATAATAATTTCAATATATTATATGGCATCAATCGTCTACCTGAGGGGGCATGTCGGGAACTCGGGGGGATTTGCCATTTTGACCAGCCTCGCGTTTCCTATCGATTTCGACGATTTTCATAAGGGTGGTTGCTCACCGCCTGCAAAAATCGCTATCTCTGCCTTATGTATATATAAAAATCTCTTAAAATATATTAGCTTTTAATCTCAGATAGTTATCCGGATAGCGGCCCTGTCCGGGAGTCTCAGGCCCGCACCGGTTCACCAACCGCGGGTGGTGGTATCTTGCCCTCAGTTTCCTTGACAAATCCATCGGGTCGGTTATCTTTCTTATTATTCCCCAAAATTTCTTGAGGGCAGCAATGATCAATTACGTCTCCTACCGCAAATTTGTCACCCTGAGAAACGGCAAACGGGTGATGTTCCGCTTCCTCGCTGAGCAGGATCGGGAGAGCCTGATCCAGTTGTTTCAGGAAGCCCCCGATGAGGACATCCGGTTTCTGAAACGCGACGTCAAGGACCAGAAACTGGTCAACCATTGGATGGACAACCTCGATTATCATGGGGTCTTGCCCCTGGTGGCGGTGGACCTGGAAGGCAACCGGCTCATCGCCGACGCCACCCTGCACCGAGGCAAACACGCGGCCAAGCATATCGGGGAGATCCGGATTTTCGTGTCCCGTTCTTACCGCAACCTGGGGATGGGTTCCCTGATGCTGGAAGAGTTGATCAACCTGGCCTTCAAGGAAAATCTGCAATGGCTCAAGGCGGAGATTATTGCGGACCATAAGAAGGTGATCAAGGCCTTCCGGGCTCATGGTTTCGAACACAAGGCCCTGCTGGACGACTATTTTATTCGTAAAGACGGCGTGACCCACGACGTGGTGCTGATGATGCGCCCCGTGGTGAAACGGGAAGAAGCGGAATTTTAGATTCAGGGAATACCCGGATCGTGTTAAGGTAGGGCGGGGTTTTAACCCGCCCCTTTTATTTGAGGTGAGCAGTGAGCAGTAAAGGCGCTGGCGTTATAGTCACCGCGCAAAAAGATTCGAAAAGTTCTAAAATGGCGGCGCCGGCGTCTCGCCTTCAGGCAGAGCCAAGTGGCGGGCGGGACGCCCGCCCCACCAACAAAGCCGCCGAGGGCGGCGGCTCTACATTTTCATGATTTATGGGTGAGCCAGCGGCCCATTAGCAACTGCTTACTGCTCACTTGACGGAGGCCAAGATTATGGCTCGGGTGGTGACCGGTTTGGAAGTCTGTCGGCAGGCCCCCCCGGCCTGGGCGGGGCGGGCCCGGCTGGGCCTCCTGAGCCACCCGGCCGCGGTGGGGCCTGATCTAACCAGCGCCCGGGAACTCCTGGCGGCTCGCTTTCCGGGACAGATCCAGGTCCTGTTCAGCCCGCAACACGGCCTCTGGGGCGAAAAACAAGACAACATGATCGCCTCGGCCGATTTCGTGGACCCGGTCCTGCAACTGCCGGTGGTCAGCCTCTACGGCCCGCGGCTGGCGCCGCCGGCCGACGCCCTGGCGGCAGTGGACGCGGTGCTGGTGGACATGCAGGACGTGGGCACCCGGGTTTACACCTTTGCCGCCACCCTGGCCAGGTTGATGGAGACCGCGGGCGCCCTGGACAAAAAGGTGGTCGTTCTGGATCGCCCCAACCCCATCGGCGGCCGCGCGGTGGAAGGCAATCTGCTGCGGGCGGAGTGGGCCTCCTTGGTGGGCCCGTATCCTCTGCCCATGCGCCACGGCTTCACCCTGGGGGAGTTGGCCCGCTATTACCGGGGCACCCAGAAAATCGACTGCGACCTGGAAGTGATGCCCTTGCAGGGCTGGCGGCGGGGCGACTATTTCGACGCCACCGGGCTGCCCTGGGTGCTGCCCTCCCCCAACCTCCCCACCCTGGACGGCTGCCTGGTCTATCCCGGCCAGGTCCTCCTGGAAGGCACCAACC
>JBIOJX010000199.1:0-5229 GCA_044451265.1 Desulfobaccales bacterium
CGATGATGCGGTTCGGTTCCCGGACGATATCCCAATATGTGATTTCTTTGTCTGCTACAATAAAGTTCTCCATTTACAAAAATTAAAAAAATTCAGTCAGCAGGTCCCTGATGGGACGCTCACCTTTTTGTTTGACCAACGGGCCGGCCTGGAGGACCGGATGGGCCGCCGTAAGCAAAGGGCGGGGGCGTTGGAAGATCACCCCGATGGGGATGCGCTCGCCCCATTCCTTGGCCTTTTGATAGGCCCAAAGCTCATTTTCCGGGGCGTAGCCCGGCTCTTTTTCCACCTCGTAGACCCGGGCCTGGTACCATTGATAGGTGTTGACCCGGTTAAAGGTGACGCAGGGCTGCAACACCTCCAGCAGGGCGAAGCCCCGGTGGGTCAGGGCCTGCTTATAGAGGCCGGTCAGGTGCTCCGCCATCCCGGCGAAGCCCCGGCCCACCCAGGAGCATTCCTGGCTCACGGCCAGGGCCAGGGCGTGCAGCGGTGGATAGGCCACCCCTTCCGGCTGCAGCAGGGTCTTGGTGCCCTGGTCGGTGGTGGGGGAGGCCTGGCCCTTGGTCAGGGCGTAGACCTGGTTGTTGTGCACCACCAGGGTGAGGTCGGGGTTGCGCCGCAGAGCGGCCAGCAGGTGGTTGCCCCCCTCGCCGTAGCAGTCGCCGTCGCCGGCGGCGGCCACCACCTTCAGCTCATGGTTGGCCAGGTGCGCCCCGGTGGCCAGCGGCAGGGTGCGCCCGTGGATGCCGTTGAAGGTGTTGCACTTTAGGTAGTGAGGAAATTTCCCCGACTGGCCGATGCCGGAGACCACCAGCAGGTTTTCCGGCCGGATTTCCAGCTCGGCCAGGGCCTGCTTGAAGGCCTGGAGGATGCCGAAATTGCCGCAACCCGGGCACCAGGCCGACTCGATCCCTTGATAGAGCTCAAGCTCCAGCATCAGGCGTGGCCCTCCAGGCCCCGGAGGATATATTCCGGGGTGAACGGGACGCCGTCGTACTTCAGGACCAGGTGGTCCGCCTTAAGGCCGGTCTCCTGACGCAGCAGGCGGTGGCATTGGCCGGTGGCGTTCATCTCCACCATGACCAATTTTTTCGAGCCCGCCAGGGCCGCGGCCACTTTCTCGGCCGGGAAGGGCCAGAGCTCGCTCAGGTGCACCATCCGGGCCGGGGTCCCGGCCGCGTTCAACCGATTTACCGCCTCCTGCACCGGCCCCAGGCTGGAGCCCCAGCAGGCCAGGGTCAGGGGGGCCGCGGCCGCCCGGAAGTGGTGACGCCGTTAAGCTCCTGCACCAGCGCCGTTAATTTGCGCAGGCGCTTATCGTGCATCTGCACCCTGACCGGAAGAATCTCGGTGAGGTGGCCGTCGGGGGTGTGTTCGTCGGAGTCGGCCACCACCACCTGCGGCCCGAAGCCCGGCAGCCGCCGGGGCGAGACGCCGTTGGCGGTGAAGGCGTAGCGTTCATATAGGCTTGCGGCCGGCCCCATCTCCAAGGCCCGGTCGATTTCGACCTTCTCCGGAAAATCCGTGACCTCCTGGGTGAAATTGGCGTCCGCCAGGTACTGGTCGGTGATCAGGAAGACCGGCAATTGATAGCGGTCCGCCAGGTTGAAGGCCCGGGCCGCCAGGGCAAAGGCCTGGGTCGGCGTGCCCGGGGCCAGCACCGCCCGGGGAAAGTCGTCCTGCCCGGCGGCGAGGACGAAGCTCAAGTCCCCCTGACTGGTGCGGGTGGGCAGGCCCGTGCTGGGGCCGGGACGCTGGGCCTCGACAATGACCAGGGGAGTCTCGGAGCAACCCGCCAACCCCAGGGTCTCCACCATCAAAGCGAAGCCGCCGCCGGAGGAGCCGGTCAGGGCCCGGACCCCGGCATAGGAGGCTCCCAGGGCCAGGTTGATGGCGGCGATTTCGTCTTCCGCCTGCTCCACCACCACCCCCCAGCGGGCGGCCCGCTGGCCCACGGCGTTGAGGACGCTGCTCCAGGGGGTCATGGGGTAGCCGCTGATAAATTGCAGCCCCGCGGCCAGGGCCCCCAGGGCCAGGGCCTCGTGGCCGCTGATCAGCAGCCGGGGTTGGGCCGGCGGGGCAATGCCCGCCAGGGAATGGCCGTTACCCAGGGCGGCTCCCAGCTTGTAGCCCGCAAAGGCGGCCTTATGGTTCCAGCCCACTACTTCGACGCCCTTGGCCAAAAAGGCCTCCAGCAACAGCTGCATCAGGGGCTCCAGCGGCACCCGGAGCAGCCCCAGAAGCGCCCCGCTGGCCCCGGCGTTGACGGCGATCTCCGCGGCCTTCTTCTCCGGCAACAGGGCTTCGGGGTCCAGGGCCAGCTTCAGGCCCTTAGCCGGCAGTTCCTTGACCTTGGAGGCGTCGTAAATCATGACCCCGTCCGGGGCCAACTCGTCCTGATGCAGTTGGACGGTCTCCTGGTTCAGGGCCACCAGCAGGTCCACCCCTTCCCGGGAGGAGATCAGGGGTCGATCCGAGACCCGGATCAGGTTGAACAGGTGCCCCCCACGGATACGGGACTCATAGGACTGGACAAACAGGACCTGGCAGCCCTGGCGCACCAGGGTCTTGGCCAGGGGCGCGGTGATGGCGTGCACCCCCTGCCCCGCCGCCCCGCCGATCAAGATGTTGAAATCAATGGCCATTCGTCCGCCTTGTCCGCACAGACCCGTCTAATTGTGAATAATTACTCAAGTGGCCGCCCTTGTCAATATAAAATAGTCCACCCGTGGGGCGCTTAGGCTGGAACATAAGCACTGGCGGGCGGCTCGGCAAGCATCTTGACGGGCAGTCCAGGACGAAAAAAAGGGCGGTTCGAGAACCGCCCCTGCAAAGGCTTCGCTAATCAGGTCCTCACTTCGAATTGGGGTCGGTGAAGGTGTGCCAGAGTTTCTTGAGGAGGCCCTCGTCGTGTTCCGCACCCGAGTTCCCCTGCGCCTGGGCCTTAGCCTGAGCTTCCCCCCCCTCTTCCTTGGCCAGCTCTTCCAGGAGATGCTGCTGCCGCGGGGTCAGGGTACGGGGCACGACCACCCGCACGTCCACCAGGAGGTCGCCCTGGCGGGAACCCTTGGGATAGGGCACCCCCTCCCCTTTGATCCGGATAACTTCGCCGGGCTGGGTCCCGGGAGGGATCGTCAGTTCCCGGTTGTCCTTGAGGGTGGGGATGGTGAGGTGGGCGCCCAGGGTCGCCTGGACAAAAGAGATGGGCACCTCCAGGTGCAGGTCGTAGCCCTCCCGGCGGAAAAGCTCATGGGGCCGGACCGCCAGGACGATGTAGAGATCCCCCGGCGGCCCCCCGTAGGCCCCGCCATTGCCCTCGCCCGGCATGATCAGATGGGTGCCGCTGTCCATGCCCGGCGGCACCTTGACCTTGATCTTCTTCTTTTCCCGCAGCCGGCCTTCGCCGTTGCAGGTGGGGCAGGCCTCGGCGAAAAACTCCTTCATCCCCTGGCAACGGGGACAGGTGGTGGTGATCTGAAAGATGCCGTGGCTGCGGGACACCACCCCCCGGCCGGCGCATTGGGGGCAGGGGATGCGGCGGGTGCCGGGTTTGGCCCCGGAGCCGTTGCAGGTGCGGCAGTTAATCACCCGGGGGACCTCCACCGTCACTTCGGTGCCCAGGGCGGCATCCAGGAAATTGAGGGTCAAATCATAGCGCAGGTCGGTGCCCGCCTGAGGCCGGGGGCCGCCGCCCATGCCTCCCACGCCGCCGAAGCCTCCCCCGAAGCCGAACATGTCTTCGAAGATGTCGCTGAAGGAGCGGAAGATGTCGCCGAAGTCCCGGAAGCCGGTGAAGCCGGTGGATGACACCCCTTCGTGACCGTACGTGTCGTAGAGCCGGCGCTTCTCCGGGTCGTGCAAGACCTCATAGGCCTCGGCCGCCTCTTTGAAGTGCTCTTCCGCCTCTTTGTTGCCGGGATTGCGGTCCGGATGGTACTTCAGGGCTATCTGGCGGTAGGATTTCTTGATTTCATCAACGGAGGCGCTACGCTGCACCCCCAAAATGCCGTAGTAATCTCTCTTTGTTGCCATAACTATAAATTATAAAATTTTTCCGGGCAAACTACAATCTTTATAACTTTATTTGTCTATCGCACCAACTTTTAGTAAGACAGGCGCTAATAAATCGAGGCGCGCCTTGACGGATTTCTGCTTGTCGCCCAGGAAGACTTCTTTATCGCGGCGGTCGTCGATGGAGATGTGGGTCATAACCCGCTGGACTCCCTGCTTGAAGGGAAGCTCGTGCAGGGCCGCGGCCACCCGGAGCAGGGTGTCCGGGGTACCCTGGACCAGGGTGCCCATGTCCGTGAGTTCATGAGGAAGGTTTTCGGTTTCCAGGTACTTCACCACCGCGGCGATATAGTCACCGACGCTGGTCTTTCCCAGGCCCAACGGCACCACGCTGATTTCCATGATAGCCACGTTCTGCCTCCAAGCTCGCAGCCCCCGCCCATCAGGGAGTCAGGCAACGACGCACCATAGCCTTGAGGCGGTCCAGGTCAGGGGATTTTACCACAAACGCGTCGGCCCCCCAAGAAGCCAGGTCCTGGGGAGGCAGGGAGTGGGAATAGAGGATGATCCTGGTTTCCTTCCGGCTGCCCTTGATGATCCGGCCAGTCTCCAAACCGGACATATCCGGCAGTAAGACTTCCAGAATGACCACATCAGGCTTAAAGGAATCGGCCAGGCACACCGCCTCCCGACCTTTACCGGCCACGGCCACTTCATAGCCCTCATCCTGCAGTTCTTCCAGGCAGAGCTGCCGGATGTGGGGTTCGCCGTCAGCAAAGACAATCCTTGTCATGGTAGCACCTCCTTTGGCCAAGAGTGTGCTCCCCCCTTAAAACTGGATTAAGTATAACATAATTATTGCCGATCGGTTTGTCCAGTTCAGGACCCCGCCCGGCAATTTTTTCCACAAAATAAAAGTTCAAAGTTCCGGGGTCAAAGTTTATCCCTTTGCACCTGGACCGCCGGTCTTACCCGTCCCTGGTGATCGCCTCGATCAACTCCCGGCGCACCCGCTCAGCCTGGTCGTTGTCCACCTGGCAGGTGCCCACCGCCCGGTGGCCGCCACCGCCGTATTTGAGCATCAGGGAACCTACATTTGTTTTTGAGGTCCGGTTAATGATACTGTGACCGCAGGTAAAGACCATGTTTTGTTTTTTGACCCCCCAGATGATTCGCATGGAAATGTTCTGCTCCGGGAAGAGAACGTATTCCTTGAAG
>JBIOJX010000200.1:0-5213 GCA_044451265.1 Desulfobaccales bacterium
ACCCGGCGGAGACTTATCGTCAAAGGTTAGCGGACCGGCTGGAGATTGATCTCTCCAGCGTCAGCAACCGGTTGCACGAGATCAGGAAGGATCTGAGGCCACGAAGGAGGATTGCCAGATGTGCGTGCGGGTTGGCAAAGCGGCGCCTGAATTCCAGACCAAGGGCTACATCGGCGGGGAGATCAAGTCCGTCAGTCTGGCGGATTATCGCGGCGGGTGGGTCATGCTCTATTTTTATCCCGGGGACTTCACCTTTGTTTGACCCACGGAGCTGACGGCAGTTGCCGCCAAATACGAGGAAATCAAGTCATTGGGGGCCGAAGTGTTGGCCATCAGCGTGGACAGCCCCTTCACCCACAAGGTTTGGCAGGATGGCGAGCTGTCGCAGATGATCCCCGGGGGCCTGCCCTATCCCATGCTCTCGGATTCCGGGGGGCGCATCGGTGAGGCCTACGGGGTGTATGACGAGGAAAACGGCGTGGATATCCGGGGGCGCTACCTCATCGACCCGGACGGCAACCTCCAGGCCATGGAGGTGCTGGCCCCGGCGGTGGGCCGCAACGTGGCCGAGATGATTCGTCAGATCCGGGCCTGCCAGTATGTCCGGGCCAATGAGGGCGAAGCCACCCCGGCAGGTTGGGAGCCGGGCAAAAAGACCCTGAAACCGGGGGATGACCTGGTGGGCAAGGTCTGCCAGATCTGGGCCCCGGACATGGCGTTTTAGGACCGGGGACCGAAGACCGGGGACCGGAGATTTCCTCCTTCTCGTCCCCTCTAATTATTTGACCCGTAGGGTCGACCCGCCGGGTCGCCCTATTCCTTTTTCTCCTCGTTCCCAAGTTGCACTTGGGAACGCCGTTGTAGTCAAACTCGCGAGGGCTGGAACCAATCTTTCGACAAGCTCGCAGAAACTTTGAAATAATTTAAGACAAAAACCGCCAACGTTTCCCCGCTCCCTTGCCTCCAGCAAAGACCGTGCCTATATTGAATACGTTTAACTAGGATATCGCGGTTTTATGCAATACCCCGGAGGCGCCCATGAAGGCCGTCTGGAAAGGCTATTTGAAGTGCAGCCTGGTGACCATCCCCATCAAGATGTTCAACGCCGTCGCCAAGAACTCCCTGCAATTCCACCTCTATCACCAGGAATGCGGCAGCCAGATCCGCCAGGAGATGATCTGCCCGGTGCACCAGCGCAGCCTGACGAGCGACGAAGTGGTGCGGGGCTATCAATACGGCAAGAACCTGCACGTGGTCATCACTGATGAGGACCTGCGCCGGGCCCGCCCGGAGTCCAGCGACACCATCGAGGTCCTCAAGTTCGTGGACGCCCGGCAGATCGATCCCATTTATTACGCCGCGGCCCATTATCTCGCGCCCGACGGCCAGGCCGGGGCCGAGGCCTTTGCCCTGTTTTACCGGGCCATGGAGGAGAGCGGCAAGTCCGCCCTGGCCCATGTGGTTATGCACAACCGGGAGCATCTGGTCAACCTCCGTCCCCTGGACGGCGTCTTCGCGGCCTTCACCCTGCACTATCCCGAGGAGATCAAGGGGGTCCGCGAGATCGAGGAGGCGGCCTGGACCGCCAAACTGCCAGTGGACGAGGGCAACCTGGAGATGGCCCGCACCATCGTAGAGCACCTGAGCGGGGAGTTCGCCCCGGAACAATACCACGACGACTATACTCAAACCCTCTTGGCCCTGATCAAGGCCAAGGCCGCAGGCCAGGAACTCAAAGTGGAGCCCCAGGCAGAGCGGCGCAAGGTCATCAACCTGATGGAGGCCCTGAAGCACAGCGTGGCGGAGACTGCCCAGGCCTCAGCGCCGCCGCCGAAAAAGGCCATGGCCCGGGCCGGCCGGCCGGCCCCGAAAGCCGCGAAGGCGGTGGGCGGTGAGCAGTAGCAGTGAGCAGTAAGCAGTCAGGAGTGAATGAATATGCCTGTGCCAGCCGAACTGCTCACTGCTCACCGCTCACTGCTCACTGACCAGATTGCGCCGATGCTGGCTTACTCCAGCCAACCCTTTGACTCGGACCGGCACTTGTTTGAGATCAAATGGGACGGCAGCCGCTGCCTCCTGTTTCTGCAGGACGGCCGGCTGCGTCTGCAAAACCGGCGGCTCCAGGACATCACCGCCCGCTATCCGGAACTCCGGGTGCTGGGGGAGCAATTCCGGCTCCGGAACGTCATCCTGGACGGCGAGATCGTGGTCCTGTCCCAGGGCAAGTCCGATTTTCGCCGCCTGCAGGAGCGGGAACAGCTGGCCGACCCCGTGAAGATCGACCTCATGTCCCGAAAGTTGCCGGCTACCTATATCGTCTTTGACGTTTTGTATCTCAACGATCAAGAGTATCTGGAAGTCCCCTTAATTGACCGAAAGCAGGTCCTGCGAGCCCTGCTGCCGGACTCGGACCTGGTGGTGGAGTCAGAGTATATCAAGGAACATGGCCGAGCTTTTTTCCGAGAAGCGGTGGACCTGGGTCTGGAAGGGATCATGGCCAAGGCCTTGGCCAGCCCCTATCTCATCGGCAAACGCTCCCGGCACTGGCTGAAGATCAAACCCCGGGGGCAGATGGAGTGTTATATCGTCGGCTATTCCCCCGGGCGGGGGGGACGGCGCGCCTCCTTCGGTTCCCTGGCCCTGGCCACCCGGGAACCCCAGGGCTGGGTCTTCCGGGGTATGGTGGGCAGCGGCTTCAGCGACCCTGAACTCGAGGCTCTCAGCCGACAACTGGCGGCCCTCAGGGTGGCAGCGCCGGCCATCCCCCTGGGTGCACCAGTAAAAGGTCTCCAATGGGTGCGCCCCCGGTGGCGTTGCCTGGTGAGCTTTCAGGAGCTGACCCCCCGGGGCCATTTCCGGGCCCCTGTCTTCGAGAGGCTGCTTGGTGAAGAAGCTTTATGACCAGCGGGAAATCTCCCGGCTCCTGGGCATCTCGGAGAGCCAGGTGCGCTACTGGGACCGCAAAGGCCTGATTCCTCACCAGGAAAAGAGCCGGGGCAGCCTGTGGTTCGATTTTCAGGCCCTGGTGGCCTTCCGCACGGTGCGGGAATTGCGGCGTCAGGGGGTCTCCCTGGCCAAGATCGGGAAATGCGTCGAGAAGCTGCGGCAGCTGCTGCCCGGACTCAAGCAGCCCCTGGCCGAGGTGCGCATCTCCCTCCAGCGGAACCAGATCATCCTGGGCCGGGACCGGCGGCAGTTCACCCCCGAGGGGCAGCGGTGCCTCGATTTTGAGCTGAGGGCAGCTGAGCCCGTTCCCCTGCCGCTGGATACCTATGAGGACCTGTTCTTTCAGGCCCTGGAAGATGAAGAGGCGGGCCGGCTGTCCGAGGCCCGGCAGAAGTACGAGACTATCCTGACGGCTGTGCCGGAGCATGTGGACGCCCTGGTGAACCTGGGGAACCTCCTTTACCTCTCCGGTGCCGAAACGGAGGCGGCGGCCCGCTATCTCCAGGCCCTGGGCCTCAACCCCGACCACGTGGAGGGCAATTATAATCTAGCCAATCTTTTGGAGGGCCGGGGGGAGCTGGGCAGCGCCGCCATCTTCTACCAGAAGGCCATCCACGTGGACGGTGAGTTCGCCGACGCCCATTTCAACCTGGCCATGGTCCTGGAGGGCGTCGGGGATTTGACTGCGGCCAAGGTTCACTGGAAGCGGTACCTGGAGCTGAACCCCGCCAGCCAGTGGGCCGACTATGTCAGGAGGCGGCTGGAGGAAGGCTAGGAAACACGCCAAGGAGGGCACTGACGAGAACATTACTGAGGTGACCCATGATCAAAACGAAAAGGGCTTATCGGCCGGTGGCGGCGGACGACGGCTTCCGGGTGTTGGTGGAGCGCCTCTGGCCCCGGGGCCTGAGCAAGCCGGAGGTAGCTGTGGACCTTTGGCTCAAGGAGGTGACCCCCAGTCCGGAGCTGCGCAAGTGGTTCGGCCATGACCCCCTGAAATGGGAGAAATTTTGCCGGAAATACTGGGCCGAACTAGAAAGAAAAGGCGAGGCAGTGGGGATTCTCCGGGCCAAGGCTCGGGAGGGCGATCTCACCCTGGTCTACGGCTCCCGGGACGAAGAGCATAATGCCGCGGTGGCCTTGAAGCTCTATTTGGAGGGGCATGCCGCCGACGTTGGTCAGGACACTGCCAGCTATGCCCCTGCAAATCTTCGTGTTTCCAGAGAGTTAGCCTGACAACCGTGAGGGGTCGTCCATGAAAAGCATCCTTTGGTCTGGAATTTTTCTGTCCTTTTTGATCTTCAGCGTCCATATCTCAGGAGGTCAAGCCATGCAGCTTACATCCAGCGCCTTTACTGACGGCGGCAAGATTCCCCAGCAGTATGTCATGCCGGGAGCCGGCGGCCGGAACCTGTCCCTGCCCCTGGCCTGGTCCGGGGCGCCGGCGGGCGCCAAATCCTTTGCCATGACCATCATCGATCCCCACCCGGTGGCCCACAACTGGGTACACTGGCTGGTGATGGATATCCCCGGCGGCGTCACGTCCTTACCAGAGGGCGCCTCCGGGAAGAAGATGCCCCTGGGAGCGGTGGAGTTGAAGAACTCCTGGGGCGAACTGAGCTACGGCGGCCCCCAACCCCCCAAGGGCTCCGGCGACCACCCCTACGTGGTCACCCTTTATGCCCTGAGCGTGCCGAAGCTGGACCTGAAGCCCAGCGCCGGCTGGGCGGACTTGAAGCAGGCCCTGGAGGGGAAAATCCTGGGAACCGCCACCATCACCGGCTATTACGGCAGGTAACTGAGCGATCAGCAGTCAGTGGTCAGCTTTCACCAAAGTCAGGGATGGCGGGCACGGAGGCCAGCCCCACCTAGAAGTCAGGTGGGGTGGCCATCCCTGGCCGCCCTAGCATATTTTCCCAAATTGTGGGGGCGGCCCGCGAGCCGCCCCTACAGGCCGTTTTGGACCTATAAGCCTCGAAACACAAAGACATAATCCAGATCATTGATGGTGATGATAATATCGCCGCCCCGGGATTCGGCGTAGGTGAGCCAGGAGGGCTTGTCCTCCCGGCAGCAGGTGAGGTTGGGAGAGAATGCGCCCCGGGCCCGGTCGAACCAGGCCAGCAGCATGGGCTCGCCGCCGACCTCGCCGGCCCGGCGGCGGGCCAGGTCTTGGGCCTGCGAAAAATCGAGGGGGCCCTGGACCTGAAGATCGATGGGGTTTTTCAGCATTGCACGGGTGACGGGAACGCATTCGAGCATGGTGC
>JBIOJX010000201.1:0-5208 GCA_044451265.1 Desulfobaccales bacterium
AATGTAAGCCCGATCGCAAACCCCCAGGGCCTCCCGGACGTTGTGGTCCGAGATCAACACTCCCAGGTTCTGGTGCTTCAACTGCCGGATAATATTCTGGATATCGGTGACCGCCAGGGGATCGATGCCGGCAAAAGGTTCATCCAGGATGATGAAATGCGGGGCGGTGACCAGGGCCCGGGTGATCTCCACCCGGCGCCGCTCGCCGCCGGAGAGGGCCGAGGCCTTCTGGTGAGCCAGGTGCGTAATCCTCAGGTCGGCCAGGAGTTTTTCCAGGCGTTCCTGGCGCACCATCTCATCCGGCTCCAGGGTCTCCAGGATGGCCATGACGTTCTCGGCCACCGTGAGTTTGCGAAATACCGAGGGCTCCTGGGGCAGGTATTGCAGTCCCAGCCGGGCCCGGCGGTAGATGGGCAAATTGGAGATATCCTGGCCGTCCAGGCTGATCTTGCCGCCGTCGGGTTGCAGCAGCCCCAGGATCATAAAAAAGGTGCTGGTCTTGCCGGCGCCGTTGGGACCCAGCAGACCCACCACTTCGCCGCTGTTCACCTCCAGGCTGACCTGGTCCACTACCTTGTGGCCGTCATAACTCTTGAGCAGAGATTGTATGGAAAGGCGGTGCATGTTCAGGGCTTGGGGACCTTCTGGGGTTTAGCCGGCATCAGACCGGCTCCCTTGCCGCCGGCCCCTTGAGTGGCGGGGTAGAGGTGGGCCTCCACTCGCTTCTGAGGCGAACTCTCCACCCGCATCTTGTTATCCTTGAGGTTGAAGATGATGCGTTCCCCCTTCAGGGTGTTTTCGGCCTGCCACAACTGGGGGTTACCCACCAGCACCACTTCGTCCCGATCCTTGTAATAAGTCGCCGTCTGGCCGGTGGCCACCCGGTCTCCCTGGACGAAGCGCACCGAGCCCTCGGCCACGATGTGGTCGATCTTGTCGCCGCCCAGCTCACCCAAGGGGTTTTGGCCGGCCGTCTCCTGGGCGCCTGCCTGGGGCGCGGCCGGAGCCGGACCCTTGCCCTTGGCGGCCTCGGGCTTCTTCTGGAAATAGACCCGCAACTGGTCGGAGTAGAGGATGTTCTCCCCGTAGGTGGCCTTCACCGCCCCGCTGAAGATGATGATCCCGGAGTTCTGGTCCGCTTCCAGCTTCTGCGAGATGATGTGCAGCGGAAATTCCTCCCCGGGCTTGGCCGGGGGCGGTACTTCCTTGACGGCCGCGGCAGCCAGGACGGGCGCGGCCGCCAGGCCCAGCAGGGCCGCCAGGATTAATATGACCGGGGCCAGGTAGGTTCTCAATGTTTTAGCATCCCCTCTTGCACCTTGACTTCCGTCAGGCGGTGTTGGGCCAGGACCAGTTTCTTCTCCACCAGTTCCACCTTCAGGCCCTTGCCCTGAACCCTAAGGGTCGGTTCGGTCAGGAGCACGTCTTCCGGGGCCGTCAGCACCCGGCTGCTGGGGTCATAGATGGCCAAGTCTGTCTTGATCAGCATCCCGCCCCGCGCCATCTCCACGTTGCCTTTTAAGGTCAAAACCCGGGTCTTGGTGTGGAACAGGCCATCGTCGGCCTTAACCGTCACATGCTCCCCGGGGCCGAAGAAATCCACCTTGACCCCGCTGATCTTCACTTGATCCTGATCTTTATCAAAATCCGCGTGTTTCCCTGCCAGCACCCAGCGCTTGTCACCCTCGACGATCTCGGTGAGGGACAGGGTCTCCATGCGGGATGGGGCCGCCGGCGGCGGCGGCTTGGGCGGCGGCGGCTCCGGGCGGTTCAGCTCCGACAGGCCCCAGGCGCCCACTACCAGCAGCACCGCCAGGCCCGCCAGCCACGGCCAGCCCAGGAACCTCCGCCAGCCCTTTTGGTTATTAGAGGCAATAATTTTCATGCCAATTAAGTCGATTTTTTAGGAGAATTATATTAACCATCTGAAAGAGTGTAAAGGCTTATCTGGGGTGAGGCGGGAGAAACGGGGCGAGAGAATTTCAGTGGCCGCAGCCGCGGTTATGGTTATCTCAGGACCTATAAATATTCCTCCTTTCACTTTTCGAAGATAAACTCCTGGGCTGCGGCTGACCAGACAGCCTTACCGTTTAAGGTTGCAGGCCTGAATCGCCAGGCCTCCATGGCCCTCAATGCTGTCGGGTTGAGTCGCTCATCGGTTGATTCAACCACAATGGGATAAATAACTCGTCCTTGGTCCGTTATGAGATAAACCACCAGCACGGAGCCTGCAAGTTTTTCTCCGGTGTCTGTTATTGCCTTATCTGGGGAAGTTGTGCCTTCCGACACCTTTGCCGAAACAAAACCTTTGCCATTAATATCGACTATTTTGAAATTGGTCTGATAAAACTTGTGAACCAGCGCATCTAAGGGCGCGCCTTCAGTAGTTGTGTGATTGTATACTGTTTGCTGCCTTCTCGGCTGCTTTGGAGAACCGGCGCACTCCCCCGGTTCCACCTGGGCCAGACCGACCAGGGCTAATACGACCAAACCAAGGACTAGGATTCTCATCTGTTTTTTCATGACTCAAGTGGTGGCGTCTTCAATCACCCAGCAGCTGCCACCAGAGTGAACCTATTCCCCGGGCACGACCAGAGAATTTGGTCACGAAGGCGTTCTGAGACCCGGCGTTGCCCGGCCAGGTCTGCGCCGGATTTCTCAGCGGAAAATCGGCAGAGAAGGTGAGACCGGTCAGGACTACGTTGCTGGCGGGATCGACGGCCAGTCCGTAGGCGCGCTCACTGTCTCACCCGCCGAGGTAGGTGGAGTAGCCCAGGGTGGCGCCGCCTGGGTCGATTTGCATGAAGGTGACGTCATCGCTGCCCTGGAGCGCGGTTAAAAAGGCGTAGAGGGTGTAGGGAAACTCCTGGGGTGAGTTGGGGTTGTTGGGCACGTACGGCACGCCTGGGGCATTGGTCTCTCCTCCGACATAGACCGTTCCCAGGGCATCGACCCCCACACTGGTGCAAAAAGAGCCCCACTGGCCGTCGGCCGAACCGCCTCCCAAGAAGGTGGAGTAGGCGAGAGAGGCGTTGCCGCTCAAGGTGGGATCGATCTTCACCACGTAGGGTTGATCGTTGGAGATGCCCGCCTGGAGATAAGGGGCGCTATTGTAGATGGTGGGGCCTCCTGGGGTCATGGGAAATTCCGCCGACTGGGTGCGGCCGGTGACCACGATACGCCCCTGGGCATCCAAAGTAACCCCGTAGGCGTCATCCCGGGCGTCGTTGGTGTCCGCTCCCAGGTAGGTGGAGTAGGACATGGTGTACACGGAGGCCGGGTCGCCGGGAAAACTCGATTCTATCCGGGTCACAAAGCCATTGCTTAAAAAGCCAGGCGGCGGGGCCAGGCTGCGCAAGGCGTTGTCTGTGGTGGGGAAGTCGGAAGAGTGGGTAAAGCCGACCACGGTGGTCTGGCGGCCGGAGGCTTCCACCGCCACACAGTGCCCCTGCTCATTGTGGGTTCCTCCCAGATAGCTGGAGTAAACCAACGAGGCCATGCCGATCTTGGAGGGGTCGATGATGCACAGGAAGGCGTCCTGCATACCGGCAAGATCTTTCTGGAGGGCGTGGTGGGTCACAGGGAATTTGATCGCCCCGGCCCCGCCGCCGGAATCGGTGAAGCCGGTGACATAGACCAAGCCGGCCGCATCCACCGCCACGATGTTGCCGGGGGCGCTATCATCGGCAAAGGTGAAGGGCGCTGGCGGTCCCTCCACTCCGCTGCCGCCCAGGTAGGTTGAATATTTCAGATTGCCGTTGGCGTCAAATACGGACACGAAGTAATCCGATTGTCCGTTATTCTGGGCCTGAAAGGCGGTAATGGTGGTGGGGAATGGTCCCAAGGCATCGGAAGTGGTGAGGCCGGCCACCGCCACGCCGCCGTCCGGCATAGCAGCCACCCCGGCGCCCTTGCTTTGCTGGTTGCCCCCCAGGTAGGTGCACCAGAGCAATTTGCCAGCCGGATCGTACTTGGCGACAAAGGCCGAAGTCGCACTGTCCACCGCCGGGATCGGTTGGAAGGCGTTCTTTACCGGCAGGTCGGCGACCCAGGTGGCGCCGGTGACATAGGTATTCCCCTGTGCGTCGCAGGCGGCGCCCTGGGCGAAGGTAATCGGGCTGGCGCCGGGCATCCAGGGAATCGATCCTCCCAGGTAGGTGGAAAAAACCAGTTGCTGAGCCTGCCGGGCCGACCATGAGGCTGGCGCGTGGGCACAGGATGAATAGCCGACGCTGAGAATTGCGGTGATCACCAGCATCAGACAAGCGACAGGGCTATGAATAACTCGCCGAATCATACCGGACTGGATCCTTGTATTGTCGCATCATTTTTTCTAGCGCGGCCCGCCCTAATTTTATTCATCCTCGGTCGCTGCCAACCAAGGCCTGACCATCTCCCCCCACTTGCCCCGGGCCTTGATCAGCAAATCGCAGACCTGGCGGACGGCGCCGTGGCCGCCGGGTAATGGGGTGACCCAATGGGCCGCGGCCAGCACCTCCGGGACGGCGTCGGCCACCGCGCAAGCGAGGCCCGCCCGGCCCATGATGGGCAGGTCCACCAGGTCGTCGCCCACCATCGCCACCTGCGAGGGCTCAATCCCCATAGCGGCCATGATCTCCTCCAGGACCGCCACCTTGTCCCGCAGGCCCTCGTGAAAGCGGGTGATGTCCAGTTCCCGGGCCCGGTGGTAGGCCGCGTCGGAGCGCCGCCCCGAGAGCAGGGCCACCTCGATCCCGGCCCGCTGCGCCAGCTTGATACCGTGGCCGTCCCGCACGTGAAAGACCTTGAGGGCCTCGCCCTTGGCGTCGAAATAGAGGCGGCCGTCGGTGAGCACCCCGTCCACGTCCAGGATCAGCAGGCGGATTTTTTGGGCCCGTTGGTAAACGTCGGCAGGGTAATCAGGTGAATTCAAAGTGCGATTCCCTTATAAAAGATATCTCACGCCAAGACGCAAAGGCGCAAAGACGCCAGAAAAAATGGCTAGATTTAGTGGCACCGGCCTCCGGCCGGTGAAAGGCCACAGGCTGGGAGCCTGTGCCACCAAACCTATGGTAGGGCGGCTATCCCGGCCGCCTAGGCTCGATTGGCGGGCGGGGACGCCCGCCCCACCAAGAATAAGGCTATTGCAGGCTAAACGTTCTGACCCCCGAGAATGAAAATCCCCCCTGCCCCCCTTTTTCAAAGGGGGGTTATAAAGTCCCCCTTTAT
>JBIOJX010000202.1:0-5197 GCA_044451265.1 Desulfobaccales bacterium
ACCGGGAACCTCACCGTAATCATGCACTAAGGGTGCCTATTTCATAAATACCGGTGGACGTTTTTCCATGAAGGCCTGCAGGCCCTCCTGGCCGTCGGGATGCGCCGCACAGGTGGCCAGCCCCCGGCGCTCCCGTTCCAGGTGAGCTTCGAAGGCGCTGTCAAACGAGTCGGTGAGCAGGCGCTTGGCCCAGCCGAAGGAGTTGAGAGACCTCTTGGCCAGTTCGTGAGCCATACGCATGGCCTCTTTCAGTACTTCGACGTCCGGGACGATCTTGGTCGCCAGTCCCCAGGCCAGGGCCTGCTGGGCCGGGATGGGCCGGTCGAAGGCGACAATTTCCAGGGCCCGGGCCAGCCCGACTATTCGGGGCAGCGTAAACGAGCCGCCGCCGTCCAGGCTGAGGCCGGCTGAGGTGTAGGCTTGCTTGAGTACCGCGGACTCGGCCATGACCCGGAAATCGCAGGCCAGGGCCAGGGAGAAGCCGCCGCCGGCGGCCACGCCGTTGATGGCGGCGATGACCGGCTTGTGCATGCGGCGAATCTCGGTGATGGCCTGGTGGAAAGAGCCCGCCACTTCGTGGATGGTGCGGGCCGGCCCCAAGGGCGAATCCAGGAAGTATTTCAGGTCGCCGCCGGCGCAGAAGGCCTTGCCCGCGCCGGAGATGACTACGGCGCGTACCTCCGGATCGACGGCCAGGGTGCTCAGCTGGGCGGCGAAGGCGGCGACCAGGTCCCGGTCGATGGCGTTGAAGGTCTGGGGCCGGTTTAAAGTGACGAGGGCGATCTCGTCTTGTTGGGTAACCTTAATGGATTTAGTCATTTTTTCCTTGATTGCACAGGTTAAATGCCTGTGGCTACTTCCCCTTATAGACCGGCTGGCGCTTTTCCCCAAAGGCGCGCAGACCTTCCAGGCGGTCTTCCGACGGGATGGTCACCCAGTAGGCATTGGATTCAATGGCCAGGCCCGTATGCAGATCGGCCTCCAGACCGTAATTGATGGCATATTTGGCCTGCTGAATGGCAATGGGGCCGGCCTCGCAGATCATGGCGGCCATGGCCCGGCATTCAGCCAGCAACGCCGCCGGCTCGCAGACCTTATTGACCAGCCCGATCTGCAGCGCCTCCTGGGCGTCGACCTTGCGGCCGGTAAAGATGAGTTCCTTGGCCTTGCCGCGGCCGATCAGGCGCGGCAGGCGCTGGGTGCCGCCGGCGCCGGGGATGATGGCCAGCCGGGTTTCGGTCAGGCCCAGGGTGGCGGTGGCTGAGGCCAGGCGGATATCGCAGGCCAGGGCCAGTTCGGTGCCGCCCCCCAGGGCAATGCCGTTGACTGCGGCGATCACCGGTTTGTTCAGGTATTCGATAAAGGTAAAGAGGTTGCGAATCGTAAAGATGAACTCCCGCACCTGCGCCTCGGTCATGGTGGCGCGTTCCTTCAGGTCAGCGCCGGCGCAAAAGGCCTTTTGCCCCGCGCCCGCGATGATCACCACCCGGACCTCCGGATCAAAATGCACCGCCTCCACCCTTGCCTTCAGGGCCAGCAGCATCGGGAAGTTGAAGGAATTCATCACTGCCGGCCGGTTCAGGGTTAGCACCACCACCCGATCCTGCCGGTCCTCCAGAACTAACGGTTCGCTCATGATTTCTCCATGGCATTGTGTTGCTGTTTTAGCGCCTTTATCCCCCCCTTTTCTAAAGGGGGGCTAGGGGGGATTTAATAAGTGGCGCCGGCTTCCAGCCGGTGATCACAGGCCGGAGGCCTGTGCCACTTGAAAATCCCCCTAAATCCCCCTTTTTCAAAGGGGGACTTGCTGAATCGCACCCGGGTACTAGCCGGTCAGGCCTTCTTGATTAGGGAGGACCATCATGGTCGCCAACATGGTGGCCACCGTTTTGGCCCCGCCCCGGTGGTGCGCCACGACCTCGGCCGTGCAGACGCTGAGCGTCTTCCCCGGCCTGATGACTCGGCCCCGGGCAATAAACAATTCGCCCACGGCCGGGGACATCAGGTTGATTTTGTATTCGACGGTCAACACCGCCATCTCGGCGGGCATGAGGCTGAAGGCGGCATAGCCGCAGGCCGTATCCGCAATGGTGGCGATGATGCCGGCATGGACAAAGCCATGTTGCTGCGTCAGATCGTCCCGATACGGCAGGCTGATCTCCGCCTCTCCAGGCACGAGCCGAGTCAATTCGGCGCCAATGGCGTTCATCAGCTTCTGCCGGCTAAAGCTGGCTCGGACGCGTTTTTCGAAGTCAGGGTCCGGAATCTTGAATTTCACTGCCAGGTCCTTCGCCTCCAATGGCTGACGGGTGGTTAAGCCCCCCTTTTTTAAAGGGGGATTTAGGGGGATTATCAGGCGCTTATGTAATCCCCCCTGCCCCCCTTTAGAAAAGGGGGGTAAAAAAAACAGCGTTAGCGTTGCGCCTTTCTGGCAAAGGCTTCCCGGGTGAGCTCCCGGGCAATGATCATGCGCCGGATCTCGCTGGTGCCCGCCCCGATTTCATAGAGCTTGGCGTCGCGCCACAGCTTTTGCACCGGAAATTCCAGGCAGTAGCCGTAGCCCCCGTGAATCTGGATGGCCTGGTCGCACACCCAGGTGGCGGTTTCCGCCGCCAGGAGGATGGCGGCGGCGGCCAGGCGGTTCAGTTCCGTGCCTTTGCCGCCCCGGGTGGATCTCTGGGCCAGGTCGGCGGCCCGGTAAACCAACAGCCTGGCGGCCTCGGTGCGGGTGTACATGTCGGCCAGCTTCTGCTGGATCATCTGAAAATTGGCGATGGGCTGACCGAACTGTTCCCGGTCCACCGAGTAGCGGATGGAATAATCGAGGGCCTGGGCCGCCATGCCGATGGAGCCGCCGGCCAGGACAATCCGCTCGGCGTCCAGGCCGCTGGTCATGACATGGACCCCCATATTTTCCTGGCCGACCAGATTGGCGGCCGGCACCTCACAATCCTCGAAGATCAGCTCCGCGGTGGGCGAGCCGCGCATGCCGCATTTTTTCAGCTTGCGGGACACGGAAAAACCGGGAAAATCCTTTTCCACGATGAAGGCGCTGATCCCTTTGGCGCCTTGCTCCGGGGCGGTCTTGGCATAGACCAGCAGGGTGTCGGCCACCGGTCCGTTGGTGATGAAGATCTTGGTGCCCTTCAGGAGGTATTTGTCACCCTGGCGGACGGCCCGGGTGCGGATGCTCATGGCATCGGAACCGGCATTGGGCTCGGTCAGGGCCATGGCGCCGATCTTTTCGCCATTGACCAGTGGCGGCAAATACTTTTCTTTGAGGGCCTCGCTGGCGTTTTTGTGGATATTGTGGGCGCAGAGGTTGGAGTGCGCCCCGTAGGTCATGCCCAACGCCGGGCAGATGCGGCTCATCTCTTCGATAGCCAGGGTCTGCATCAGGACATCGCCGCCCAGGCCGCCGTATTTTTCATCGATAGTGATGCCGAGGATGCCGATCTCGGCGCATTTTTTGAAAAAATCGGGTGGAAACCAGTCTTCCTCATCGATCTTTTCCTGCAGCGGCCCCAGTTCATTGACCGCCCATTTGTACACGGTTTCCTTGATCATGCGCTGTTCATCGGTGAATTGGAAATCCATTCAATCCTCCTGAGAATAAAGCTGCTGCTAACTTAAAATATCCTGTCGGGGCGGACCTGGGTGTCCGTCCGGTTTGAGGGTGCACACGCAGGTGCGCCCCTACTGGTTATCGGTCCAAGGCACCCACCTGCGCCCGTATCAAAACCCCAACCAGCGCACCTCCCGCGGTTTGCGGGGCACCACCGGGGGTTCTTTGGCGGAGTAGCCGATGGGGGTGATGGCCAGCAGTTGCTGGTCGGTTTTGCCCAGGAACTCCAGGACTTCCTTTTCCACCAGGCTCCCCGCGGTCATCCAGCAGGTCCCCAGGCCCTCGGCGTGGGCCGCCAGCAGCATGTTCTGCATCAGGGCGGAGCCGCTTTGGATGTTGGCGGCGCCGGTGGCGTCGCCCCACTGCCAGACGGTCACGGCAATAATCACCGGGGCGCCCCCCAGGTCCTTGAAAAAGGCCACCACCCGCTGCTGGCTCTTTTCGGCCACGCCGGTCTTCTGCATGATGGGGACCAGGGTCTTAAGGGAGAGGTTGATCAGGGCGACCAACTCATCCCGGGGCTTGCCGGCCAGCACCGCGATATCCCAACACTGGGTGTTCATGCCGGACGGGGCCCAAAGGCCGGCGTCAACCACCCTTTCCAGGGCCTCCCGGGGCGGCATCTCCGGCCGGTAAAGGCGGTGGCTGCGGCGGTTATGAATGGCTTCGTAAAGATCCATATTTCTCCTCTCTCGATATGTTTCACGGCCGCCTTAAAAGCCGGCAGGTGGCAGGTAGGGTAGCGTTTTGGCCAACAGCCAGCACAGGAAGAGCACCACCGGGATATGGAACATGAGCTGCAGGATGGAGTAACCGGCCAGGTCCCGGGCCCGGACGTTGAGGATGCCCATGAGGGGCAGCATCCAAAAAGGGTTGACCAGGTTCGGCAGGGCCTCGGCGGCGTTGTAGATCTGGACCACCCAACCGAGATGGACGTGCAGGGTGTTGGCCGCGGCCATGACATAAGGCGCCTCCACCACCCACTTGCCGCCCCCGGAGGGCACAAAGAGGCCGAGAATGCCGGAATAGACGCCCACCAGGATGGGATAGGTCCCGTGCGAGGTGAGCCGCACGAAGAGATCGGCCAGGAAGGGGTTGATGGCGGTCTTGGCGATCAGCCCGAAGATACCGGCGTAAAAGGGAAACTGGATGAGGACGCCGGCGGTGGCCGGCACGGATTTGCCCACGGCCTTCAGAAAGGCCCCGGGCCGCCAATGGAGCAGGATACCCGCGGTCAGAAAGATGAAATTAAAGGTGTTGAGGTCCGTGGCCGCCATGACCCCCTTCTGGGTAAACAGGAAAATGATGTAGGCAATCATCAAAATGGCGATGACCACCGAGAGCACCGGGCTCGATTCGAGCCGGTCGGCCGGGGTCTTGGGCTTTTCGGCGGTCACCTCCAGCGGCTCAAAGCTGATCCCCATCTCCTCCGCGGTCCTGGCCTTTTCGGGGCTGGGGCAGGAGAAATAGGCCACGGCCACCGAGACGGCAATGAGAATAGCGGCCATCAGCAGGCTCTGCCACAGGAAGATGGTTTGGGTCAGGGGGATGACCCCGGTGATGGGCAAGAGG
>JBIOJX010000203.1:0-5176 GCA_044451265.1 Desulfobaccales bacterium
GCCTCATTCACCGCCAGGGCGCGACCCTCCACTTCCACTCCATTGAATTTGGAGATGGCCTTCTGGCCTTCCAGGTTGGTCTCCATCTCCACAAAGGCGAAGCCCCGGGGCAGCCCGGTCTGGCGGTCAGTAATGATCTTTACCGAGGCCACATTGCCGGCTTCGGAAAACATAGTTCTGAGTTGCTCTTCGGTCATTTGCCGGGGCAGATTGCCCACATAGAGTTTGATAACTTTATCCTCCTGGTTGAGGGTCGGTTTCGGGTCCTAACGGTCTGAGGGCCGGGGCGAGTGGCAAAGGCCAATTTCCTCTACAGCCGGTTGGGCTTGCTCCGCGACCGGGTCCGTCTTGGGGTCCTGGCGGTACTCCAGGAAAATATTCCCGGAATTTCGCGCCTCAGCGGGTTAAATTTTCATGACATTTTGGGCTTGAGGTCCCTTGGCGCCCTCGACCACCTCAAACTCCACTTCCTGGTTCTCCGCCAGGCTCCGAAATCCATCACTCTTGATGGCGCTGAAATGGACAAACACATCGGGGCCATTGTCCCGGGCGATGAACCCAAAACCCTTGGCGTCATTAAACCACTTAACCTTACCTCTTTCCTTCATTATCAAAACCCCTCCTGAAAATTGTGAAACCGGTCCGGGCCGCAGGACCGGATAACTGAGAGCAGCCAAACAAAAAAATCGGAAGGTAATTAGCATACCCTTCCGATTGGCTCCCTGGGACTAGCCCCTACCTTCGTCTGACATGCTATCTACGCAAAAAAAAATTTAGCAACTGCGGTCAGCGATGTCAAGAAATAATAGGCAACTTCAGTTTGGAGTTTCGCGTTTTTAGTTATTAGAATTGCCCACAATTTTAAGATTTACTATTCAGATTTATCAGCCCAGATCTCTCAGGTTCTTAAACGGAAAACAGAAAACCGTCTCTCAATGAGTTCGAGCCAGCAGCTCTTCAGTGATGATCCGGAAATAGGTCTTCTCGGGGCAGGGTCCAAAGAGCTCCAGACTTTCCTGGGCCTTGAGGGTGTACTGGCGGGCCAGGGAGCGGGCGTGGTCCAGGGCGCCGTATTTGCTGAGCAGGGCCTGAAACTCCGGCACCATTTCGGACTTCAAGTCCTGGGCCAGTTCCTGGAGCCGGGCCTGGTCCGGGGGGCCGGCCTGGGCCAAGGCGTGGATCAGGGGCAGGGTGATGCGGCCCTCCCGCAGGTCGGCGCCCACCTCTTTACCCAGTTCCTTCTGGTCGCCGGTGTAATCCAGGATGTCATCCACCAGCTGGAAGGTGAGGCCGAGGTTCAGGCCCATCTGACTCAGGGCCTCCTCCTGGGCCGGCGGGGCCCCGGCCAGGATGCCGCCGATCTGGCAGGCCGCGGACATGAGGATAGCGGTCTTGCGGGTGATGACCTCGAAATATTCCGCCTCGGTGAGCTTGAGGTTGCCCGCGTGGATGAGCTGCAGGATTTCGCCTTCGGCCATCTGGGTGGTGGCGTTGGCCAGGACCTTCAAGATCTTCAGACGGTCGGTGGTCACCGCCAGGGACAGGGCCTTGGACAGGAGAAAGTCCCCCACCAGGATCACGGCATGGTTGCCCCAGATGTTGTTGGCCGTGGTGGCGCCCCGGCGCACTTGGGCGGCGTCGATGACGTCGTCGTGCAGCAGGGTGGCGGCGTGCAGGTACTCGAAGATAGTAGAGAAATCCGCCAGGTGGTCGCTCTGGTGGCCGCACATGCGGGCGGCCAGGATGAACAGGAGGGGCCGGACGCGCTTGCCGCCGCTCAGCAGGATGTGCCGCCCCACTTCGGCGATGAGGGGCACGTGGGTCTGGAGGTTGGCGGCCAGGGCCGCATTGATGGCGGCGACGTCCGTCTCCAGATCCTTGAGCAACTCTTTGGCGGCTTTAATCATCAAATAAAAATAACTTACATCCCCGGGGAAGTCAATTCTTTAAGGCTCATCTGGGGCGGCCTGTAGCCGCCATCTTCTTACTGACCACTGACTACTGGCTACTGACTACTGCCTCTCAACAATCTCCCCCACCAGGTCATAGGGCAGGGCCCTGGTCAGGCGCACTTCTTGGATCTCCCCCAGCCGGCCGGTGCCGGCGGTGATGTAGACCTGGCCGTCGATGTCCGGGGCCTGGCTGATCAGGCGGCCGCTGAGGAGGTAGTCGCTTTCGGGGCTCACCCCTTCCACCAGCACCGGTTGCACCGTGCCCACCAACGCCTTGAGGCGGGCCTTGACGATCCTGGCCTGGATCGCCTTCAAAATCCGGGCCCGCTGCCGGGCCAGACGGCGGGGCACCGCCTCCGTCAACCGGGAGGCCGGGGCGCCCTCTTCGGGGCTATAGAGAAAGACCCCGAGGTGATCGAAGCGCACCTCTTCAATCAGCTTTTTCAGGGCCGCAAAATGGGCCTCGGTCTCGCCGGGAAAGCCCACCATCACCGTGGTGCGCAAGGTCGCCTCAGGCAGGACCTCCCGAATCAGCCGCACTGCTGCCAGGATTTGCTTCCGGTTATAGCCCCGGCCCATGCGTTGGAGCACCGCGTCGTGGCCGTGTTGGATGGGGATATCCAGATAGGGGCAGAGGCGGGGATTAGCCGCCATGACCTCCAGCAACTCCCGGGTGATCCGGGCCGGGTGGGCGTACAGCAGGCGAATCCACTGCAAGCCGGCAATGGCGCCAAGTTCCTTCAGCAGCTCCGGCAACGCGGGCTGGCCCGGCTGCTCCAATCCGTAAGCAGTGGTGTCCTGGGCCACCAGGATGAGCTCCTTGACCCCGGAAGCGGCCAACGCTTCCGCCTCGGCCACCAGGGTAGCCAGCGGCCGGCTGCGGTAAGAGCCGCGAATCTGCGGGATAACGCAGAAGGTGCAGCGGTGGCTGCAACCCTCGGCGATCTTCAGGTAGGCCAGGTGCCGGGGCGTGGCCGGGTAGCGGGCTTCGGGGTCACCATAGGCATAAGGCGGGGCCTGATGAAAGAGCCGCCCGTCCTCCGTCCCCAGTCTCCGCTCCAGGATTTCGGCCAGGTCGGGAAAATCGTGCACCCCGATGAAATAATCGACCTCCGGCAGATCCGTCGCCAAAGCCTCGCCGTAGCGCTGCACCAGGCAGCCGGTGACCAGCAGGAGCTTGGCGGGATCGGCCTCCTTGTGGCGGGCCAGCTCCAGGATGGTGTCAACCGCCTCCCGGCAGGCCTCCTGAATAAATCCGCAGGTGTTCACCAGCAGCAGTTGCGCGGCCTCCGGGGTATCCACCACTTCCCAGCCGCTTTGAGTCAAGCGCCCCAACATAATTTCTGTGTCCACCAGGTTCTTGGGGCAGCCCAGGGACACGGCGTAGAGGCGGTTTTTAATTTTCAGTTGTTGATTTCCTATTTTCAGTGTTTTATTCCTGTGTTACCGTAAAACCCGAGATTCTTCGGTCGCCTTTGGCTCCCTCAGAATGACAACAGAGTTAGAGCTCATTTCTCATTCCTGAGAATAATCATTAATGATTTCATTGAGATAGCCAGTATAAAAGGGTGCACGACGATATCATTAATAATTATAGCAAGTTAAGTAGTTTCGGCATAAGATTTTGAGCGTCTCGATGCACTTTTTGGACCTCGAATTGCCCAAACCGTGCCGGCAAGAAAAAATTTTCCGTAATTTGATCCGCATAACTAGCTTATTATTCTGTATTATTATCGCTGCCGAGTCGTCCCTTTACCGTTATTGCGCCATCATTGCACCGGGTTTGTACCGCTTCTGCGCCGCTTGGGGGTGGAAGATGCGAGGGCGGATGCGGTAAAAGATAACATATTCCCGGAGGGAAAAATTGCCAGAAGGGGAAAGACAGTTTTCAGTTTTTCGCCTTCAGAGTCTCTATTTTGGTTAACAAACTCCGGTTTGTGACCTCTTTTCGTGCAAAGCTCCGGTTTTGCATCCATAGGGTGGCCTGTGGCGCCAACAATTTCGGCGGGCACAATCCGCCCTATAGGTTACTCTTTATCTAGGCGGCTGGGCAAATCTGGCCCCCATCTCGAAGGCCTTTTGGCAATCCTGGGGGAAAACCTCCTGGCGCCTCCTGGCCTTGTGGACTGCATCGAAGCGGGTTGCCAGCACCTTGGTATAATCCTTGAATTGATAAGTATCAAAACAAAAGAGCGACTCCGAGGTCCCGAAGATCATCTGTAAGTACTGCGCATTTTTATCGAAGTGCTGACCATAACCCCAGTCTTTGGCGATTTCTGCCGTCACGTTCATCGTGTAAATGAACCCCGTGGGCATCTTCCTGGGGAACAGCGATTGGGGCGGTTCGGTATAGGTAATGTAGGGAAACAGCAAACGCTCCATAAATGAGTGCATCTCTCCGGAAACCGTGCCGAAATAGATGGGCGAGCCCAAAATAAGGGCATCGGCCGCCGCAACCTTTTTCAGGATCGGCGTCAGATCATCCTTGACCGCGCACCGGCCATAGCTTTGGCCGCCGATGGTTTTGCATTTGAAACAGCTGATGCAACCTTTAAAATTCAGGTCATACAGATGAATGAGTTCGGTGGCGGCACCCCGGGAGGCGGCTCCCTTCAAGGCATTTTTGAGCAGGGTGGCGGTATTCCAGGTTTTCCTGGGGCTGCCATTAAAGGCCATGACTTTCATTAGCAATTCCTCCGTGGGGACCGGCTCACCATAAATGAGCACAGGCGAGACGCCTGGGCTACCAGGGCGGTTCGAGAACCGCCCCTACTGAAAGGAAATTACCGTTCGGGCGTCCAGCGCCGCAAACATGATTACCCAGAAGACCAGTTGGATCACGACGGCATAACGGCAGCGCCGCGCCGTCACCAGCACCCGTTCATCCAGGGCCTGCATAAAATTATACATGACCGCGCATTCCAGGGCAAAGGGGGGGAAGCCCAGGTAGCCCAGGACCGGCATCTCGAAAATCTTGCCGAAGTTGAGCACCGGCAGGGTGTAGATCCATTTGGCCGCGGCGCCATAGTTCCAGGCCTCCCACCAGAGACCGCAGAGCAGTCCGGCGGTCAGCAGGCAAAGATGCTCCCGTCGTTCGCCGTCGAGCCAGGCCTGGATGAGGGAACGGCCGCCCAGGAGTTTAACAAAGGGGTCCAGGAGAAAGAAGCCGGCCCCCCAGACCAGGGGGAAGCAATAGCGGGGCCAAACCAGGGGCAGGACCAGGC
>JBIOJX010000204.1:0-5175 GCA_044451265.1 Desulfobaccales bacterium
AGCCCGGGCCACCTCCTGATTCACCAGGTTATCTTCCGCCAGCAGCACCTTCCCGGGAAACTTGATGCACGAGGCTGCGGGCACAACCTGGGGGGGGCCGGGGGCGGTGTTCCGCATCAAGGCTACCAGGCAATTGAGCAGGTGGGACTGGCGCACCGGCTTGGTAAGATAGGCGATGATGCCGGCCTCCCTGGCCTCCTGGGCGCTGCCGCAAGCCCCCATCGAGGTGAGCATGATGAGGCGCACCTCACTAATGCCGGGATCGGCCTTGATGGCCCGGGCGAGCTCGAGGCCGTTCATGCCGGGCATGTTCATGTCCAGGATGGCCAATTGATAAGGCTCGCCTCTCCGGGCCGCGGCACGCAGCATCTCCAGGGCCTGGACGCCATCCGCGGCGGCGTCGTTGACCATGGACCAGACGGTGATCTGGTGATGCAGGATCAAGCGGTTGGTGGCATTATCGTCCACGATTAGCACCCGAACATCCCTGAGGCAAAAACCGGGATCGGTCTCGTCGGGGGCGGGATCTTTAAGCTTCTGGAGGCGGACGGTGAACCAGAAGGTCGATCCCTGTCCCGGTTGGCTCCTGAGGCCGATGCCGTCACCTCCCATCATATCCACCAGGCGTTTGGCGATGGCCAGACCCAGACCGGTTCCGCCAAAATTACGGGTAGTGGAGCCGTCGGCCTGACGGAAGTCCTCGAATATCTGGTCCTGGGCCTCAGGGTCAATGCCGATGCCGGAATCCTGGACCTCAACGCGCACTACCACCGCCTCCCCCTGGTCCTGCACCAGTTCGGCCCGGGTCACCACCTCCCCGGCGTCGGTGAACTTGATGGCGTTGCTCAGTAAATTCATGAGGATTTGCCGCAGGCGGTTGGGGTCCCCTTGGACCATGCGGGGCACGTCCGGGGCCACGGTGCAGACGAACTCCAGGCCCTTGTTTTGGGCGCCCTCCGCCAAGAGTTCCGCCACCTCCTCCAGCGTTAGGGGCAGGTCAAAGGGGATGTTCTCCAACTCCAACTTCCCGGCTTCGATCTTGGAGAAATCGAGAATATCCTTGAGAATGTTCAACAAGGTTTCGGCGGAAGACCGCACCGTGCCGACAAACCGGCGCTGCTTCTCCGTCAATTCCGTGTTCAGGAGGAGTTCCGTCATCCCAAGCACCCCGTTCATGGGGGTGCGGATCTCGTGGCTCATGTTGGCCAAAAACTGCGACTTGGCTCGACTGGCTGCTTCCGCCGCTGCTTTTTCTCTTTCTAACTGCAGATTTTTTTCAGCAATTTCCTGTTCCCGGCGGGAGGCTTCCTCCAGGCGGGCATTGAGAACCAGGTTGCGGGTAGTACCCCGCCAGACGACTGCCAACCCTCCCAGGGAAAACAGGGACAGGGAGCCCAGGGCAATGAGCAGATAGCTGGGAGAAATGTGGCCCAACACCCGGCTTGACGGCCAGAGGCCCAGGAGATAGAAGGGCGTCTGCGGTATGGGCGCCCAGACGGCGACCATGTCGGTGAGCGAGTCGTTTTTGTCAAAGGCTTTGAGGCGTTGATAACCACCGATTTTGGCGCTTTCCGGGTCGGGCAGAAAGGCGGGGGCCTTGGAGCCGCTGGAGCCGCAAGACATCAGGAGGTTGCCTAAATAGGTCAGGGTGTAAACCGAGTTGGATTTTACCCCGGACACCAGGTGCTTCTGGACCGCTTCCAGGTTCACCAGGGCGATGATCTGCCCGGCATAGGCCCCTTTGAAAAAATACGGGACGGAAATCAACACCTGCACGGTTTCTTTCAGGGGTTCCACCAGAATGACTGGGTCCGACCTTTCCGGGGCTAGAAAGCGTTTCCAGGTTCCCGGAGGAATCCGGCTGGCATCGGGGGCTGGGCTGGCCGCTAGGCATTCCCCGGCCTTATTGAGAAAAATGAAGCCGTCATAGATTCTATCCTGGTTCAGTTTTCTCTCCGCCACCAGCCGATCAAAAACCGTCTGGATAGCCATGAGGCTGGCCCGCAGGCCATACTCCATGGACATGCCCAGGGCTTGATTCTCAAAAAAGATGGAAATCTCCCGGTCCTCAGCGAGATTTTTTAAGTCATTCTCCCGTTCAGCATAGAAATAGCTGACCGCCGCGGCGTGCTTCTCCAAGCCATGCTGCAAATTCCTCAGGGCAAATTCCTGCAACTCCACCTGGGACAGGTAATTTCTGCTGATCAGGAGGGCAACCAATCCCGCCAGGACCAGACCCGGGATGATGAGAAACAGATGGGGCTTGGTAAAGAGCGCAGGCCGCGGCAACATGATCTAGGGCTCACAGCTTTTTCTTTTCGAAAAAATCCGGGAAATAGCTAAGTACATCGGGATAATATTTTTTTACCAGGCGCAGGTAGGTGCCGTCTTTTTGACATTTTTCCAGAAACCGGTTGAAGGCTTGCCGCAGTTGGGGAGAATCCTTGGTGAACGCCGCCCCCATCTCCTGCCTCCGGGAAAGAGGACCGATAACCTTGATCTTTCCGGGCCATTTTCCCAAGGCGATGAGGGCATCGGGGACGTCCAGCAGGGTCATCTGGGCCTCGCCGTTGAGAACCGCCGGAGCCAATTCATTGAGCCCGCCGGGGAATAATTTTATCTTGGCCCCGGTCTGCTCCAGGTTGTATAAGGAGGGGTCCAGACAGGTGTTGATCTTAACCAGCAGGGAGTGCCCTTTGAGCATAGCCTTGACCGCGGTGATATCCTGGTCTATGTCACCGGCGGGAGTGATGGGTTTTTGCGGAGATTCGGCCTGGGCAATGAGCCAGACCTGGGTGGGAAAAGTGGAAGTGGAATAGTCGATGATCTTTTCCCGCCAGGGCAGGATGGTAAAGCCGCAGGCGATGAGATCGCCCTTGATCGGGGCCTCTCCCAGGACCCGGACGTTAGCCCCCTTGGCCTTCACTTTTTTGCCCGTCAAGTCGGCCAGGATATTCTCCCAGGAGGTTTCGACGTATTCATATTTAACCCCCAGGTCTTGGGCGAAAAGCTTCACCAGTTCCACGTCCATACCATCCTGGGTGCGGGTGACGAAGTTGGCGTAGGGCACCCCCAGGTGCCGTAGAACTCCCCTGGCCTTGAGGTCGGGCAGGTCGGCGCCGAACCCCGGAACCACCGGGAGCGCCGCGAGCAAGATCACGATTATTAGCGTTAAGGGGAGGCCCTTCTTGAGATTCTCCACGGGACAGGCTCCTTGAATGCTTGGCTGGAGTGCTCAAACCATAAAAAATAAATCGGCAATTTTTGAAAAAACATAAAGTTAATCCCCCCGTGGCGCCCGAGTGGGTGGCGGGGGACCTTGGCCGGATTTCGGGCATCCTGGCCCTCAGGTGGTTTAATCATTAAAGGAATGAGCCGATATCTCAGTTAATCAAGCCACGGCCCGGGGCTGGGGATAGGGGAGACCTGAACCTGGGGCGTAGGGGCGGAGGATAGAAATTTCCTTAGCTCTGGCCCCAAACTTATCACCGGGCCAAAAACCACCTGTTTGCCGACCATATAATGATTATTAGGCGGTGAGATCAGGGACTAGCTGTGGGTGCTCTCTTCCCGGCAGCGCTTCTTGGCTTCCTTGCGGCAGAGTTCCCAGATAACGCAGCCGGGGCGGAATTTGCAGTAGAGGCAGGGGTCGGTGCAGGCCCGGCAGGCGTCCAGGCACTCCTGGCAGTAGCCGACTTCGTGCTTTTGGCACACGACATCGGCGGTCCGCTCCGGGTGAAATCGGCAATTGCTCCTTAATTCCATGCTTAATTATAGCAAAAATCCCGCGAGCGGGGGCCGGTTGGCGCCGGCTAATACCGAGGTGCGTTCAAACATGTATTATTGGAGCTGTCATTCTGAACGGAGCGCAGCTTCGTTTCGAATCCAGATTCTTCGCTTCGCTCAGAATGACAATATTACTTTTACGAGCGCAACTCGGTATAAAGCTTGCGGCGACCAGGATATCGTTTTTTCTATCCGGTTTCTCCGGTCCTCTCCCGGCATCAGGTTAAAATCTTAGGTTAATTTTGGCTGGCAGCCAAAAATCTCCCGCCCGGCCCTTTAAAACCTGGAATTTCTCTCCTATTTTAAATATAGATTGTCGGCGTCGGACGACCCGCAGGTCGCTTCTACCCTAAAGGATTATCCATGACTGAAGATAGCTACGCCGCGTTCCGGGAACGCATGGTGGACCGGCAGATCAAGGCCCGGGGGGTGGTTGACTCCCGGGTGCTGGCGGCCATGCGGAAAGTGCCCCGGCACCTCTTCATTCCCCCGCACCTCTGGGACCAGGCCTACGACGACTACCCCCTGCCCATCGGCCAGGACCAGACCATTTCGCAGCCCTACATCGTGGCCCTGATGACCGAACTCCTGGAGATCAAGGAGACGGACCGGGTCCTGGAGGTCGGCACCGGCTCCGGTTATCAGGCGGCCATCCTGGCGGAGCTGGCCGCGGCAGTCTTGAGCATCGACCGGGTGGGCGGTCTGGCGGAACAGGCCAGGCAGGTGCTGGACTCCTTGGGATATACCAACGTCCGGATTCGGGTGGGAGACGGCACCCTGGGCTGGCCCGAGGAGATGCCCTTTGACGCCATCATCGTCACCGCCGGGGCGCCCAAAGTCCCCCGGCCTCTGACGGAACAGCTGGCCCTGGGGGGGCGGTTGGTGATCCCGGTGGGGGACACGTGGTCCCAAACCCTCACCTGCGTCCGCAAGACCAGGGAAGGGCTGAAGTTCGAGTACCATGGCGGCTGCCGCTTTGTGCGCCTCATCGGCAAATACGGCTGGGACGGCGGCCGGGAGGCGGAGGTGGGGTCGGATTGAACTAACCCGAAAAATTCATCTAAGTGTCGAATCAGAAAAAGGAAAATGGAGAGCAGGCGCCCTCGCCTGCAAAAGAACAGCCGGGGGCGGCTGTTCTCCATAAAGACACTCTGCTTTTTGCAGTAAATAATATTGCTGGGGCGGCCGTCCCGCCCGCCATCCTCAGCCGGGCGGCCAGAGACGGCCGCCCCAGCAACTGCAGATTTATTCGGATTTGGCCACGCGGGGTTGGCGCTCCGTCAGGGCTGCGGCGATGACCCGCCGGGCCAGGGGACCGGCGAAGGAACCGCCGTGGCCGCCGTGCTCCACCAGCACCGCCACGGCCACCCGGGGGTTGTCCGCCGGGGC
>JBIOJX010000205.1:0-5164 GCA_044451265.1 Desulfobaccales bacterium
GCCTGGCCCGGCTCCTGATGGGCAGCGTCACCGCCCGGGTCATCGGCCACAGCCCCGTCAACGTCCTGGTGGTCCCCAAAGGCGCGCCCCTGGAATTCAAACGCATACTTGTGGCTAGCGACGACTCGCCCTTCAGCGCCGCCGCCTGGGAAGAGGCCCTGAGCATCACCCAGCGGATGGGCAGCCACCTGATCGGCCTCGCGGTGGCCGCCACCGACGGTGAGCTCGAAACCGCCCAGGCCCTGGTGCGCCAGATGGAAGCCGAGGCCAAGATGCGGGGCGTGCCCCTGGAAACCGCCGTCCCCCAGGGTCAGCCCGACCAGGCCATTATCATGTATGCCCAGGCCAAGAAGGCGAACCTCATTGTCCTGGGCAGCCACGGCCGCTCCGGTCTGCGCAAACTCCTCATGGGCTCCACCGCCGAACGGGTCATCGGCCAGGCCCCCTGCCCGGTCCTGGTGGTGAAGAAAAAGTAGTTTTCAGTTGTCAGTAGTCAGTTGCCAGTGGGATTACCATCCGGGCTTTAAGGGTCCGTTATAAGCCCAAAGAGATAGTTGGTGGGACAGGCGTCTCGCCTGTCCGAATGTATTAAATTTAATACAATTATCCAATTGATCATATTTGACGAAACACCTCTGCCCTTATTTGTTTTTTAATGCCTTTTTCACCCGCTCCGGCAATTCCCTCACCCGCCAATCCGCCCCAATGGCCACCAGATTCGCCGTGCCTTCCGCCACCAGCTCCCGGCCCGTCTCGGGATAAAACTCAAACCGGAAGATCAGGGCCTTGGACCTGACCTCCTGGAGGCGGGTCTCGATACGCAGCAGCTCCCCATACTGCGTCGGTCGTCGGAACCGGCACCAGGCCTCCACAATGGGCAGGCCGAAACCCTCCCGGACGTTCTTGAAGGTTTCTTCGGGCTTCAAGCCGCAGGCCCGCAAAAACTCCTCAATGGCCCGGTGGCAATAGCGAAAATAGCTGACAAAGTAAACGATGCCGTAAGGGTCGGTGTCCCCGAAGCGCACCCGCACCGTGGTGCGGTGCAGACCCTCTATCAGAGTATCCGTTTCCGGCTGAGCCATGTTCTCTCCCAAAGCAGCAACTTTTTTGTAGGGGCGGACCCAGGTGTCCGCCCGGATTGACATCTCATCCTATAACTGAAAATCGGAAACGGAAAACAGAAAACGATCCAAGAGAAAATTTTCACAGATTCGGGTTGACAGGACCCCAGAAAGAAAATAATCTCACTAGTCTGAGGTATCCTCCCGCAAGCGCCGTTTATTATCCTGCGAATCATCCTGACCTAATAAAAACTGCGGGGGCATCGGGTCATGTGGAAAAGGAGTCGTCTATGAAGACAGTGGCAGAGAAGATCAAGGAGTTGCGGGAGCGGGAGGCGGCGGTCTTGGGCATGGGTGGGGCCAAGGCGGTGGAGAAGCAGCACGCCGGCGGCAAGCTCACGGCCCGGGAGCGCCTGGACCTCTTTTTCGACCCCGGGACCTTCCAGGAAACCGATATGTTCGTCACCCACCGCTCGGTCAACTTCGGCATGGAAAAGGTCGAGATCCCGGCCGACGGCGTCATCACCGGCTTCGGGTTGGTAAACGGCCGGCCCTGCTTCGCCTTCTCCCAGGACTTCACGGCCCGGGCGGGATCCCTGGGCGAGATGCACGCCAAGAAGATCTGCAAGGTCATGGACCTGGCCCTGAAGGCCGGCGTGCCCCTGGTGGGCTTCAACGACTCCGGCGGGGCCCGCATCCAGGAAGGGGTGGATTCGCTCTCCGGCTACGGCCAGATCTTCTATCGGAACGCCATCGCCTCCGGCGTCATCCCCCAGATCTCGGCCATCATGGGACCCACCGCCGGCGGCGCGGTCTATTCGCCGGCCATGACCGACTTCATCTTCATGGTGAAGAACACCTCGTACATGTTCATCACCGGCCCGGACGTCATCAAGAGCGTCACCGGCGAGCAGATCACCTTTGAGGACCTGGGCGGCGCCATGGCCCACAACGCCAAGAGCGGCGTGGCCCAGTTCGCCTGCGAGACCGACGCCGACTGCATCGAGCAGATCAAAAAGCTCTTAAGCTTCCTCCCGGCCAACAACCTGGAGGACCCGCCGCTCAGCCCCTGCGGCGACCCGGCCGACCGGGAGGAGCCGGCCCTGGACGCCATCGTCCCCGACAGCCCCAGTGCGTCCTACAACATGCACGACGTCATCCGGGCCATCGTCGACGACGGCGACTTTTTCGAGCCGGCCCACTACTTCGCCCAGAACATCATCACCGCCTTCGCCCGCCTCGGCGGCCGGCCCGTGGGCATCATCGCCAACCAGCCCGCGGTCATGGCCGGCTGCCTGGACGTGGATGCGGCCGACAAGGCCTGCCGCTTCATCCGCTGCTGCGACGCCTTCAATATCCCGCTTCTGACCATCGCCGACGTGCCCGGCTACCTGCCCGGCTCCGACCAGGAGTGGCGGGGCATCATCCGCCACGGGGCCAAGCTCCTCTGGTGCTACTCCGAGGCCACGGTGCCCAAACTCACCCTGGTGACCCGCAAGGACTACGGCGGCAGCTACCTGGCCATGTGCTCCCGGGACCTGGGCGCCGACCTGGTGCTGGCCTGGCCCACCGCCGAGATCGCGGTCATGGGGGCCTCGGGCGCGGCCAACGTCATCTTCCGCAAAGAGATCAAGGAAGCCGCGGACCCGGCGGCCAAGCGGGCCGAGATCATCAATAATTACGAGAACCTGCTCTACAACCCCTACATCGCCGCCTCGCGGGGCTTCGTGGACCAGGTGATTGCGCCCCGGGAGACCCGGCCGAAGCTGATCGCGGCGCTGCAGGTATTGGCCAGCAAGCGGGAGACCCTGCCGGCCAAGAAGCACGGCAACATCCCGGTGTGAGGAAGCGATCAGCGGTCAGCTAAAAAGATAAAGGCAAAATCCCCCCTGCCCCCCTTTAGAAAAGGGGGGAAAATACAGGTGGACCTGGTAAGCAGGAGGTTTTAAGTCCCCCTTTGAAAAAGGGGGATTTAGGGGGATTTAAAGGTTTTGGCTGACAGCTGATAGCTGACCGCTGATAGCTTTTCAAGAGGAGAGGACAAATGCC
This sequence comes from Desulfobaccales bacterium, assembly GCA_044451265.1. Classification (GTDB taxonomy): domain Bacteria; phylum Desulfobacterota; class Desulfobaccia; order Desulfobaccales; family 0-14-0-80-60-11; genus JAPLJC01. Next base: position 3,111 of record JBIOJX010000205.1, read on the forward strand.
CATCAAACCACAAATATTGGCGGCCATCAGCGGGGCCGTCTCGGCCTATATCGCCGACGAGGAAGCGGCCTGCCAGGCCGCGGCCCTGGCGCCCCCGGCGGCCGCGGCGCCCGGGCCGCCGCTCAACCTCTGGGCCCTGGCCGGCCGCCAGCAGGCCATGCAGATGCGGCTCTTAATGCAGCGCCGCAGTTTGAGATAAAGCAGCGACCAGCTATCAGCGATCAGCTAAAAGCAAAATCCTCCTTTCCTAAAAGGAGGTTTCGGAGCGATTTAAAAAGGTTTTTTACGGCAAACGGCAAACGGCAAATAACCCTATACCTGGTTTAAAAGCTGACAGCTGATAGCTGACAGTAGCTGACAGCTGAAAGCTTACGACGAAGGAGTAATCAATGGCTGGAAAAAACCCCATCAAGTTCACGGACACCACCTTTCGGGACGGCCACCAGTCGCTGTTGGCCACCCGGATGCGCACCGAAGACATCGTGCCCTTCATGGAACGCATGGACCAGATGGGCTACTGGGCCATCGAGGTCTGGGGCGGCGCCACCTTCGACACCACCCACCGCTTCCTGGGCGACGACCCCTGGGAGCGCATCCGCACCATCAAGGGCATCCTGAAAAAGACCCCCACCATGATGCTGCTCAGAGGCCAGAACCTGGTGGGCTACCGCAACTACGCCGACGACCTGACCTACCGCTTCGTGCGCTACACCGCCGAGGCCGGCGTGGACATCTTCCGGGTCTTCGACGCCCTGAACGACATGCGCAACTGGGAGGTCTCGGTCAAGGCCCTGATGGACGCCAAGAAGGCCGGGCTTATGGCCCACTTCCAGGCCGCGGTCTGCTTCAGCCTGACGCAAAGGCGCCTGGGCGGCCCCATCTTCAATCTCGACTACTACGTCGACTTCGCCAAAAAGTCCGAAGACATGGGGGCCGACTCCTTTGTCCTGAAGGACATGGCCGGCATGGTCTCGCCCAACGACGCCTACGCCATCATCAAGGCCATCAAAGAGACCATCAAGATCCCGGTGGAGTTCCACACCCACTACACCTCCGGCTCCGGCTCCATGAGCTACCTCAAGGCCATCGAGGCGGGCGTGGACGTGGTGGACACCTGCCTGTGCCCCTTTGCCCTGCGCACCTCCCAGCCGGCCATCGAGCCGCTTTTAGTGGCGGTGGAGCAGACCGAGCGGGAGACCGACATGGATCTCGCCAAGTTGATCGAGATCGGCCAGGACCTGGAGAAGGTGGTGGTGAAGTACCGCGACCTGCTGGACACCTCCAAGATGGCCCAGATCGACACCGGCGTGCTGCTGCACCAGATCCCCGGCGGCATGTACTCCAACCTGGTGAACCAGCTCAGGGAGGCCAACGCCCTGGACCGCATCCACGAGGTGATGGCCGACCTGCCCCAGACCCGCCAGGAACTGGGCTACCCGCCGCTGGTGACGCCCACCTCCCAGATCGTCGGCATCCAGGCGGTGATGAACGTTCTGTTCGGGCGCTACAAGATGGTGCCCGCCGAGGTCAAGGGCCTGGCCTACGGCCTCTACGGCAAGACCCCGGCGCCCATGGACAAGAAGGTGCAGAAGATCATCCTCAAGGGCTACGAGCGGGGCGAAGAGCCCACCACCAAGCGGCCCGGCGAGATCCTGGAACCCGAATGGGACAAGGCGGTGGCCGAGACCAAGGGCCTGGCCAAGAACGACGGCGACGTCCTGATCTACGCCCTCTATCCCACCACCGGCAGCCGCTTCCTCAAATGGAAGTACGGCCTGGAGCCGGTGCCTGACGAGGTCAAGCCCAAGACCCTGGAGCAGGTCAAGCTGGAGGACACGGTCTACACCACCATCAAGGGCAAGAAGCTCTTCGCCAAGGTGAAGGAGTACCTCGATTCCCTGGAAAAAACCACCCCGGCCAAGGGTGCGGGTCTGCGGACCTTCAACGTCTTCGTGGACGACCAGTACTACGAAGTCGAGGTGGAGTGCACCTCGGGCGCCCCGGTGATCACCTCCGTGGCCCCCGCGGCCGGTAGCGCAGGCTTCCAGCCTGTA
>JBIOJX010000206.1:0-5093 GCA_044451265.1 Desulfobaccales bacterium
GAGACCCAGTGCAGGGTGGCCTTCACCTGGCGGCCGTCCGGGGCGTAGCCGCCCTTGGTCTCCGGGTCGTAGGTGCAGCGCAGTTCCACCACCTCGCCCTGGACGTCCTTCACTACGTCCACGCACTTGATATAGTAGGCGTAGCGTAGCCTGACCTCCCGGCCCGGAGCCAGGCGGTAGAACTTCTTGGGCGGCTCTTCCAGGAAGTCCTCCCGCTCGAGGTAGAGTTCCCGGGAAAACGGCACCTTCCGGGTCCCGGCGGCCGGGTCCTCGGGATTGTTCACCGCCTCCAACTCCTCCACCTGCCCCTCGGGATAATTCTCAATGACCACCTTCAGGGGCCGCAGCACCCCCAAGACCCGGGGGGCGCGGCGGTTCAAATCCTCCCGCACGTAAAACTCCAGCAGGGCCAGGTCCACCAGGTTCTCCCGCTTGGCCACGCCGATGCGCTCGGCGAAATTACGCATGGCTTCGGGCGTAAAACCTCGGCGGCGGATCCCGGCCAGGGTGGGCATGCGGGGGTCGTCCCAGCCGGCCACGTGGCCTTCGTTCACCAGCTTCAGGAGCTTACGCTTGCTCATCACCGTGTAGCTCAGGTTGAGGCGGGCAAACTCGATCTGCTGCGGGTGGCAGGACACCGGCAGGTGGTCCAGGGTCCAGTCGTACAGGGGCCGGTGGTCCTCGAACTCCAGGGTGCAGATGGAGTGGGTGATGCCCTCGATGGCGTCCGAGATGGGGTGGGCGTAGTCGTACATGGGATAGAGGCACCACTGGTCGCCGGTGCGGTGATGTTCGGCGTGGAGGATGCGGTACAACACCGGGTCCCGCAGATTGATGTTGGGGGAGGCCATGTCGATCTTGGCCCTGAGGGTCCGGGCGCCGTCCGGAAACTCCCCGGCCCGCATGCGCCGGAACAGGTCCAGGTTCTCGGCTAGCGGGCGGTTGCGGTAGGGGCTGTCTTGGCCCGGCTCGGTGAGGGTGCCCCGGTATTGCCGGACCTCATCCGCAGTCAGGTCGCAGACAAAGGCCTTGCCCTCCCGGATCAGGTGTACGGCATAGTCATACATCGGCCCGAAATAATCCGAGGCGTAATAGAGGCGGTCCTCCCAGTCGAAGCCCAGCCAGCGGACGTCAGCCATGATGGACTCAACGTACTCCACTTCCTCTTTGCTGGGGTTGGTGTCGTCGAACCGGAGGTTGCAGACCCCGCCGAACTGCTGGGCGATGCCGAAGTTGAGGCAGATCGACTTGGCGTGGCCGATGTGCAGGTAGCCGTTAGGCTCCGGGGGAAAGCGGGTCATGACCCGGCCGTCGTTTTTGCCGGCCTTGAGGTCTGCGGCCACGATCTCGCGAATAAAGTCGGAGGGTTGAGCGTCAATCTCGATCATATCAACATCCTTCCAGGAAGTGGAAAAATTTAGTCAAGCCGGACCATCATAAATTAAGTCATTCCGGGCCAAAGACAACTACCGTGGGGCGGGCGTCTCGCCCGCCCGATAAATCTCTTCCGACCCGAAACAATTTTCTTATTGACCACAATTGGATAGCTTGGGGTTAAATTATATACTAGTAATGCCCGGGGAGGAAAGCCCGATAAAGGATGTCTAATGACTCTTGAGCCATACGGCGGCTATGAACAGGGCCCCATCCGGCCCCCCAGCGAGGCCGGCAGCCTGCTGCTGCGGGTGACCCGCAACTGCCCCTGGAACCGCTGCAAATTCTGCCCGGTTTATAAGGGCGCCGAGTTCTCGGTTCGCCCCACCGGCCACGTGCTCCGGGACATCGACGCGGTCTTCCGGGCCCTGCAGGCCCTTAGCGGTGGGGCCGAGGCGAGGTGGTCCGAGGCCAGGGGCGAGGCCCCCGGCGACCCCAGCGCCTGGCAGGCCGCGGCCCACTGGCTCAGAAACGGCCGGGGCTCGGTCTTTCTCCAGGACGCCGACAGCCTGGTGATCCCGCCGACGGCCATGGTGGCGATTCTGAGTCACCTGGCGGCAAAATTCCCCGGGATACCGCGAGTGACCTCCTATGCGCGTTCCAGCACCGTGGCCCGCCTGGACCCTCACGATCTTCAGGCCATCCGGGAGGCGGGCCTGAACCGTCTACACATCGGCCTGGAATCCGGGGCCAATGCAGTCCTGCGCCGGATGCACAAGGGCACCACCCAGAAAAACCAGATCGTCGCCGGTCAGAAAGTGAAGCAGGCCGGCATGGAACTCTCAGAGTACTATATGCCCGGTTTGGGGGGCCGGGACCTCTGGGAGGCCAACGCCAGAGAGACCGCCGCGGCCTTGAACGAGATCAATCCGGACTTCATCCGGCTGCGCACCCTGGCCATCCCCTGCGGCGCCCCGCTTTACGAAGATTTTCAGGCCGGGCGCTTCGACCGGCCCAGCGACGTCGAAATGGCCCGGGAGATTCTGCTCTGGCTCGAATCCTTGCAGGGCATCACCAGCACCGTGGCCAGCGACCACATCCTCAACCTGCTGCCGGAGGTGGAAGGGACTCTGCCCCAGGACCAGGGGCGCATGCTCGCGGCGCTCGAGACCTTTTTACATTTGAGTCCGAGAGAACAATGCCTCTACCAGGTGGGCCGGCGCACTGGGGTCTTCTCGGGCCTGGCCGACCTAAAAAACCCCGTCCGGCGCCGCCGGGCCGAGGAGATCATACGAAACCATGCCATCACCCCGGCCAATGTGGATGGGATTATTGCTGAATTGATGCGGCGGTTTGTTTAGAGCAGTTTTTCCGTTTTCGGTTTCTTGACAGGAAATTGGGCCTTAGTTATACTTAGTATTACTAAGTATGAAAAGAGGTGCCGGCTTGAGAGCCACAAAATTACTCACCATCTCCATAATGCCTGAGTTTTTCGAAGAAATCGAAAAACTGGCCAAAGAGGAAAGGCGCACCAAAAGTGAACTGGTGCGAGAAGCCTTGCGATGCTATATCGCCGAAAGGGAGCTTAAACGCCTCCAGCGCTACGGCATGAAAAAGGCCAACGACCTTGGCTTAAAAGAAAAGGACGTACAGCGGTTAATCGACGCAGATCGAGCCGAACCGACTGATGCTTAAGGCAGTGCTCGATACCAACGTCATCATTTCAGGACTTATTTTTCCAAAGAGCAAACCAGCCAGGTTGCTCGATCTGGTGGCGTGCGGGGAATTAGCTAATTTCACTTCTGCTTTCATTTTAAACGAGACCACCAGAAATCTTCTCCTGAAATTCTCCTGGACAGCAGAGGAGGCAGAGTCGGCCAGCCTTTGGCTAAAGACCTTTTCCACCTTAGGTTAAGCCCGGAATCCGCATATCCGTAGTCGCTTGTGAACCGGACAACCGAATTCTGGAATGCGCCGTAGAGGCCCAGGCCAACTATATAATCACCGGCGACCATCATCTTTTGGATCTAAAAACCTATCAAGGAATTAAGATATTGACGCCAGCCGAATCTTTAGTGGAGATGTTTTAACGCTCCAATAAATTTGGCCGCAACCCTTCAAATCCTCTTCAACAACTTCTTCAACTCCGGCCAAGAACGGGTATTTAACACATCGGCGGGCTCCAGCCAGCCTCGCCGGGCCTGGCCGATGCCCCAGCGCATATAATTGAGGTCCGCGGTGCTGTGGGCGTCGGTGGAGATGGAGACCTTGACTCCCAGGTCCTTGGCCAGCTTGCAGTGGCGGTCGATCAGGTCCAGGCGGTCGGGTTGGGAATCCAACTCCATGAAACAGCCGCGCTCTTTGGCGGTCCGCATCAGCCGCTCCATGTCCACGTCGTAGGGCTCCCGCCGGTGAATCAGCCGGCCGCTGGGGTGGGCCAGGATGTTGAAATGGGGATTGTCCATGGCCCGGATGATCCTGGCGGTCTGCGCCTCCTGGCTCAGATTGAAATGGTAGTGCACGGCGCAAACGGTGAGGTCCAGTTCTTTGAGGATCTCATCCGGCAGGTCGAGGGAGCCGTCTTCCAGGATGTCCATTTCGATGGCCTTCAGCAACACGATGCCTTGCAGCCTGCCGTTGAGCCGGTCGATCTCGGCCATTTCGGCCGCCAGATTCTTGGCGTCGTGGCCATGGGCCATGCTTACCCGTTTCGAGTGGTTGGTAATGGCCAGGTATTCGTAACCTCGCTCCCTGGCGGCCTGGGCCATCTCTTCCAGGCTGTTGCGGCCGTCGGTGGCCTTGGTGTGGGCGTGGAGGTCGCCCCGGAGGTCGGCCAGGGTGATGAGCTTCGGGAGCCGGCCTTGCTGGGCCGCGGCGATTTCGCCCCAATCCTCCCGCAGCTCGGGCTCGATAAAGGGCAGGTCCACCGCGGCGAAGACCTCGGCTTCGGTCCGGCCGGCCAAGCGCGCTTCCCCCCGAAAGACGCCGTATTCGTTGATCTTGAGGCCGCACTGCACCCCCAGGTGGCGGACCGCAATATTGTGGGCCTTGGAACCGGTGAAATAGTACAGGGCGGCGCCATAGCTCTCCTGGGGTACTACCCTCAGATCTACCTGCAGGCCATTGCGCAGCACCACCGCGGATTTGGTGTCGCCTTTGGCGATCACCCGGCTCACGTCCTCATAAGAGGTGAAGGCGTCCATCACCCGGAAGGCCTCCCGGCAGGTAACCAGGACGTCCAGGTCGCCCACCGTCTCCCGGCGGCGACGGTAGCTGCCGGCCACGATGGCCTCCGCCACCCCCGGCACCGTCTTGAGGTGCTTTACCAGGGCCTCGGCCACGGGTTCCACCGTCACCAGCTTATAGCGTTTCCCGGTGGCCGCGAGCTGAGCCAGGCCCTCCAGGACCTGCTGCTCGATCTTGGGGCCGAAGCCCTTCAGTTCCTTGATCTTTCCGGCTTGGGCCGCGGCCTTCAGATCCTCGGTGGTGGTGATCCCCAGTTTCTCGTGCAGGATATGGACCCGCTTGGGCCCCAAGCCGGGCACGTTCATCAAGAGCGCCAGGGCCGGGGGGGTGCGGGCCTCCAGTTCCTTGAGCAGGGCCAGATCGCCGGTCTTGATGATTTCCCGGATCTTGCCCGCCAGGTCCTGGCCCACCCCGGGGAGCCCGGTCAGCTCCTCGCCCCGGGCCGCCAGGTCGACCAGGCTCTGGGTCAGGCC
>JBIOJX010000207.1:0-5086 GCA_044451265.1 Desulfobaccales bacterium
ATTCCCCCTAGCATGAGGCTCCAGCCCCCATGGCCATCACCGCCGCGGCCTTGAAGTCCCAGGTGCAGGTCAACATCCCGTTTCCTTACCTCCAGCGGGGTTATCTGGAACTTTTTCTGGAACTGGGCCTCAATCCCGAGATCGGCCTGGATGCGTACAGCCTGGACCATTACCCGCCCGCGGTCTTCCGCCAGGCCGCCCGGGCCTTCCAGACCTCCCCGCGGCGGATTACGCTGCATGCTCCCTTCCAAGACCTCCTGCCCGGCGCCCTGGATGCCGCCGTTCTGGCCGCCGCCCGGCGGCGCCTGCGTCAGGCCTGGCGCTACCTGCCGGTCTTCCGGCCGCGCTCGATTGTTTGCCATCTGGGTTATGAAGCCCGGTTCTATGGCGGCGACACCCCCCAATGGCTGGCCCGCAGCACGGCCACCTGGAAGGAACTGGCCGCCCGGGCCGCAGCCCACGGGGTCTTGGTAATGTTGGAAAACGTCTACGAGACCGGGCCGGAGCTGCTCCTGGAAATAGTTCACCGGGTGGGCGCCGCCAATCTCCGGGTCTGCCTGGACGTGGGCCACCTCTACGCCTTCGGCGGCGGCGACTGGCCCCGCTGGCTTCATACCCTGGCCCCGGTCATCGGGCAATTGCACCTTCACGACAACCGCGGCGACGCCGATGCCCATCTGGCCCTGGGCGCCGGGTCCATACCCTTGGCGGAGATCCTCCAGTGCTTAGCGGACCGCCAGCCCCGGCCCCTCATCACCCTGGAGCCTCATCAGGAAGGCAGCCTGCAACCCTCCCTGGATTTCCTGGCCCAAATCTGGCCCTGGAAAGACTGATGCCTCGCCGCCGGGACCCAGGGGCGGCCCGTGGCCGCCAAAATTCGGCGGACCCAGCCCGCCCTGGAGGTTGCTTGGAATCTTGGCGAAGGAGAGCTTGGGATAAGTTAACTGGCAGGAGCCTAGGAAAGAGCGGCAAGTGGCGGACGGCGGCCGGCCTTACCATCCCAGGACCTCTTCTCCTTAATCCTTTACAGGTTTAAACTTTATCAGTTACAATAATTTCGTTTGACTTGGCAAAAGTGAGTTACTATAAGTCGCACCGGTTGGTGATCAAAACCGGGTAGAAGTGATCTTTCCTTGAAGTCGAGGACTTGGCGGTCCTATGAAGCGTTTGGCGATCCTGGGCTCCACCGGTTCCATCGGCCAGAGCACCCTGGCGGTGGCGGCGGAACACCCTGAAGAATTTAGCATAGTCAGCCTGGCTGCCGGGAAAAACGTGACCCTCCTGGCGGAGCAGATCAAGCGGTTCAAGCCGGCCCTGGTCTCGGTCCAGGATGAGTCGGCGGCCGTCCAGCTCCGGGAATTGGTAGGCGCCAACCCGGCCCCGGAAATCCTGACCGGGCGAACCGGTGCCCTGGCCGTGGCCACCGCACCCGGAGCCGAGCTGGTGGTCTCCGCCATGGTGGGGGCGGTGGGTCTCGAGCCCACCCTGGCGGCGATTCGGGCGCACCTGCCGGTGGCCCTGGCCAACAAGGAGACCCTGGTGGCCGCCGGCCCCCTGGTCATGGCCCTGGCCCAAGAGCGCGGCGTGCCCCTCCTGCCGGTGGACAGCGAACATAGCGCCATCTTCCAAGCCCTCCAAGGCCAGCGCCGGGTGGATGTCCGCCGTTTGTGGCTCACCGCCTCGGGGGGGCCGTTTCGCTCCTGGGAGGCGAAGCGTTTGGAGCAGGTCACCCCGGCCCAGGCCCTGAAGCATCCCAACTGGAGCATGGGCGCCAAGATCTCCATCGATTCCGCCACTATGATGAACAAGGCCCTGGAGGTGATCGAGGCATCGGTGCTCTTCGGCCTGCCGGTGGACCGGATTGAGGTCTATATCCACCCCCAGAGCATCATCCATTCCCTGGTGGAGTTTGTGGACGGTTCGGTCATCGCCCAGATGGGGCTGCCGGACATGCGCCTGCCCATCGCCTATGCCCTGACCTACCCGCGCCGTCTGCCCCTGAATTCGCCGCCCCTGGACCTATGCCAGATCGCCAATCTTAGCTTTGAGCGCCCGGACCTCAGCCGCTTCCCGGGCCTGGCCCTGGGTTATGCCGCGGCCCGGACCGGTGGCACCATGCCCGCGGTGCTCAACGCCGCCAACGAAGTGGCGGTGGCCGCCTTTTTGGCGGGCCGCATCAAGTTCCTGGGCATCCCCCGAGTGGTGGAGCAGACCATGGCGGCCCATGAACCCCAGGCCCTCACCGATCTGGCCCAGGTGTTGGCGGTCAACCAATGGGCCCGGGATTTTGCCGAAGGCTTGATCTTTCGCCAAAGTTAATGGTTAATGCCATTGGCGGAAATCTTCGGTCAGCCGTTGAGTAAAATTTTTTTACCAAGACCAATATTCTGCATAAGGAGCGTTACCGCATAGAATGACCACCATTGTGGCGACCGTTATAGTCCTGGGAGTGCTGATTTTCGTTCATGAGTTCGGTCACTTCCTGCTGGCCAAACTCATGGGAGTCAGGGTGGAGATCTTCTCCCTGGGCTTTCCGCCCCGGCTTTTACATAAACAGGTCGGGGACACCGACTATCGCCTGTCGGTGGTGCCCTTGGGCGGCTATGTCAAGCTGCTGGGAGAGAACCCCAACGACGAGGTCCCCGAGGAACTCCAGACCCACTCTTTCATGCATCACCCCTTGTGGCACCGCTTCCTCATTGTCCTGGCAGGACCGACCTTCAACCTGATTTTTGCCGTGGTTGCCTTCTGGGCCGTCTTTACCTTTTCCGGCCTCCCTTATCTCACCACCGAAATCGGCAACGTCATCGAAGATTCTCCTTCGGCCCGGGCCGGCTTGCAGAAAGGCGACCTGGTGCAATCGGTGAATAACCAAAAGGTGATGCGTTGGCAAGATTTCGCCGAGATGATCAGCAAAGTGGGAGAAAAGCCGCTGGTCCTGAGCGTGAAGCGGGGGGAGCAAGTTTTTGCGGTGACCCTCACCCCCCAACTCATGGACGTCCCGGATATGTTTGGCAATAAAACCAAGTCCTTTAAAATCGGGGTCAATGCCGCGGATCACGTGGCGTTGGAAAAGGTTGGGCCGGGAAGGGCTTTTATCGAGGGGGTGACTTCCACCTGGGACTATGGTGAACAGATCGTCCTCGGGTTCTATAAGTTGCTGGCCCGGCAGGTGCCCCTGAAGGCCCTGGGCGGGCCCATCCTCATCGCCCAGGCCGCGGGCCAAACCGCCGAACGGGGCGTGGCCCCGCTGGTCCAATTTATGGGGATCTTGAGCGTCAACCTCTTCCTCTTGAACCTGTTGCCCATCCCCGTGCTGGACGGCGGCCACCTGATGTTTTTCACCCTGGAGGCCTTGCTGGGCAAGCCGGTGGAGATCAAACACCGGGAAATGGCCCAAGGGGTGGGGCTCATGCTGATCCTGGCCTTGATGATCCTGGTCTTTTATCAGGACATCCTGCGCCTGGTGCAATCGTCGCATTAAGGGCGCCCGTGCTCATCCTGGCCCTGGACACGGCCACCGAGACGGGCAGCCTGGCCCTGGTCGAGGGCGAGCGGCTCCTGGTGGAATTCTCCCTGGAGAGCGCCGGCACCTACCTGTCCCGCCTGCTGCCCAGGCTGGCGCAGCTGTTCGCCGCGGCCGGCCGCGACCCGGCCGACCTGGGGGCCCTGGGGGTTAGCGTCGGGCCGGGGAACTTTACCGGCTTGCGCATCGGCCTGGCCACCGCCAAGACCCTGGCTTGGTCCCTGGGCTGCCCCCTGGCGCCGGTGCCCACCCTGGAGGTGCTGGCGGCCCAGATGCCCTTTCAGCCACACCCCATCGGCGTGGTGATGGACGCCAAGCGGGGCGAGGTCTTCTGGGGCCTGTACCGCTGCCCGGCAGAGCGGCCCCAGGTGCTGGCCGAACCCATCCGCCTGCCCCTGGCTGAACTGGCCCGCCGCCTCACCCCGCCCCTGTTGCTCACCGGTTTTTTGGTAAGTTCTCTAACCTTGCCCCAGGAAGGGGTTTCCCTGGCCCCGCCGGAAAGGCGTTTTCCCCGGGCCAGCACCGTGGCCCGCCTGGCCCGGCAGCGTCTGGAGGCGGGCCTGACCACCCCGCCGGAACGACTGGTGCCCACCTACCTGCGGCCGGCCCTGTGAGGCCCGATTGCGGCCTTTTAAGATAAATTTTTTTTAGGCGCCTTGGCTTCTTTGCGTGCGATCTATCCACTCCCAAATGCAGGGCACGCCAAAGTGGAAAAACCTCCCAGGTCCTTTTTTCATAACCTGGCCGCGGAGGCAAAAGGCCGCAAATGCTTGACATCAAGGCGCTCGCATGATAAATTGCAGCATTTAACTTATCAATATTTCAGGCCTTTTATGCCCCATGCCTTAGCCTCTACAGCCGAGTTCGACGCCGGCGCCCAATACATCAATTCCTGTCTGGCCCTGGCTCAGACGAGATTGGGCCATTTTTCTTCCATTGCCGAAATCGCCGCCCAGGAACGCCACCTGAACCGCTATCCCCGCCTGGAACTGCTGGAGACGCCCCGCCAGATCCTGGTGCTGGAAGACGGCGCCGACGCGGCCCGACTGGCCCGGGCCCAGGCTGCGGTCCTCCGGGGCGAGGTCCTGTTCGAGCACGCCGCCGCCGGGGAAGGCACCCGCCTGATGCTGGGGCCCAAATATTTCCTCAATCCCGCCCAAGAACTCAGCATCGAACGACTGGGCCATCTCCTCAGCCAGGAAAGCGGCCACCTGGTGACGCCGGAGGCGGTGGCGGCAGATTTGGAGTGCCCGCCCCAGGAGTTGCTGCCCCTGTCCCTGGGCACCCGCCACATGCTGCAACTGGCCTTTGACCTCGCCAAGCTGGCCCGGGAGTTGGGGGAATCGCCCCGGGAAGTCCTGGACCGACAACACTTGCTCATCATCATTTCCGCCGAAATGCTGGCCCACCTGGAAAAAGAGTTCTATCAGTGGCATTTCTTCGGCTTTAACCCCCGCCAGGTCTATTTCATGGTGCAAGAGAGCTTCCACGGCCTGAACCTGCGGGAAGGAAAATTCTTTTATGACCGGCAAAGCCCCCGGCGCCTCCACAACCACGGCC
>JBIOJX010000208.1:0-5067 GCA_044451265.1 Desulfobaccales bacterium
CGGCCATGCTCAGCGCCGTCCTCACCCGGGCCGGCTATCCGGTGGGGCTCTTCACCTCCCCGCACCTGGTGAGCCTGCAGGAACGCTTTCGCCTGCGGGACCAGGAAATCTCCGCCGACGCCCTGCTGCGCCTGATCAACCGGGTCCGGACCGCGGTGAGCGCAGCCGAGCCCCCCACCTTCTTCGAATTCGTCACCGCCCTGGCCTTGCTCTATTTTCTGGAGGCAAAGGCCGACCCCATCATCCTGGAGACCGGCATGGGGGGGCGTCTGGACGCCACCAACATCGTCCAGCCGCTGGTGGCGGTGATCACCAACATCACCCGGGACCATGAGGACCATCTGGGCCACGGGCTTGTGGCCATCGCCGGCGAAAAGGCGGGGATCATCAAGGCCGGCGCGCCTCTGGTCACTTACGCCACCCAGAAATCGGTCCTGGACCTCTTCCGCCGGCGCTGCGGGGAATTGGCCACACCTTTATATCAGGGGGGCGTCGACTTCAAGACCCGGGGCCGGGGCGAGATGCGGTTCGATTATCACGGGTTGGCCAAGGAATTGCCTAATCTTGCCCTGAGCCTGACGGGACGCCACCAGTACCGCAACGCCGCGGTGGCCCTGGCGGTCCTGGAACTTTTGGAGCGACAGGGCCTGGCCATCAGCACCGGGGCCATTCGAGAGGGCTTACAAAAAACCCGCTGGCCGGGCCGCCTGGAGCAGGTGGCCCAGGACCGCCGCATCCTGCTGGACGGGGCCCACAACCCCGCCGCCGCCCTGACCCTGGCCCAAACCCTGAAACAGACTCGGGGCAACGGCCGGCTCATTTTCGTCATGGGCATCATGGCCGACAAGGAGGTGGACATCATCCTGGGGCGGCTCCTGCCCCTGGGGCAGGCGGTGATCTTCACCCAGCCCCAGTATTTCCGCTCTGCCACCACCGCCGATTTGGCCCGCCGGGCTGCGCCTTACCATCTGGAGGTCTTCCAGGTCCCCCGGGTAGCGGAGGCCATCCAGCGGGCCCAGGCCCTGGCCGGGCCCGACGACCGCATCGTCATCACCGGTTCCCTCTTTACGGTGGGGGAGGCCAAAGAATATTTTCAGAGTTTGTAGCCGCAGGCCCTAACCAAAAACCTATGCCAGCTTGAAACCTGTGCTACCAATTCTGAGGAATTTTTCAGAACATACTTTTCTCGGAACTAAAAACTCGAAACTCGAAACTCAGAGGTTCTCATGCAAATTTTCGTTTCCGGGTCCCTGGCCTTTGACCGGATCATGGATTTCCCCGGGCGTTTCGTGGATCACATCCTGCCGGAGAAGATTCACATCCTCAATGTCTGTTTCATGGTGAACGGCCTCACCGAACGCTTCGGCGGCACTGCCGGCAACATCGCCTACAACCTGGCCCTGCTGAAGGAGAAGCCGGTCATCCTGGCCACCGCGGGCAAGGATTTCGGGCCTTATCGGGACTGGCTGACCTCGCTGGACCTGCCCCTGGACGGGATTAAAGAGATCCCCGAGGAATTCACCGCCGGGGCCTACATAACCACAGACCTCTCCGACAACCAGATCACCGGGTTCAATCCCGGCGCCATGAAGCGCCGCTCGGAATACCGGTTCGACCGGGTGGACCCGGTCGCGGCCCTGGCCATCGTGGCCCCGGGCAGCCTGGAGGACATGCTGGCCTACACCCGGGCCTACAAGGCCCGGGGGATACCTTTTATCTTCGATCCCGGCCAGAGCATCCCGGCCTGGGGAGGTGACGAACTCCAGGAGATGACCGACCAGGCCCTGGCCCTCATCGTCAACGACTACGAGCTGGAGATGTTCCAACAAAAAACCGGTTTGCATGAGAAAGAAATTCTCGGCCTGACGCCCACGCTCATCACCACTCAAGGCGATAAGGGCTCTTACCTCCACACCGCCGGCGGCCGGGAAGACTTCCCGGTGGTGAGACCCCGCCAGGTCCTGGACCCCACCGGCGCCGGCGACGCCTACCGCGCCGGGTTGCTCAAGGGGTTTGCCCTGGGTCTCTCCTGGTCGGAGTCGGTCCGCATGGGCGCGGTCCTGGCCAGCTTCTGCGTCGAGGAGCAGGGCACCCAGGAACACCGGGTGGAGGTCTACCAGTTCTGGGAGCGCTACCAACAGAACTTCGGAACGCCGCCAACCGTGGCAGAATGAAGGTAGGGGCGGTTCTCGAACCGCCCGGCAAGGCCCATGTAGCCCAGGCTTTCCAGCCGGCGCCTCGCCAATAAAGCTATTCTTTGGTAGCCGCAGGCTCAAGTCTGCGGCTTTTTTTGCGGTCACTGGCCGCGCAGGCTAAAGCCTGCGGCTACCAAACCTTTCTGCCTTGTCAAGCCGCCTTGGGGGTCGGCGGCGCCTCCGGCCGTTTGCTGTAGTGCATGTTGAATTCGAAATCCGGGAATTTCCGGGGCAGGCGCATCATGTTGAAGACCATAACTCCGATGGCAAAGCGGTCCATCCAGGAAGACAGCGGCCAACCCAGGTGGACCACCACGTGGCGGTCCGAAAGCTCGTACTCCACTACTTTCAAAAGGTTTACTATCCGGTGATACAGGCTGATCTTGAAGAGCGGAAAGCGAAAATGGTTGGAGACCGTCTTCGGGGGCGCTCCCCCCACCCGGGGGGAATAGAAGGTGATATAGGCCTCATTGGCCTTGGGGATCTGATCTTCCTTTTCCTCGGAGCGCCGGAAGAAAAGATTCACCTCGGGCGAGTCGGACTCGGACAGATAGAGAATCAACTCCATTTCCGTGTCCGCCTTCTCGATCTGCTTCAACTCCGGGGCGCGTTTGCGGGCCACCAGGAAGCCCAGGACCAGCATGACGCTGGTCACCCCGGCCCACAGCATGGTGGCGTGCGTTTTGTCGATGGCCAGGAAGATGAAGCAGCTTACCAGGATGATCCAGAGGATGAGGGTGCCCAGCCGGCTGGTGTAATAGGTCATGCCCTCGGCCCGGCCCTTGAAGTAGCGGTAGAGAATCAGGGAGCCCATATTGATGCAGAAGGAGGCCACCAGACCCAGGGCGTACATGTTGGCCAGTTCTTCCTGGCTGCCCATGGTGAGCATGATGATGATGGAGAAGAAAATGGCGCTGGCGATATGAATGCGGTAAAGGGAATGGCGCCGGTTGGTGACGATGAACCAGTGAAAGCCGTAACGGTGGGCCACCCGCTCCAGCAACTCGCTGGAGGCTACAAACGCGGTGTTTACCGCCATCATCAGGGTAAAGCTGGCCAGGGCCGCCACCGCCACCCCGAAGGCCACGCCGTTGAGCATGGTGCCGTAATAAGTGACCAGGTCCCCTTCGTGAGCCTTGAAGTCGATGTTGGCGGATAAGGTCAGGATGGCCACCAGGGGAGTGACGATGCCCACGGTCAGGGCCAGAAACAGATAAGCCTTGCGAATCTCCCGCCAGTTGCGGACCAGGCCGGCGGTTTGGATCACCGACTCCACCCCGGAGTAGGCCAGGATGCAGAGGGCGATACTGGCCACAAAGTGGCCATAATTTATGCCCAACGACCCGGTGCTGACGTGCTGGATGGACTCGTGCACCGCCTGGCCCATCTTCCCCACGGCCGCGGCATCCAGATGGAGGATGCCGGAGACGATGAGATTCAGGATGATGAAGGCCGCGGCGATGAAGATCAAGAAGGTGAAGCGGGCGTTTTCCCGGATGCCGATGATGTTTAAACCGGCCATGGCCCAAATGATCGCCAGCACGGTGATCACCATCACCGGGCCGGAGATGGGGAAAAAGGAGGTGGCGTTGGCGACCGCGCTTACCGCCGAAATGCAGGCGGTGAGGATGTAGTCCACCATGATGGAGGACACCGCTACAAAGGAGATCATGGGGCCCAGGACCAGGTAGGAAAAGGAATAGACGCCGCCGCCGATCAGGCCGTGATGTTCCAGGATTTCAGCGATCTCGGTGAGCCGGGTGCTGATGAACCGCACCATAATGCTGGTGATGGCGATAAAGACCAGGGCGCTCAGTCCGATAAAGCGAAAGGCTTCGGCCGGGGCGTAAAAGATGGAGGTGAACTCATCCATCAGGGTGATGATGCCCACCGCCAGAAAAGTGAGCCAGATTTTGCCGCCCTGGTTAAATGACAGGAGATTGCGCAATCGCAGCAGGTAGACAAAGAGGGCGATCAGACCCACATTGAGAATGGTCAAGACGACTAATTTCACTGATTTCAACCCCTAACCGGAAGGCGGGAAGGCAGTGGACCTAAGAATATCGGTTGCTGGTACCGTAAGGTTCCCGAGCCCCCAAGTCAATAGCCTCGAAGTACTGTAAAAAACGCAGATAACCTCATTATACGGCGGAGGCGGCTGCTTATGGAGAATGGGATTCCGGCCTCGGTAGGGCGCGGTTGGCGGCAGATCTGGTAAAGCGCCGATCAGGCGGGTGGGTTAGGCGCAGATGACTGCGAATTGATTCAGGGCGCCCTGAGACGGGCCCGTCAGGATACCCCGCGGGTGCAGCAGTGCCGATATCCAAAATATCCTCCTCCTGCCTGCGGGGTTAGCTGGCGGGCTCGGGCAGGAGGTGCTTTGTCCTACCGCGTGAGCGGATTCGCCCCAAAAGATCGGGTCCCCCGTTTTTCCGCTGGTTGCGGAAAACTCGGCGTCTAGCCTGTGGTTCCTGGCTAATATTTTTATTCTATTATTATCGGTTGAGATGTCAACCCGTTGGCTGCCCGCCGAGCCGATTTTCTCTTGAGCCGGTGGCCCGGTGATTATATTATGGCTCGAAGTTGGTCGGCTTGAGGAGGACTGACATGAAAAAGCTAATGCTTGCCGCCTTGTTGTTGGTGGCATTTGCTGCAAACTTGGCCCAGGCGGGGGAGATGGCCAAGGTCTATTGCACCAATCCCGGCTGCGGCTATACCAAAAACCTAACCATCGGCGGGGGCAGGAACTCTCCTGCCATTACCGGCTATTGCGCCGGCTGCCGGGACTTTGTCTATCTGAAGCTGGCGAGCTGGAGCGATTACCGGGGCAAAACCTATAAGTGCCCCCAGGGCCACGGCCCCTTTACCCCCA
>JBIOJX010000209.1:0-5064 GCA_044451265.1 Desulfobaccales bacterium
GTATTATCATGGCCGAAATACTCTCCGGCTACGCCGATGCCACTCTGATCATAGGACCAGCTCCACTCAGCAGTGCTGCCGTCGGTGGAACTCAGCTCTATCCAGTAGCGCGTATCGGCGTCCAGATGATAAGCCGTGGGGAAATCTACGACTGACAGGTCCGAAGTCAGTGAGCCGTCGTTCAGAGTGCCGATAAGCTGCAGGAGCGTCCCAGGTGACGGCTGGTGATTCCCAGAGTCGCTATAAAGAGCCACGGAGAAAAAGCCGGAAGACGAGCCGGAAGACGAGCTACTTTTGAGCAGCAGTTGAACATCCAAGAGGGTGGTGCCTTCCGGTCCCACGGGTCCCACGGAGAACGAGTCGAAAAGCGGTGGCAAATTCACCGTTCCATTCGGGTCGGTCCATCCAGCCACGGGATCCACGCCGTCGGAGGGAGAGCCGAGGTTATTATAGAGAATTATTGTAGCGTTGGCGACGCCGGCCAGGAAGAACAGACAAGCGAGGCAAGCTATTGCCCCGGTTAATTTCATCAGTCTCATTAAATTTAATTTTTTCATCCAGTGCCCTCCCATTTGCCCCAAGTCTAAGGAAGACCTATATGCCAAAAATTCAATGCATGCCAGAGTGCCCCAGTGGTGGTGGCGGCGGTGCTGGCGGTGGCGGCGCTATGATCTGAGGGGGCGCCGTTGTCTGAACCCTGAGGGGCAAGATCACCGTAGGATTAGCGCCAAGCCCCATTAAACTAACTCCTTGATCGGTAATATTGGTGGCGCCCGTTCCCGAGGTTGAAGACGCTGCAACGGAGTTGCTATTGCCGGTGCCCAGGCGGCTGCTCAAGCCGATGGACAGCTGGTTCATGAAGCTCTGCCGGTCTTGCGGGGTTATGGCAAAAGGCAGGGTGGGAGTCATCCCCCGGTCCACAGTGGTGCCCTGCATAGCCTGCAAGAGCACCCCCACCTGGGTATTTCCGCCCCAGGCGTAGGCGATCTTGAAGGCCCGCCGGAACACTTGTGCCACCTCGGGAAAGATGTTGGCCACCTGGATGACGCCCTCAAAATCCATAATCGTCGAACTATTGGGAGAGAGACGAATGCCGAACTCGGTGCCCCTAATCCCCATGATGGCGGTATGGGTTTTGACCACGAAATCCGGATCGGCCGGCTTGAAGACCTTGTGCACCACCACGTAAGCCAGGCCCTGGAAGAGCTGGATCACCGCATTGCGCTTTTCCTGGGCCGGGTTGAACATATACTCTTCGATAGCCACCCGGCTCTCGGGGGAAATCGTCAGGGTAGAATTATCAATAAAGGTAACCATAGCCTTGGACAGAGACTTGGTCCGGAGCACATCCCCTGATTGCACCCCGTCATCGACCTTAACGGGGATGGCCGGCAGCTGCCCGCCTCTCAGTAGGTCTACCTGCCCTTCTACCATGGTCAGGCGTCCCGCCATATCCCCTTGAGCGGCGGTAAGGGACCCCACCTGGGATGCCAGAATCACCAATGCTGCCCATAGAAGGGTAAATTTCTTCATCGGGGACTGTTTTGTCGCCTGTTTGAATAAAAAAAGCCGCGCTGCCTCATCCCAGGCAACCCGGCTATCTCACGCGGACTTGCAGACCCGTGGCTTTCCGTCCCCGCCCTGCAGCGGGTTTGGCTTTTTTCTGGACCTTAATTTTAAACACATTTTAAATTATTGTCAATTAAATTTTATAATTTTGACAACGAAAAGAGAATATATAAAACCGGTTAGGCTAAACCCTCATGAACTGAGAATCAAGGCCGGGACACCAAAAGAGAAAGTATTGGTCTAACCCCGGCCAATCGATCTACTCTTTACTAACTGGATTTTCCGCTCCCAGTTGGGGGAAATTTGATTCCTTTAAAGTAACCACCCGTTGATTTTTGACCAAGGCTCACTATTTTTTGAATAGCCGCCAGCGCCGACGCCACCCTGCCCGCCGGCCCAGGCCCTGGTGCGAGGAGCGGTATGCACATCACCACCATGTTCCTGGATATCGGCGGTGTCTTGCTCACGAACGGCTGGGGCCACCAGTCACGCCGGGAGGCCGCGGAGCACTTCAATCTGGACTACGACGAAATGAGCGACCGCCATCACCTCACCTTCGACACCTATGAGGAAGGCAAGCTGAGTCTGGATGAATACCTCACCCGCCTCGTCTTCTACGAGGACCGGCCCTTCACCCGGGAAGACTTCAAGACCTTCATGTTCGCCCAGTCCCAGCAGAAGCCGGAAATGGCCCAAACCGAGGCGCTGCTCAAGGGTCTGCGGGCCAAATATCACCTTAAGGTGGCCACAGTGAGCAACGAAGGTCTGGAAATTGCCCGCTACCGCATCAAGAAGTTCAACCTGAGTTCCTACGTGGATTTTTTCGTCTTCTCGTGTTTCGTCCACTGTCGCAAACCCGACACCGACCTCTACCGCCTGGCCCTGGACTGCGCTCAGGTGCTGCCGGAGCAGGCGGTCTACCTCGATGACCGGGCCATGTTCGTGGAGGTGGCCCGGGGGCTGGGCATCCATGGCATCCATCATACCGACTACGAATGCACCCGGTCTGCCCTGGCCTGTTTGGGGCTGACGTTGGAGGGCTGAGAGGCCGGGACGGCTGCCAACCCCCTCCCGGCATTAGCGATTGAAATTCGGAGGCAGCCTTATGCCCAAAATAGAATGTGAGATCGGCGTGCTCGGCCTGGGGACCATGGGCCGGAATCTGGCCTTGAACTTTGCTGATCACGGCTTCCCCGTTGCCGTGTATAACCGCACCGCCGAGAAGACCCGGGAATTCATGGCCCAGGAAGCAGGCGCCCGGGATCTGCGGCCCGGCTATTCCCTGCAGGAATTCGCCGGTCTGCTGCGCCGGCCCCGGGCCATTGTCTTGATGGTGTCGGCAGGGCCGGCGGTGGACGACCTGATCAGCACAATTTTGCCGTTCCTGGAACCCGGCGACGTGCTCATCGACGGGGGCAACTCCCATTTCACCGACACCGACCGGAGAATCAAGTCCCTGTCGGAGAAGCAGGCGTTGTTCCTGGGCCTAGGGGTCTCAGGCGGCGAGTCCGGGGCGCGCTACGGCCCCAGCCTGATGCCCGGCGGCCCCCGGGAGGCTTACGATCGGGTCGCACCCGTTCTGAAGGCTGCCGCGGCCCAGGTCAACGGCGAACCTTGCGTGGCCTACCTGGGGCCAGGCTCCGCCGGCCATTATGTCAAGATGGTTCACAACGGCATCGAGTATGGCCTCATGGAGCTCATAGCCGAAACCTATGATTTCCTGAAGCGGGCTTTGGGACTCCAGCCCCGGGATCTGGCTGCCATATTCGAGCAGTGGAATCAGGAGGAGCTGAATTCCTATTTAATCGAAATCACCTCTAAGATTTTTCGGCGCCTGGACGACAGAACCGGCCAACCCCTGGTCGACCTGATCCTGGATAAGGCCAAACAAAAAGGCACCGGCATGTGGACTACAGAGGAAGCCTTGCATCTGCAGGTGGGGACGCCAACCATTGATATGGCGGTGGTGATGCGGGATTTGTCCGGCTTTAAAAGTGAACGGGGAGCGGCAGCCCAGGTATTGGCCCGACCCCAGATCGCCTTTAAAGGAGACCGGCAACTTTTTATCCGCCGGCTGAAGAACGCCCTCTTCGCCGGCCTGATCGCCACCTACGCCCAGGGGATGGCCTTGCTTAAAAAGGCCTCCGAGACTTACGGCTACGGGCTTAACTTGGAAGCGGTGGCCCGCATCTGGCGAGGCGGCTGTATCATCAGGTCGGCCTTGCTGGAGCACATCCGCTCGGCTTTTTTGGCCCGGGCAGACCTGCCCAACCTCCTGTTAGACCCGTATCTGCGCCAGGAGTTTAGGTCCCGGGAGGACGATTTGCGCCAGGTGGTGATCGTGGCCGCCGAGCTGGGGCTGCCGGCCGCGGGGCTGATGGCCACCCTGGCTTACATTATCGCCTATAGCAGCGCCCAGTTGCCCGCCAATCTGATTCAGGCCCAGCGGGATTACTTCGGGGCCCATACTTATGAACGGGTGGACGCTCCTGGAACCTTCCACACCCAATGGGACCAGGACTAAGGAGATCGCATGGGAGCTAATATCCGTCCGGAGCCCACGGTTTTTGTCATCTTCGGAGCCGCCGGCGACCTGTCCTGGCGCAAGCTCATCCCGGCCATCTATAGCCTTTACGTGGATGGCTGGCTGCCGGAAAAGTTTCGCATCATCGGCACCGGCCACCAGCATATGGAAGAGGAGGCCTTTCACAGCCACCTCAAAACGGGGGTGGACAAGTACGCCCGCCGCACCCTGACCGAAGAGGACTGGAGCCGCTTCGCCGCTCACCTGACCTTCATGACCGCCGACCTGGAGAAGCCCGAAATGTTCGCGGAGCTGGCCCGGACCCTGGCAGACCAGGACCGGGAGTGGAATGCCCGGGCCAACCGCATCTTTTACCTGAGCCTGCCACCCACCATGATCGAGCCCGTGGCCCGGGAGTTGGCCCGGGTGAAGCTTAACCAGGACCGCGTCCGGGACCGCATCGTGGTGGAGAAGCCTTTCGGCCGCGACCTGGACTCGGCCCGGGCCCTGAATCACAACCTCACCGAACTCTTCCACGAATCCCAGATCTTCCGCATCGATCATTACCTGGGCAAGGAGACGGTGCAGAATATCATAGCCTTCCGTTTCGCCAACACCTTGTTTGAGCCGGTCTGGAACCGCAACTACATCGACCACGTGCAGATCACCGTGGCCGAAGCCGAGGGGGTGGGGAGCCGGGGCCATTATTACGACCAGGCCGGGGCCCTGCGGGACATGATCCAGAACCACCTGCTCCAGATCCTCTGTCTCATCGCCATGGAGCCCCCCGTTTCCTTCAGCGCCGACGAAATTCGCAATAAGAAGGCGGACGTGCTCCACGCCATCCGCCCTATTTACCCGGAGCAGGTCTTTAAATATGCGGTGCGCGGCCAATACGCCGCCGGCTCGATCGAGAGCCAGCACGTCGATGCCTACCGCGGCGAAATCAACGTGGCCCCGGATTCCGGCAC
>JBIOJX010000210.1:0-5039 GCA_044451265.1 Desulfobaccales bacterium
GGCTTCTACGTAGTTGACGCAGAAGTCATCCACGGAAATGGACAGGAGAGCGGCCATGGCCTCCACTTCGTGGGGCCGGACATGGATGCCGCCCACGCCGGAGCAGCAGTCGCCGCACTGTTGGCAGTTGAATACGGGCGGTTTATCGGAGTTGTTGGTCATTCGTATCGCCTTGGTCTTCCATCCAATAAATGTTAGTGCGCAGAGCGCACCCTACAGGGCGGTTCGAGAACCGCCCCTACAAATCAGTTATGGGTTTTTCAGCGCCGGCTGGCCGGTGGATTCCAGGACGCTGCGCCACAGGGGTGAGTTCAGGTGCACTTCTTTGGACTGCCCCACCGCGGCCTGGATGGGAATGTGGACGTAATGGCTGTGCCAGCGGTTCACCAGCATGCCGGTCTTGCCGGACATGCCGGCGTGGACGGCGTTTTGGCCCAGGAAGCCGCAGTAGATGCGATCATTATAGTTGGCCGGCATGCTGCGGATCAAGTAGCTGGGGTCGATGTACTTGACGTTGACTTCGATATGCCGCTGCACGAAGTAATCCTTGATCCGCTCCTGGAGAAAGACCCCGATATCCCCGGGCTTGACGTTTCCGGAGAGATCACAAACCAGGTCGGAATTACAGAAGTATTTCTGGCCGGCGCCTTCGCCCACCAGGATGAGGGCGTGTTGTCGCTCCTTGAGGCGCTGTTCCAGGACCGCCAGGAGGCCGAACTCCCCTTCCAGGTCGAAGTCGGCTTCGGGAATCAGGACAAAGTTGACCTCCCGCAGGGCCAGGGTGGCGTTGGCGGCGATGAAGCCGGCATACCGGCCCATGAGCTTTACCAGGCCGATGCCGTTGGGGGCGCCCACCGCCTCGGTGTGGGCGGCGTGGATGGCGCGGGTGGCCTCTTCCACGGCGGTGTCGAAGCCAAAGGAACGGGTGACCAGGGCGATGTCGTTGTCGATGGTCTTAGGGATGACGATCACCGCGATGCGCAGATCCCGCCGGGTGATTTCGTGATAGATGTCATCGGCGGCCTTGAGGGTGCCGTCGCCGCCGATGAGAAAAAGGATACGGATATTGATGCGGTCCAGGGCGTCGACGATCTCGCCGGTGTCCTGGGGGCCCCGGGAACTGCCCAGGATGGTGCCGCCGAAGATGTGGATGTTGGCCACTGCCTCCGGGGTCAGGTCCAGCAATTCATGGCCGTATTTGGGGAGGAAGCCCTGGAGACCGTAGCGCACCCCGTAGATATGCCGTACCCCGTAAAGATGATAAAGCTCCAGGACGATGGCCCGGATGACGTCGTTGGTGCCGGGGCAGAGGCCGCCGCAGGTGGCGATGGCACAGTGGACCTTGGTATGGTCGAAATAGATCTGCTCCCGGGGGCCGGCCAGTTCGAAGTATTGGGGCTCTTCCCCCGGCTGCAAGCTGCTCAGGTAGCCGGGGGAATCGTAGACCAGGATCCTATCCGTATCCCGGACAAAGGTCTTTTCCACCAGCTTGCCGTCCCGGGTGTACATGGGGGCCTGGGGTATGGGAGAATACACCTTAGGCTCCCCGATGCTGGGAATTCGGGTATCAATCTTTTTATAGGTCATAGTGGCCTTTTTAAAGACGGAGGACGGGAGCAAAAGATCCATCGCCGGTCTTCCCCGTCTCAGTTTCTCAATCTTCGGTCTCCGGTCTTCGGTCCCCTACCAGGTCTCGGTCATGGCCTCTAGTTCGTCCTTGAGCTCACGGGTCATCAGCTTTTTGATGGCATCCCTGGGGGCCAGATTATCATAGAGGATCTTATAAATGGCGGTCACCAGGGGGGCTTCCACTCCCAGCCGTTCCGCCAGCCGGTGCACCGCCCGGGAGGTCTTGACCCCTTCGGCCACCATGGCCATGCCGCCCAGGATCTGGTCCAGGGTCTGGCCCTGCCCCAATTTGAAGCCCACCTGGAAATTGCGGCTCTGGGTGCCGGTGCAGGTGAGAAGCAGGTCCCCCACGCCGGCCAGGCCGGTGAAGGTCAGGGCATTGGCCCCGAGGCGGACCCCCAGGCGGGTCATCTCGGCCAGGCCGCGGGTGATCAGGGCGGCCCGGGGATTGTCCCCCAGGCCCATGCCTCCGAGGATGCCGGCGCCGATGGCAAAGATGTTCTTCAGGGCGCCCCCCAGTTCCACGCCGGTCACGTCCCGGCTGGTGTAAACCCGGAAGTGGGGAGTGGAGAAGAGCTTCTGCAAATATTTGGCCACCTCCCGTTGCCGGGAGGCGATGGACACCGCGGTGGGCTGCTTTTGGGCCACTTCCAGGGCGAAGCTGGGGCCGCTGAGCACGGCATAAGGCACCTCAGGACCCAGTTCCTCCCGGGTCACCCCCTCCATGGTGAGCATGGAATCGATCTCCACGCCCTTGGTGGCGCTCAGGAGCACTCCGCCGGCAGGGAAGTGAGGCTTGACGGCGCCCAGGACTTCCCGGAAGACGTGGGACGGAACCGCCATGAGGACCAGGACGGCATCCGGCAAGAGCGCGGCCAGGTCCTGACTGAAGTTCAGGCGGGAGGAGAGCCGCACTCCGGGCAGAAAGACCCGGTTGATCCGGTCCCGCTGCAGATCGGCATAGACCTCCGGCTCCCGGACCCAGAGGTGGACCGGCAGGCCTTTTTCGGCCAGCAGATGGGCCAGAGTGGTGCCCCAACTGCCGGCCCCCACCACCACTACATTCCTGGTTTCAGGAGAGACCCAGGTCAGGTTCGGCTTCGACTTCGTTGTCATCACTCTGTTCCGCCACCTTGGCCAGGGAGACCACCCGCTCTTCCGCTTCGGCGTCCATGAGTTTGACGCCCTGGGTGACCCGGCCGATGAGAGAAATACCCCTGGACGCCAGGCGCAGGATCTTGCCGCCGTCGGTGACCAGCATGACTTCGTCGTCTTCGTTCACTTGGAGGATGCCCATCACCAGGCCGGTGCGGTCGGTGATGTTGAGGCCCCGCACGCCCTGGCCGCCCCGGTGGTGTTGGGGGTATTTTTTCGGGTCGGTGCGCTTGCCGAAGCCCCGCTCCGTGACGGTGAGGATAGTGCCCTGAGGTTGCAGCACTTCCATGCCCACCACCTCATCCTCCGGGGCGACCTCCATACCCTTGACGCCTCGGGCGGCGCGGCCCACGTCCCGGACTTCGGCGGAGGGGAAGCGGATGATCTTGCCCTGGCGGGTGCCCATAAGGATGCTCTGGTCGGGTTCGCTCAAGGCGGCGCCGACCATCTCGTCGCCGGCATCCAGAGAGAGGGCGATGATGCCGCCGCTCCGGGGCCGCTGGAAGTTCAACAGGTCCGTCTTCTTGATCACGCCCCGGCGGGTGGCCATCACCAGGGAGAGCCCGGGCACGAACTCCTTGACCGGCAGGATGGCGGTGACCTTCTCGTCCTCGCCCAACTGCACCAGGTTGACGATGGCCTTGCCCTGGGCGGTGGGGGAGCCTATGGGGATCTCGTGCACCCGCAGCCAGAAGATCCGGCCCTTGTTGGAAAAAATCAGGAAGAAGCTGTGGGTGGAGGCGATGTAGAGTTGGGAGACGAAATCGTTTTCCCGGGTGGCCATGCCGGTGCGCCCCTTGCCGCCCCGGCGCTGGCTGCGGTAGATGGTCAGGGGGGTGCGCTTGATATAGTTGCGGTGGCTGATGGTGACCACCATGTCTTCGTCGGCGATGAGGTCTTCGGCGGTGAACTCCTGGGCGGTGGGGACGATCTCGGTGCGCCGGCCGTCGCCGTAGCGCTCCTTGAGTTCCGTCAGTTCCTGGGAGATGAGGGCCCGGACCTGGGCCTCGTCGGACAGGATTTGCCGGTAGCGGGCGATGGCGGCCTCCACTTCCCGGGCCTCGTCGATGATCTTCTGGCGCTCCAGGCCAGTGAGGCGCTGCAGGCGCATGTCCAGGATGGCCTGGGCCTGGATCTCGGAGAGGGCGTAGCGCTGAAGGAACTCTGCGGAGCTGGCGACGTTGGGCGCCTCGGCGGCGAAGCGGCCGGCCATCAACTGGGCCTTGGCTTCGGCGGGATTGGCCGCGGCCCGGATCAGGGCGATGACCTGATCCAAGAAATCCAGGGCCATGAGCAGGCCGTTCAGGATATGCGCTCGTTCCTCGGCCTTCTTCAGTTCGTAGCGGGTGCGCCGGAGGATCACCTCTTTGCGGTGCTCCAGAAAATGGCGCAGCAGGTCCTTGAGGCCGAGGAGCTCCGGCCGGTTGTGGACGATGGCCACCAGGTTGATGCCGAAGGTGACCTGCATCTGGGTGTTGAGATAGAGCTGGTTCAGGATGACGTCGGCCTGCTCGTCCTTCTTGAGCTGGATGGTCACCCGCATGCCTTCCCGGTCCGATTCATCCCGCAGGTCCGAGATGCCCTCGAGCTTTTTGTCCTTCACCAGTTCGGCGATGCGCTCAATGAGCCGGGCTTTGTTCACCTGGTAAGGGAGTTCCCGGATGACCAGGGTATCCCGGCCGGCTTTGTGCTCCACCGCCACCTTGGCCCGGAGGCGGATCAGGCCCCGGCCGGTGCGGTAGGCCTCGGCAATGCCTTCGGCCCCGTAAATGAAGCCGCCGGTGGGAAAGTCCGGACCCGGGACGAAGGCCATGAGTTCGGCCAGGGTGATGTCCGGGTTTTGCAGGGTGGCCAGCAGGGCGTCGCAGACTTCTTCCAGGCTGTGGGGCGGGATGTTGGTGGCCATGCCCACGGCGATACCCGAGGAGCCGTTGATCAGCAAATTCGGAATGCGGCTGGGCAGCACCAACGGCTCTTTCATGGAGCCGTCATAGTTGGACACGAAGTCCACGGTGTCCTTGTCCAGGTCCTGGAGGAGTTCGTGGGCCAGGCGGGTGAGGCGCACCTCGGTATAACGCATGGCCGCGGGGGAGTCGCCGTCGACGGAACCGAAGTTGCCCTGGCCGTCCACCAGCGGGTAGCGCATGCTGAAGGGCTGAGCCATGCGCACCAGGGCGTCGTAAACGGGCGCGTCGCCGTGCGGATGAAACTTGCCGAGAACTTCGCCAACGATCTTGGCGCATTTGCGGTAACCC
>JBIOJX010000211.1:0-4928 GCA_044451265.1 Desulfobaccales bacterium
GCAATATTCCTCGAATAATTCATTTTGCAGGTCCGCCCCGAACAGGTCCGCCCGTTTGAATTTCTCCTCCAGGCTAAGGATGCTGTCCAGGAGATAGAAATAGACGGAACGGGCTTCCGCCAGGCGGCCGCTCTGGGCCAGCCGATCGGCCCGGGCCTGGGCCCGCCGCAGCTTGCCCTCGGCATCGGCCACGGACTGGGCTTCCGGCGAAGTCTCCTCCACCACCCGGTCGATGGATTCCAAGATATCGTCGAGTCCCTGATCCTCCTCCTTCAGGACGCCTCGCACCTCCGGTGTCCGGTCCGCCAGGTCCAGGATGATTTCCAGCAACTCTTTCTTGGAATATTTCTTCAGGCGGTCCTTGAGCTCCTGCTGGCTCAAAAATTTCCCTGGTTCCTCCACCCAGGCCCGCAGCAGGGCCAGGACGTGGGGGCAAATCTCTTCCTCCTCCGCCTGGGGGCAGGAGCACTGGTAGGTGAGTTGGTCATCCTGAATCTTCGCTTCCACCGTATAGGGCTGGCCATCCAACACCACCCCCCGGAGGCGGTCAGGCATACGGTAACCATGCTTGACCTGGTGATCTTGAACCAGGGTTCGGGCCTGGGCCACAGCCTCCGGGCTACCGATCTGGTCCAGAGTCTGGGTATCTAATTCATCAAAACGCATTTTGGTCTATATTCCAGTACGAAGTTATTTTCTTAAAATTTAACATTTTACCCGCACATATCAACCTATTATTGCAATAAAGCCCGGATTTCAGGAAAAATTTTTACGAGGCAAAGAAATCCTGCGCCTGCTGGAATAATTGGTTTAGACGGTCTTCCAGCTCCAGCCGGAGGGCCTCCAGGGCAGGTCCCCGGGCCGTCGGGGGCACGGTCAGGGGCTGGCCCACCAGCAAGGCCAGACGACTGAAAGGCAGGGGCAGGACGAAGCGGTCCCAGGTCTGAAAGATCTTCCGGCGGCTGGCGGCCACGGCCAGGGGCACGATGGGGGCCCCGGTGATCCGGGCCAGATAGAGGGGGCCGTTCTGGACCACCCGGGCCGGCCCCCGGGAGCCGTCGGCAATCAGGCCGCAGCTATAGCCCTGGCCGTGATAGTCGGCCAGTTGTTTCAGGGCCTGGACCCCGCCTTTGCGCCGGGAGCCCAGACAGACGATGAATCCCAGCCCCCGGGCCACGTCGGCGATGAATTCCCCGTCCCGGCTGGGGCTGGCCATCAGCACCACGGGCGGCAACTGGTCGGCATAATGGCGGGAGTAAAAGAGCGGGAACAGCAGATGACAATGCCAGGCGGTGTAAAGGACCGGCTGCCGGGCAAAAATGATCTCCCTGGCCTCGGGATTGATCACCAGTTCGACCGGGCAGGTATGCAGATAAGCCTGCACCAGCCCCCGGGCCAGGGCCGGGGCTCGATGCCGCCACAGCGGGTGATCCAAACGCAGCTTCATTTAGTTTCGAGTTTCGAGTTTTTAGTTTTTAGTTTCTAGTTTCTAGTTTCTCAAACTAATTTGGCAGCTAATTTCCGGCGCCATTCTGAATCATCTATGGTGAAAGTTGAAAAAATCACCCCCCTTTGCTAAAGGGGGGCAGGGGGGGATTAAATACGCGCCTGATAATCCCCCTAAATCCCCCTTTAGAAAGGGGGACTTAAGACCTCTTCCAACTGGCTCTGGCTGACCGCTGATCGCTGATCGCTGAGCTATTTCTGCTTCGTTTCCAGGCGCTCCAGGATCTTGGGGGTATAGAGGTCGTGCTCCAGGATTTGGGCCGACACCGGCCGCGTCATGCCGAGCTTCATCATCAAGAAATTGAGGCGCCGCATCTGTAACAGCTTTTCGGCTTCATCCTCCATGGAGGCCACCAGCTCCTGCAGGGTGACGATCTCTTTGCGCAGCTCCAATTCCGGCGGCAGGCAGTCGGCGTTCTTCAAGATCTTATAGGCCATCTTCAGCTCCGGCGGGATATGGCTGTCGTCTTCCAGGTTGAGGGGCTTGCCCTTGCCCGGCAGGTTATCGAACAGACCGGCCTCGATGGCCTCGAGGATGCGGTTTTCGGCGATTCTTTCAAAAAAGTCCATGCAATCTTCCCGGCAGGGCGGGCCTCCGCGCCCGCCGCATTTCGGCGGCCACAGGCCGCCCTAGATAAGACTGTTCTACCTTATCTCACTCCAGCTGGCGCCTTTGGCGTCTTTGCTGCTTGGCGTGAGATATAGGCGCGCCGGCACAGGCGGGACGCCTAGGCTACCGCTGCTTCTTGGCCCGTTCCAGTTCGCGGTCCATCTCCCGGCGTTTGATGCTCTCCCGTTTATCGTACTTCTTCTTGCCCTTGGCCAGGGCCAGTTCCACCTTGGCGTGTTCGTCCCGGAAGTAGAGGCGCACCGGGATCAGGGTAAAGCCCCGCTCCTGGAGTTTGCCCAGCAGGCGGCGCATCTCCCAGCGGTGCAGCAGGAGTTTCCGGGGCCGCTCCGGGTTGTGGCTCTCCGGCCCGGCGAAGGAATACGGGCTGATGTGGGCGTTATAGAGAAAGAGCTCGTTGCCCTGGAAACGGGCAAAGGCGTCGTCGATGTTGGCCTTGCCCTGGCGCAGGGACTTGACTTCCGTGCCCTTCAGCACCAGGCCGGCCTCATACAGGGCGTCGATGGCGTATTCGAAGTAAGCCTTGCGATTACGGCAGATGATCTTGATGGTGCCTTTGTCGTTCATTTTCCCAACTTATTGGCCAGGGGACGGCCGAACCGAAAGATGTCCGGAAAGCGCCGGTCCATCTCCCGGATGACGTAGTGGTTGACTTCCTCGACGGTATGGAGCTGCAAGGCCTTGCGTGCGATCTCCTTGGCCTCGGACAGTTTGGTCATCCGGATGACCCGTTTGGCCACCGGGATGGCCATGGTGTTCATGGAGAATTCCTCCACCCCCAGGCCCAGGAGCACCGGGATATAGAGGGGGTCGCCGGCCATTTCGCCGCACATGGCTACGGAGATGCCGGCCTGGCGGCCGGCCTGCACCACGTCCCGCACCATGCGCAGCACCGCGGGGTGCAGAGGCTGGTACATATCCGCGACCTTCTGGTTGACCCGGTCGATGGCCAGGGCGTATTGGATCAGGTCATTGGTGCCGATGGAGAAGAAATCGGCGTATTCGGTCAGGAGATCCGCCAGGGTCACGGCCGCGGGCACCTCAATCATGGCCCCCACCGGCATCTTGGGGTCGAAGGCGATCTTCTCCTTCTTGAGCTCCTTTTTCACCGACTCCAGGAGTTGCCGGGCCTTCTGCATCTCTCCGGGGCTGGAGATGAGGGGAAACATGACCCGCACCTGGCCGAAGGCCGAGGCCCGCAGGATGGCCTTGAGTTGGGTCCGGAAGATCTTCTGCTCCTTCAGGCAGAAGCGGATGGCCCTGAGGCCCAGGGCCGGGTTCATCTCCGGAGCGTACTCCAGGGTCGAGAGGAACTTGTCGCCGCCGATGTCCAGGGTGCGGATGGTCACCACCCGGGGGGCCAGGGCCTCCACCACCTGCTTATAATCCTGGAAAAGCTCCTCTTCCGTGGGCAAGTGGCGCTGGCGCAGATAGAGGAACTCGGTGCGGTACAACCCCACGCCGTCGGCCCCGTACTTGGAAGCCAGGGAGACTTCTTCCACCATTTCGATATTGGCCATGACCCGGGTGGGCAGGCCGTCGCTGGTGACGGCGGGCATGGCGCTGCCCAGGACCACCTCCGACTTGAAGATCTCGAAATCCGCCCGCCGGGCCTGGTAAATCCGGCGCAGCGAGTCGTCCGGGTCCAGGATCACCACGCCGGTGATGCCGTCCAGGATAATCAGGTCCCCGGACTCGATCTCCGTGGTGGCGCTGTCCAACCCCACCACCGCCGGAATCTCCAGGGAATGGGCGATGATGGCGGTATGCGAGGTCTTGCCGCCCCGCTCGGTGATGAAGCCCAGCACCTGGGCCTTGGACATCTGGGTGGTTTCCGCCGGGGACAGGTCCCGGGCTACTATGATGACCGGCTCCTTAAAGGCGAAGGGTTTGCTGGAGTCCTGGCCGGTGAGGCGTCCCATGACGCGGCGGTAGACCGTCTCCACGTCGGCCAGTCGGCCCCGGATGTGCTTGTCGCCGATGCGTTGAAACAATTCTTTGATCTTTAAATAGGACTGCTGCAAGGCCCGTTCGGCGTTCAGGTGTTGCTCCTGGATAAGCTTCAGGGTATCGGCATAGAACATCCGTTCCCGGAGAATCAGCAAGTGCAAATCCAGGATGTGGGCGTGCTCCTTCAAATCATCGGTGATTTCGCCCTTGAGTCGGGTCAGTTCCGCTTCGATCTGCTCCACCACCTCCCGAAACCACTCCTGTTCGTCGGCCACGTCCTTCTCGGTATAGAGGAGGCGGGTGGAGATCTGGGCGGCTTCGGTCAAGACCTGGGCCCGCGCCACGACAATGCCGGGGGAAGCGGGAATGCCCTGAAGGATGCGATTTTCAGCGGTCATGTCTCTCCAAACTTGCGGGCGAAGAGCGAGGTAATCGCCATAGCGGCCTCCCGGGCCTGGGGCCCGGTGGCCCGGAGCACCAGCCGGGTGCCCTGGGGGCAGTCCAGGGCCAGGATGGCCAGCAGCTCCCGGGCGTCGGCCACCTCGCCGTCTTTCTCCAGGGTGATGTCGGCGTCGAAGCCCTGGGCCAGGGCGGTGATCTTGGCAATCGGCCGGGCATGGAGGCCCAGGCGATTTTCCACCCAGAGTTCCCGTTCCACTGCGGCGGGCGAATGCTGCTCCGAAACTTTTATTTTATCATTTCCCGGCGAATCCATGGAAAACAAAAGTACCTCACGCAAAGACGCAAAGACGCAAGAAAAATGGAGAACAGCCGCCCTCTGCTGTTCCCTAGTGGCACAGGCCTCCAGCCTGTGTCCCTCACAGGCCGGAGGCCTGTGAGGGAC
>JBIOJX010000212.1:0-4927 GCA_044451265.1 Desulfobaccales bacterium
CTCCTGGCTAATGAGGATTTTTGTGTAATATATAATTAAGCCAGGCCTTGAGAAAAAACAAGGGAGAGCCACATAGACTCTCCCCTTTTGGTGCGTAGCGTGCACCCTACATGGCGGGCGGGGACGCCCGCCCCACAATAAGTAGGGACGACGAGGCGCCCCTGCTTCTTCTACTTATGCTCTTACGCCGCCTGGGATTTCTGCCAGGCCGCCCGGACTTCCGGCTTGGTCGGGCTGGGGCCCAGCTTCAGGGCCCGCTCCACCATCTCCCGGGCGATGGCGGCAAAGCGCGGCCCTTCCGAAGACGACAGGTTGAACATCTCGATCCGCTCGGGCTCCAGGCCCATGGCCTCGAAGTCCTTCTTCAACTTGGTGACCCGTTTCCTGGCCCGGATGTTGCCCTTCAGGTAGTGGCATTCGCCCTCCAGGCAGCCGGCCACGAAGACCGCGTCGGCCCCGGCCTCGAAGGCCTTGAGCAGGTGGAGGATATCCACCCGCCCGGTGCAGGGCATCATGATGATCTTGATATCCGGGGGATATTGCAGCCGCATCGAACCTGCCAGGTCCGCAGCGCTGTAAGCTCAGTAGCGGCAGCAAAACCCGATGATCTTGGGAGCAAATTCAGTCATGAGATCCTCTCCTTCCTTAACCCGCGGCCAGAGCCGTTTCCTGGGCGATGATCTGGGTATCGGTGAAGTTTTTCAGTTGGATGGCCTTAGCCGGGCATTCGGAGACACAGACGCCGCAGCCCTGGCACTTGGCCGGGTCGATGTAAGCCGCATCCACGGTGTAGTCGATGACCGGCACGTTGAACGGGCAGGTGCGCACGCAGGTGAGGCAGACGGCGCACTTGTCCTGATCCACCACGGCGACGATGCCGCCCACTTCGACTTTGTCTTTGGACAGGAAGGTGGCGGCCCGGCCCGCCGCGGCCTTGGCCTGGGCGATGGACTCATCGATGGGTTTCGGATAGTGGGTCAGCCCGGCCAGGAAGATGCCGTCGGTGGGCAGGTCCACCGGGCGCAGCTTGGCGTGGGCCTCGTTCAGGAAGCCCTCGGCATTTCTGGGCACCTTGAAGATCTCGCCCAGCTCATCCACCGGGTTGGGCAGGATGGCGCTGGCCAGGGTGAGCAGATCGGGCCGCAGGACCACCGACATTTGCAGGATGGGGTCGAAGACCGTGAGTTTGAGGCCGTCGCCGTCCTTCTCCACCACCGGCTTGGACTCCAGGTCGAAGCGGATGAAGATCACCCCCAGTTCCCGGGCCTCTTTGTAGAGCAGTTCCCGTTCGCCGTAGGTGCGCATGTCACGATACAGCACGAAGACGTCCATCTCTTTGTTGTGGCGCTTCAGGTCGATGGCGCTTTCCACCGAGTGGGTGCAGCACAGGCGGCTGCAATAGGGCCGCTGCGGCTCCCGAGAACCGACGCACTGGATGAAGACCGCCTGCTTGGTGGTGTCGAGCCGCGGGTCCTTACCGGCGATGAGCTTGTCGAACTCCAGCGAGGTGAAGATATTGGGGTCCTGGCCGTAGAGGTACTCTTCCGGTTTATAGGCCTGGCCGCCGGTGCACATGATGGTGACGCCATGGTCCAGGGAGCGCTCGCCTGCCGGCGTCTTGATCGTGGTATTGTAGTTGCCGATAAAGCCGCCGGTATCGGTGACTTCGGAATTGAACAGGACTTCGATCTGCGGGTGGCTCTGGACCTTCTTGATCAGCCCTTCCAGGTAGCCCCGGTAGTCATAGCCCCGGGCGCTGGTCACCAGGTTCCAGGCCTGGCCGCCCAGCTTGTCGCCCTTCTCCACCAGCAGGACCGGGAAGCCCATGTCGGCGATGGAGCGGGCCGCTTCCATACCGGCCACGCCGCCGCCGATGACCAGGGCGTTCTTGAAGACCGGGAAGGCCTGCTTGTGCAGGGGTTCCAGTTGCACCACCCGGGCCACGGCGCCCCGGATCAGGTCTTTCGCCTTTTGCAGCGCCTTTTCCGGCTCGTGCATGTGCACCCAGGAGTCCTGGTCCCGGATGTTGGCCATATCGAAGAGGTAGGGGTTGAGGCCCACCTGTTGGATGGTCTCCTGGAACATGGCCATGTGAGTCCGGGGCGAACAGGAGGCCACCACCACCCGGTTCAGTTTGTTCTCTTTGATGGCATTGAGGATCTTATCCTGAGTATCGGCGGAACAGGTGAAGAGGTTCTGGTCCGCCAGGACTACACCGGGCAGGGTGGCGACATATTCGGTCAGGGCCGGGACGTTGATGACCCCGCCGATGTTGATGCCGCAGTTACAGACAAAGACGCCCACCCGGGGGGCCTGGCCGGCCACGTCGATTTCGGGCGGCAGTTCCCGCACCTTGAGCTGGGTGCCCCGGACTGAGGCGAGGATTTCGCCCGCCGCGGCCGCGGCCGCGGAGGCCTCCATCACCGACTGGGGAATGTCCTTGGGCGCCTGGAAGACGCCGCAGACAAAGACGCCCTTTTTATTGGTGTCCACCGGAGTAAAGGGCGAGGTGTTGGCGAAACGGGTGTTGGCCTTGACTTCGATGCCCATGGTCTTGGCCAGGCTGAGGGCGTCCTGGGAGGACTCCAGGCCCACCGACAGCACTACCATGTCGAACTCTTCGATCTTCAGGTCACCGTTCTCCGCCAGGTAGCGGATGGCCAGGTTGCCGGTGCCGGGCACCTCGTCAATGGTGTGCACCCGGGAGCGCAGGAACCGCACCCCGTGTTCGTCCTGGGCCCGCCAGTAGTATTTCTCGAAATCCTTCCCGTGGGTCCGCATATCCATGAAGAAGATGGCGGCGTCCAGCTTATATTCTTTGCAGTGCTCCTTGGCGATGACCGCCTGTTTGATGGCGTACATGCAGCACACCGCCGAGCAGTAGCTGTTGTCGCAGTGGTGCAGGTCCCGGGAGCCCACGCATTGCAGCCAGGCGATCTTCTTGGGCTCCTGGTGATCCCCCGGCCGGATCAGATGGCCGGCGAAAGGCCCGGAGGCGGACAGTATCC
Organism: Desulfobaccales bacterium; assembly: GCA_044451265.1. Taxonomy (GTDB): domain Bacteria; phylum Desulfobacterota; class Desulfobaccia; order Desulfobaccales; family 0-14-0-80-60-11; genus JAPLJC01. The sequence continues at coordinate 3,009 of JBIOJX010000212.1, forward strand.
GCTCGAATTCCAGGGAGGTGACCACGTTGGGAAAGTGGGAGTAATGATACGCCGAATATTTGGTGGGGTCGTAGACCGAGAAACCCGGGGCCAGAACCACGGCGCCCACGTCCAGGGTGAAGGTCTCCGGACCCATGTCGTGGGCCACGGCCTTGGCCTGGCAACTGATGGCGCACTGCATGCATTCGGAGCAGACCCCGCAGTTGATGCAGCGGGCCGCCTCAGCCACGGCCTCATCCTCGCTGTAGCCCAGGTTGATTTCCTTGAAGCCCTCGATCCATTCTTCCACCGGAGTGGTCCGCATCAGGGCCCGATGCTTCTTTTCGATATCGGCGCGGATGGGTGACCACTTGCCCTCGTCCTTGGGTTTGGGCCGGATCGGCATCGCGCGGCCGGCCAGCAAATCCTGGCCCTGGAGGTAGCGGTCAATGGAGACGGCCGCCTCGCGGCCTGCGGCCACTGCGGCGATGGCGATGAAAGGACCGGTCTCCACGTCGCCGCCGGCAAAGACGCCTTCTCGGGACGTGGCCTTGGTGGCCGGGTCCGTCTGGATCAGACCCCGCGGAGTGAGTTGGACCTTATCGGCCTCGGTGATGAACTTCAGGTTGGTCCGCTGGCCGATGGCCATGATGATCACATCGGCAGTCTCGGTCTTGGTCTGATCGTCGAAGTAGGTGGGATTGAAGCGGCCCTGCTCGTCGAAGACCCGCACCACCGCTCTCAGTTCGATGCCGGTGACCTTGCCGCCTTTCTCCAGGATCTGCTTGACGCCCCAGCGGTTGACGATCGTAACCCCTTCGTGCTTCGCCTCTTCCACTTCCCACTGGGAGGCGGGCATTTCTTCGGGGGATTCCAGGCAGATCAGGGTGACTTGGCCCTGCTGCCGGACCGCGGTGCGGGCCACGTCCATGGCGACGTTGCCGCCACCGATGACCAGCACCTTCTTGCCTTTGAAGTCCTGTTTTTTGCCCGAGGCCGAGTCTTTCAAATACTCGACGCCCCAGAGCACGCCCTGGGCCTCATGGCCCGGCACCGGGATGCGCACCGAATCCTGGGCGCCGACCCCGAGGAAGACGGCGTTGAAGCCGTCCCGGGTCAGCAGGTCGTTGATGGTGCGGTCCTTGCCGACGGGGGCATTATAATTAATCTGCACGCCCAGGCGCTGGATGTAATTAACTTCCTTTTGCAGGACTTCCCGGGGCAGCCGGTATTCCGGGATGCCGTAGCGCAGCCAGCCGCCGGCCTCGGGCGCGGCCTCGAAGATCACCGCCTTGATGCCCTTCAGGGCCAGGTGGTAAGCGCAGCTCAAACCGGAAGGACCGGCGCCGACGATGGCTACCTTTTCGCTTCTCTGAGGAATTTCGGGCACCGGCAGGGCGTCCCAATCCACCGCGTCGGCCACGAAGCGCTTCAGGTTGCAGATGGCGATGGGCTCATCCACTTCCTGGCGGCGACAGTCGGTCTCACAGGGATGGGGGCAGATGCGGCCGATGGTGCCGGGCAGGGGCAGCCGGTCCATGATGATGGACAGGGCCTCGGGGAACTTGTGTTCCTTGATCAGCTGCACGTAGCCCTGGGCGCTCAAATTCGCCGGGCAGGCCCGGACGCAGGGGGCCCGGTCCAGCTTTTTGATGGCGAAGGTGGCGGGAATGGCCTGGGGATAGAGCCGGTAAACCGCCTTGCCTTCCGCCAGCCCCAGGTTGAATTCGTCGGGCACCCGCACCGGGCAGACCTCGGCGCAAGTGCCGCAGCCGGTGCATTTGCTGGGGTCGATGTAACGGGGTTCTTTCTCGACGCTGACGATAAAATTCCCCGGGGCCCCGCTGATGCTCTTCACTTCGGACAGGGTGTGAATCTGGATGTTCAGGTGCCGGCCGCATTCCACCAATTTGGGGGAGATGATGCACATGGAGCAATCA
>JBIOJX010000213.1:0-4920 GCA_044451265.1 Desulfobaccales bacterium
AAGCTGACCGCGGATAGCTATTGTGCAAGTCAGCCAATTCCTATATTAGATGAAAGAGCAGTGGTTTGGCAAGCTGGGAGGAGAGACTTGAACTGGCTGGCGTTTTCCTTGTTGGCCGTGGGGCTTTGGGGGCTGTGGGGCTTCTTGAGCAAGGTGGCCGCCCTACAACTGCCCACCGGGGCCGTCTATTTAATGTCCATTACCGGGCATCTGGCGGTTATCGGCTTTCTGGCGGCCTCCGGCGGCTTGGCCATCCCCTGGCAGCCCGCCGGCCTGGCCGCGGGCCTGGGCGCCGGACTCTGCATGGCCTTCGGCCTGCTCTATTTTTTGAAGGCCTTGTCAGCCGGAGGGACTGGCGGCGTGGTGGTGCCGCTCACGGGCCTGTATCCCCTGGTCACGGTAGTCTTGAGCTGGATGGTGCTGCACGAGGACTTCACCCTGCGCCGCCTGGCCGGGGTGGCTTTGGCTTTGGTGGCCGTCTGGCTGTTGTCTAAATAAGACGGGGGACCGGAGACCTTCGGTCTACAACTTTAGGAGTTCTTCATGGTTGACGGACCAGCAGCATCGGAGCGCCGGGAGGTGCGAATTCTCGCCCTGGATGTGGGGTCGAAGCGTATCGGCCTGGCGGTGAGCGATCCCCTGGGCATCACCGCCCAGGGTCTGGAAGTCTTGATCCGCAAGAACCCCCAGGCCGACCTGGAGCGGCTCGTGGAAGTGGCCCGCCAGTGGGGAGTGCAGCGGATCGTGGTGGGCCTGCCGCGCCACATGGATGGTCGGCTGGGCTCCGCCGCCCCGAAGATCCTGGAGCTGGTTGAAGTCTTACACAAAACCCTGGGGGTGGAGGTGGTCACCTGGGAGGAGCGCCTCACCACCGTAGAGGCGGAGCGGGTCCTCTTACAAGCGGACGTGAGCCGCCGACGACGCCGCCAGGTGGTGGATCAACTGGCGGCAGTACTCATCCTGCAGAATTACCTGGACCACCGGCAGCAGCACCAGGATGCCTGAATTTTCACCCGCCGCACCACCCGTCGCCCCGCCGGGGAGAACAGCTCACTGCTTACGGCCCCTGACCCCTGACCCGCGGTCCCTGAACCCGGGCTCAACCACCTCTCAACCCTAAAATTTTTCAGCCCTCGTCCTCAGCCCTTTTCCCGGAAAAGTGGGACGACCCCAGGTTATTTAGGTCGTTAAATGGGATAAGACCACGTATCCCTTGGGTAAAATGCCTGAAAAATGGTTCAATCACCCATTGACAGGGTCCTACATAGCCTAACTCCAATTATTCCCTTGGCCTCACTGAGCGGAGGCCCTTTTCAATCCCGCTAATTTTTTTTATTCCGAAATAATTTTTCCCTTGACATCCCCCAAAAAAAGTTCATATTGGGGGTGCAAGTGGATAAAAGTGGTATTAAGTGGAGGATAGTGGTGATTGAGTTCAGCGGCAGGCACTTCCATTCCATGGATAACAAGGGGCGGGTCAGCATCCCGTCCCGTTATCGGGAAATCCTGGTTGAGCTCCAAGACCGCCAACTCGTCATCACCAATTATTTCCAACGGAAAACCCAAGATGGGGTGGCGGGAGAAATCCATTACCTGCGGGCGTTTCCCACTGCGGCGTGGCAGGAGTACATCGAGGCTCAAAAGCCAATCTTTGCCAAAAACATCAATCTGCGTCGTTTCATCACGGGCGGGAAGGAAGAGTGCCCCCTGGACCGACAGGGCCGCATCCTCATTTCTCCCAGCCTGCGTGACTTCGCCCAACTTTCCCGGGATCTCATCCTGGTGGGCATGACAAACTGGTTTGAAATCTGGGATCGGGGCGTCTACGAGGCTAATTTGCCGCTCTTGTTAGACACTATCGACGAAAAGGATCTGGAAGCATCGGAATATTAACCGTAGACCCGAATCCGGTTCACGAACCGGTGATGGTGAAGGAGGTGTTGGTGGGCCTCAATTGCCGGCCTGGCCGCCTTTATGTGGATGGCACCGTGGGTGAGGGGGGGCATGCCTCTGCCATCCTGGACTGTAGCGCTCCGGATGGGCGTGTTTGGGGATTGGATCGAGACCCCGCAGTCCTGAAGACGGCCGCCAGCCGACTGGCGCACCACACCTCCAAATTTCAACTGTTTCACCGCTCTTACAGTCAATTGGGGGAGTTGTTGGAAGAAGCCCAGGTCGCCGGGGTAGCCGGCATCCTCCTGGACCTGGGCCTGTCTTCCCGGCAATTGCAGACTTCAGAGCGAGGTTTCTCCTTCCAGGGAGACGAGCCCATGGACATGCGGTTCAACCCGGAAAATGGCGGGGTGACCGCGGCCCAACTGCTCAATCGGTCCCCCCAGGCCGCTCTGGAAAAGATTTTTTGGGAGTATGGAGAAGAGCCGAAGGCCCGGCGCCTGGCCCGTTTGGTGGTTGTGGCCCGGCGACGGCATCCCTTCAGAACCACGCAGCAACTGGTAGACGTCATTAAGAGGGCCATGGGACCCGGGTGGCGCAGCAGGGGGAGACTGCATCCGGCCACCCGGGTCTTCCAGGCCTTGAGGATAGCGGTAAACCGCGAACTGGAGCAAATCGCCGATTTTCTGGAGCAGGCCCCGGGTTGGTTGGCAGAGGGAGGCCGCCTGGTGGTGATTGCCTACCATTCTTTAGAAGACCGGCTGATCAAGGAGAAAATGGCGGCCTGGGACCGCGCCGGGGTGATGGTGCGACTGACCCGCAAACCCCTGGTTCCCACCCCGGAAGAAGTCGCCCGGAATCCCCGGGCCCGCAGCGCCAAGCTGCGCATTGCCGAAAAGATCCTTACTACGGCGCAGCAGGAGAACGACCATGTTAGTTGATTTGCGGTCAGCAAGCATAATCTGTGCGGTGATTCAAGAGAGGCAGCCAGATTTTCAGGGCGGCGGCGAAGCCGCGGACCGGGACGAGGGCCCCCGGCCCGGCTCATGGTGGGATAGAGTCGCCGAGAGATGGCCCAATGGGGGAAGATTTCCCAGTTTAATCTGTATCGATCAAAGTGCTTGATTACAGGAGGTAAGGGGGATGCCCGGTAATTTAGCTCTTCGCTTAGGCGTCGCGGGACAGGTATTTATTTCCAAGAATCGCAAGGTCAGCCATCCCTGGCGTTGGGGAAGCGCCCTGGTTGGCGGACTGGTCCTGGCCACCATGGGGGTGCTGTGCGCCGGCATGTTCCTGGCCTGGACCGATCTCCAGTTCATCACTCAGAGCTATCAGATCTCTCAGGCTCAGGAAAGCCAGAAACAATTACTGGACCTGAACCGCAAGCTTAGGATCGAGTACTCCAATCTGACCGGCATCTCACGCCTGGAGAAACTCGCCGCCCAGTTTGGCATGGAGGCGCCGCAGTCCACGCAAGTCGTGAATCTGCCGTGAGCCACACCATCGGCAAATGGGTGCGCTTCCGGATCGCCCTGGTGGTAATCGGCCTGATCCTGTTGGGAACAGTGATCTGCGGCCGCTTCTTTTACCTCCAGGTGGTCAAGGGCCCGCAATTGCGGGAATTGGCCACCCGGGAATACCAGAAATTTTGCCCGGTCCTGCCGGTGCGGGGCATGATCGTGGACCGCAAAGGCTTGGAGCTGGCCATCAGCACCCGGGTATCTTCGGTGGTGGCGCACCCCTTACAGATCAAGGACGCCAACCGGATGAGCCGGGAACTGGCGCCCATTCTGGGCTACAAGCCTCGGGAATTGAAGGAGATCTTCACCCGGGCCACCTCCTTTGTCTGGGTCAAACGCCAACTGACCCCGGAGCGGGAAGCCGCCTTCCTGGCCTGGGCCGCGGACGCGGACCGCAAGGACAAGGCCGCCAAAATCACTGCCAAACGGGATACCGACGCCATCTATTTGATCCCCGAGGCCAAACGCTACTATCCGCAACTCTCCTTGGCCGGACAGGTCTTGGGGTTCTGCAACATTGACGGCCAGGGCCTGGAAGGCGTAGAGCACGAGTTCGATAAACAGCTCTACGGCAAACCCAAGCAGTGCTGGAAGACCATGGATGCCCGGGGCCATATCGTCACCTCGGGGGAGAAGGCCTGGGACCCGGAGGTCATGGGCAACAACGTGGTCCTCACCCTGGACCGCACCCTGCAATATATCGCCGAAAAAGAGCTGGCCCGGGGGGTGGAAAAATATAACGCCGCCGGCGGCACCGCCCTGGTGTTGCAGCCGCAGACCGGGGAGATCCTGGCCATGGCCCAGTTGCCCACCATGGACCCCAATCGTTATAGCCAGTTTGTCGAAAATGCCCGGCGCAACCGCCTGGTCACCGACTGCCTGGAGCCCGGTTCCACTTACAAGGTTTTCGTGGTGGCCTCGGCCCTGGACGCCAACGTGGTGAAGCCCGGCGACCGCTATAATTGTGAAAACGGCCATTGGCAGGTAGATGCCAAGGATGTGATCCACGACGTGCATCCTTATGGGGCTCTGACGGTACAGCAGGTCATCCAAAAATCGAGCAATATCGGCGCGGCCAAGATCGCCAACAAATTGGGCGGCGCCCGCCTGGATCAATATCTCCGGGGGTTTGGCTTTGGCAACAAAAGCGGCATAACTCTCGCGGGAGAGAGCAGCGGGTTGTTGCGAAACCTCGGGAAGGCCCGCTCCATCATCGACCGGGTCACCGTGGCCTTCGGCCAGGGGGTGTCGGTTACGCCGCTGCAGTTGACTATGGGCCTGGCGGCCATGGGCAATGGCGGGGTTTTGATGGAACCCCACATCGTCAAGGAAGTCGTTGACCCGCACGGCAATAAGGTCCAGGAGTTTTCGCCCCGACCGGTGCGCCGGGTGATGTCCGAGCGGGCGGCTCAGCAGATGCTGGCCATCATGGAGACCGTGACCCAGCAAGGCGGCACCGCCAAGGAGGCGGCCGTACCGGGCTTCACCGTGGCCGGCAAGACCGGGA
>JBIOJX010000214.1:0-4919 GCA_044451265.1 Desulfobaccales bacterium
GTGAGCGGCTCACCGCTGGCGAGGCGCCGCGCGGTGTGCCGGAGCGGATAGCTCAGGCGTGCGAGTTCAGCCGGCGCGCTGCAGGTGAACCCTGCGGCCTTCGATGGTGCGGCCGTTAAGCATGGAGATGGCCTTCTGGCCTTCCGCCTTGGATTCCATCTCGACAAAACCGAAGCCCCGGGGCTGACCGGTCTGCCGGTCGGTAATAATCTTGGCCGAAACCACGTTGCCGGCCTCGGCAAACAGCACGTTCAATTCTTCTTCAGTCATGTTGTAGGGCAGATTGCCCACGTATAATTTAATGCTCATCGGTTCTCCTCATGAATCTTGCCGGACGCTGAGCGCGGCGGTGTCGGTTTCGTTCGAACTAAGCTCTTCAACCACCTCCGGCGCATCCTCCGCCGGCGGTTCGGTTTTCCCCTGTTGGCGCTTTTTCAGCTTTTCATCGTGCTTCTGTTTGCGAGCCATCTCTTTGGCCCGTTTTTCCCAACCATAACGGTTCCGTGCCATGTTCCTTCCTCGCTAAAAAACCGATTCCCTGATGACGAAGCGCCTTTAAGGAGCAGTCTGGGTCAAAAAAGCCAGAACTCCGGCGCTCTGGGGAGGTCGGAGTTCCGGCCGGCAAAAGCTTTAAGTTGATTTAGAGTTTGACGACGTTCTGGGCCTGGGCGCCTTTGGGGCCCTGGACCACCTCAAATTCCACTTCCTGGTCTTCGGCCAGGGAGCGAAAGCCTTCACCGACGATGGCGCTGTGATGTACGAAGACATCGGGGCCGTTCTCCCGGGAGATGAAGCCATAACCCTTGGAATCGTTAAACCACTTTACTCTGCCGGTCTCCTTCACTGTACAACCTCCTACAGGTACTGCTCTTAAATGTTCCCGCCCAAAAAGCAGGTGCCAGCAGTCAGGCATAAAAAAATCGGCGAGGACTTGCAATCCCCATCCGATCGGCGACCAGGATGATTTTGCGGCCCTGCTCTTCAGTCTGACATGCTAAACTTTTTATATTTTAGGATGAAATCCGCTGATGTGTCAAGACAATATTTAGCCCAGAAACGCCGGGTGTCCCGGTTTTTTTCGCCCAGCCGGGCGCTTGCTGCCGCGGCAGGGACGCACCCCGCGCCGGCGGGCCGGATTGATTACCGTTTCAGGGAATAACAGGCCGGGACTCCGGGGTCTTCACGACCCAGCGGAGTCCCGAGCTTCAGGCGCCAGCGCCTAAAGCTTTACCACGTTTTGGGCCTGATCCCCTTTGGGACCCTTGACCACCTCAAACTCCACCGCCTGGTCTTCGGACAGGGACTTGAAGCCCTCGCCCTGGATGGCGCTGTGATGCACAAAGACATCGGGGCCGTTCTCACGGGAGATGAAGCCAAAACCCTTCGCGTCGTTAAACCATTTTACCGTGCCAGTTTCCTTCATTGTAAAAACCTCTTTCTGATGCTACTTAAAGTATTCCCGCCAAAAAAGCAGGGCGCACAGCAGTCAGGCAAAAAAAAACGGCCAAGAGTCTTAGCACTCCCGTCCGCTTTCTATCCAGCCCTCGTGGGCCCGACTTTCAGTCTGACATGCTAAACTTGCAATAAAGTTTAACACAGGGTTGCCAAAAGTCAAGAGCTAATTACTTCCCCGGTGCCAATTTTCCTGATTTGTTAGTATAATGGACCTGTGGATTTCCTCACCTTCCTGCAACAGTTAATCAACGGCCTGTCCCTGGGCAGTCTCTATGCCCTCATCGCCATCGGTTACACCATGGTTTACGGCATCTTGCGCCTCATCAACTTTGCCCATGGCGACCTGCTGATGGTGGCCGCCTACGCGGCGGTCATGGGGGTGGGGCTCTTCGCCTGGCCCTGGCCGGTGGCCTTCGGCCTGGCCATTGCCCTGACCGGCCTCCTGGGGGTGCTCCTGGAGCGGGGCGCGTACCGGCCTTTGCGCCGGGCCCCGCGCATTTCGCTGCTGATCTCCGCCATCGCCGCCTCTTTCCTCCTGGAAAATCTCGCCCTGGTCATCGCCGGCGGCCGGGCCAAACCCTTCCCGGTGCCAGAGGCTTTCAACGGCGCCATCGTCCTGGGCGGCCTCTACATTCCCCGTCTCAGCTTCCTGATCCCCCTGGCCACCGCGGTCTTCCTGGCGGGACTCTTCTATATCGTCTACCGCACGCAATTGGGGCGGGCCATGCGGGCCATCGCCCTGGACCTGGAGATGACCGGCCTCATGGGCATCGACGTCAACCGCATCATCGCCTTTACCTTCCTGCTGGGCTCACTCCTGGCCGGGGCCGGCGGGGTGCTGTGGGCCATGAAGTACCCCCAGGTCAACCCCTTCATGGGCATCCTGCCGGGGCTCAAGGCCTTCATCGCCGCGGTGCTGGGCGGCATCGGCAACGTCACCGGCGCCGTGCTGGGGGGCCTGCTTTTGGGGATGCTGGAGATCATGATCGTCGCCTGGCTCCCCGCCTGGGCCGGCTATCGGGACGCCCTGGCCTTTGCCCTGCTCATCGTCCTCCTGCTGACCCGCCCCACCGGCCTGCTGGGGGAGGCCTTGGGGGAGGAGAAGCTTTAAAGGCAGGGATTAGGGATTAGGGCTCGGTTGTTTATTCTGGCCCCTGGTCCCTGACCCCTATCCCCTGTTTTAAAGGAGTTATGGCCATTCGCAAGGCCTTGCTGAATCTCGCCGCCGTGGTCCTGTTGTTCCTGCTGCTCGGGGCGGCGAGCCGCTTCTGCGACGAGTACCAGGTGCGGTTGCTGAACAACGTGGCGATCTTCATCACCCTGGCGGTGGCCTACAATCTCATCAACGGGGTGTGCGGCCAGTTGCACCTGGGGCCCAACGCCTTCATCACCCTGGGGGCCTACACCGCGGCGCTGCTGACTATGACCCCGACGGAAAAGACCCTTAACTTCATAGTCTCGCCCATTTGGGGACCGTTGAGCCACCTCACCCTGCCCTTTCCGGCGGCCTTGCTGGCCGGGGGCCTGGTGGCCGCGGCCTTCGGCTTTCTCACCGGCTTTCCGGTGTTCCGGGTGCGGGGGGATTATCTGGCCATCGTCACCCTGGGGTTCGGGGAGGTGGTGCGAGTCGTGGCCAACAATCTCCAGGGTCTGACCAACGGCCCCTTGGGCCTCAAGGGCCTGAGTCCCTACACCAATCTCTGGTGGTCCTGGGGGGTGGCGGTGGCCACGGTGGCGCTGGTGGCGAGCCTGGTCAACTCCAGTTACGGCCGGGCCATGCAGGCCATCCGGGAGGACGAGACCGCGGCCCGGGCCATGGGGGTCGATTCCTTCCGCCACCTGATGTTGGCTTACGTCCTGAGCGCCTTCTGCTTCGGAGTGGGAGGCGGGCTGCTGGCCCATCTCATCACCACCATCTCGCCGTCGCTCTTCACCTTCTTCCTCACCTTCAACCTGCTGATCATCATCGTGGTGGGGGGGTTGGGATCCACCACCGGGGCGGTGGTGGCCGCGGCCTTCTTCACCCTGGCCGGGGAGTGGCTGCGGGTGGTGGAGGAGCCGATCCAGCTCTGGGGCCTAAACCTTCCCGGCATCCCCGGGCTGCGGATGGTACTGCTCTCCCTGTCCCTGCTCCTGGTGATCCTGTTCTTTCGCCAGGGGCTGTTGGGCCGCCGGGAGGTTTCCTGGGACTTGCTGAGCCGCCCCTTAAGACCTTGGCGGCGCCGATGAAGCTCTTGAACATCCAGAACCTGGGCCGGCGTTTCGGCGGGCTTTTGGCCCTGGAGGATTTTTGCCTGGAGGTCCCGGAAGGGGGCCTCTACGGTCTGATCGGCCCCAACGGCGCCGGCAAGACCACGGTCTTCAATCTGATCAGCGGCTTTCTGCAGCCCAGCGAAGGGCGCATTTTCTGGAACCGCGCCGAGATCACCAACCGGCCGCCGCACCGCATCACCACCCTGGGGATCGCCCGCACCTTCCAGAACATCCGCCTGTTCCAGGAACTCAGCGTCCTGGACAACGTCCTGGTGGGGTTCCACTGCCGCGGCCGGGCCACCTGGGGCGAGGCGGTGCTGCGCCTGCCCCGCTACCGCGGCGAGGCCAGGGAACATCGGGCTCGAGGCCTGGAACTGCTCCGGGAGGTGGGCCTGGAGGAGACCGCGGCCCAGCCGGCCGGCAAACTGCCTTACGGCCACCAGCGCCACCTGGAGATCGCCCGGGCCCTGGCCACCGGACCGCGCCTGCTGCTGCTGGATGAGCCCGCGGCGGGACTCAATCCCCAAGAAACCATGGACTTGATGGACTTCCTGCGGCAGATTAAGCAGCGCTATGACCTGACCATGCTGATCATTGAGCACAACCTGCGCCTGGTCATGGGCTTGTGTCAACACCTGACGGTGCTGGATCACGGCCTTACCATCGCGGCCGGCGAACCGGCGGCGGTGCGCCGGCACCCGGAGGTGATCCGGGCGTATTTGGGGAAGTAAATAGAAAGATTTACCACAGAGACACAGAGAGCCCAGAGAAATATTATCTGTGCCCCTCTGTGTCCTCTGTGCCTCTGTGGTGAGATTTATTTATGTTGGAAATTCTCGATCTAAAAGTCAGCTACGGCGCCATCAAGGCCCTGGACGGGATCAGTCTGAGCGTCCCCCGGGGGGCCATCGTGGCCCTGCTGGGGGCCAACGGCTCCGGCAAGAGCACCACCATCCGGGCCATCACCGGCCTGGCAGCGGTCCAGTCCGGCGGCATCCGCCTGGACGGCCGCTCCCTGAAGGGACTGCCGCCCCATGAAGTGGTGCGCCTGGGGGTGGCGGTGGCGCCGGAGGGCCGCCGGGTCTTCAGCAACCTGTCGGTGCATGAAAATCTGCTGCTGGGGGGCTATATTCGCCGGGATCAGAAGACCCTGGCCCGGGACCTGGAGGAGATATACCAGACCTTCCCCCGCCTGGCGGAGCGCCGCAAAC
>JBIOJX010000215.1:0-4798 GCA_044451265.1 Desulfobaccales bacterium
TGCGCAGATGCGGCAGCAGGCGCCTTCCGCCCCGATGGGGCAGGGCTTCATGGTTTTGGCGCGATCAAAAATAGTCTCAACGCCCTCAGCCGCAGCCTTCTTCAGCAGCTCCTGGGCCGCCGGATCCATGGTAAGCTTTTCAAAGTCGGTCTCGGCCATCTTATGCTCCTTATTTCAATAGGTTAGTGCCACAATCATTACGATGTCTCTATGTATCCTTATTATCATCTATACATAATCATGTCAAGAAAAATGCCGGAATGAAAATCTCTGGTAGGGGCGGCTCGCGAGCCGCCTCTACGCCGGATTTCACGCTAACCCGGATTATTCACGAAAAGTTCTTAAAAGAGGAAGGGGTGTCTGCTAACCTGAAAAATTCATATAATTCTCAACTCCAAAACGGACTCTGGAGAGCAGGCGCCCTCGCCTGCAAAAGAACAGCCGAGGGCGGCTGTTCTCCATAAAACAACTAGATAGCCAAGATTTTGAAAATGTCGTCAATAATCCGGGCTAAAAGATTACTGAGAGGAAATCGCCGGCCGCACCACCCGGAAGCCGATGTAGCCGTCGGCATATGAGGGCGGGGCGGATTGACGGGCGGCACAACGCAGGTCCCGGGCCTGGGAGAACCAGGAGCCGCCTTTCAACAGGCGCAGCAGCCCCGGTTTGAAAGGGCCGGAGCCCGACGGCGTATACTGGTCCAGGCACCATTCCGAGACGTTGCCGGCCATATCGAACAGGCCGTAACCATTGGCCGGGAAGGAGCCCACCGGGGCGGTGAAGAGGAAGCCGTCTTTGGCGGTGCGGTCATGGCGCAAATTGGCCCGATAAATCCCACCCGCATCCGGGGCCTCCGCCCCCCAGGGATAGGGCTGGCCGGTGCGGCCGCCCCGGGCCGCGGCCTCCCACTGGGCCTCGGTGGGCAGATGGTGCGGCACGCCGGTCACCTGGGTGAGCCAGCGGCAGAAGGCCACGGCGTCGTCCCAGCTCACCCCCACCACCGGCTGGTTGGGTCCATTGAGGTTCTGGTCCTGCCAATAGAGGGGCGCCGGGTGGCCCGTGGCCTTGAGAAAACGCTGATACTGGGCATTGGTCGTTGCGGTGACGGCAAGGTAAAAGGCATCCACCCGCACCCGGTGCGGCGTGTCTTCGTCGGCATAGCGCCCCGGCTCGCTGACCGCGGACCCCAGCAGATAATAGCCGCCGGGGATAAGGCGGAACTTGAGGCCCTGGGATTCGAGAGTTTCCTGGGCCAAGGCGGGTGCAGCGCCGACCATGATGCTCAGCGCCAGGACAAACAATATTCTCCAACAGGTTTTCAGTTTTCGGCTGCGGGGCATATTGTCTATCTTTATAACCGAAAACTGAAAACTGAAAACTGAAAACTCACTGGACCGGCACCGCCCGCCGGCAGGCGGTGAAATATATGGCCAGCCTGATTTCCTCGGGCCGCAGTCCCTTGGCCTTGGCCGCCATTTCCCGGTAGGCCAGGAGTTGCGGGCGGTATTTGTCGGTCTCCCGGGCGATAAAATTATCCCAATCCTCCGGCGGCTCGGGCCGGGAGGACTTGTAATCTAGTATCCACCAGCTCTCGCCGTCGAAGACCAGCCGGTCGATCTTGCCCCGGCGCACGTTGCCCGGCGTGGCCAGGTCCTCCAAGAGCCACTCGCTCACCCCCTGGGCCCGTTGGGGATCAAGGAGGGGCGCCAGCCAGGGGTCCCGGCGGCAGGCCTCCAACTCGGCCAGGAGTTCCGGGGCCAGGGTAGCGGCCTTTTCCGGGTCCAGGCCCTCCTGCCGCAGGGCCGCGGCCAGGCCGGCCGCCCCGGGCAGCTCCCCCCCTAGAGCCAGGGTCTCCAGACCCCGGTGGATGATCTCACCCCGCAGCCGGGGGATTTCCGGGTCCGCGAGGGCCGCGGCCTCGGCCCGGATCTCCGCCTCCGCCAGTTGGGAGGGAAAGGTGAGCTGATAAGGCGCGGCCTCCGGGACGAAGGGCAGCGGCGCCTCCAGTACCGTGGGTATCCTGGCATGGGACGGGAGGGGCGGGACCTCGGTTACAACTTCTACCTCGAGCTCCGGCCCCGGCCAGGTGACCGCAATCCCCGCTGCGGGGAGTTCGGTCTGATAATGTTCCAGCAGCCAGGCCAGCGGGCTTTCCGGCGGGACGGACCAGTCACCCTGCTTGTTGGGTTTCACCGCGGCGCTGAGCACCAGTTGCTGCCGGGCTCGGGTCACCGCGACGTAGAAGACCCGCCTGGCCTCCTCCAGCAGGCGGCGGTCTTTCAGGTTCTTTAACAACAGGTAGAGCGAACTCTGTTTTTCCTGGACGTAAGGCCGGGCCAGGGCCAGCCCGTGGAGCCGGTGGCCGGGAATCTCTTCCAGCAGGAAAGGCGGAATTTTGTCCTCACCCTGCAGGGGCTGCCAATCCAGAAAAGGTAGAAACACCCGGTCGAATTCCAGCCCCTTGGCGCCGTGGACCGTCAAGATTTCCACCGGGGAATCCTGCGCCTGGGGGTCCGGCGGCTGGAAGGCTGCCGGCAGGTTGAAGTCGGCCTGGGCGAAGGTAGTCTCGGGCAGGCCCGATTCGGCCTGGGCCAAAAGCTCCAGATAAGCCCGGGCGCAGGCCACCCCCATGGCCCCTTCCCAGGTGGTTATCCCCGACCAGGCTTCAGATGCATCCAGCCATTGTCCGAGAGTTGCCGCCAGGGGTTGTCGTCCTACCTGCGCCAGAGCTGAGAGTAGCTGGTCGATCAGGTTCGCCAAATCACCCGGGCAGGCCTCGGTTCCTTTGAGGCTGCGGAGCTTTTCCGGCCATAACTCACCGGCCGCCTGGGCCACCTGGACCAGGACGCCGAGCGGTTGCGGCGCCCAGGGGCCCCGGAGCAGGGCGGCCCAGGCCAGCTCGTCCTGGGGCCGGACCAGGGCCCGGGCCAGGTTGTGGAGATGCTGCACCACCCGGCTAGCCGCCAGCTTCAGCCCTTCCCGGACCCTGGGCGTCAGGCCGGCCGCGGCCAGGGCCTGGAGGTAGACCGGCAGGTGCCGGCGGGTGAAAAGCAGAATGCCGATGGTCTCTTGCGATTGCAGATCAGGCAGGGCCTCCGCGACTTGTCGGGCCAGCCAGCGGGCCTCGGCCTCCCGGGAGGCAAGATTTTCGCCCCCGGCAAAGAGTGCCAATTTAGGTGACGGTCCCTCCGAGGCCCCAGGCCGCGGGGCGGCTTGGTTAAAGCTCAACCCCGGGACTCTGGCCAGGACGTTGGCAAAGACGCCGTTGGCCCAGTCAATCAAGGTCCGGGTGGCCCGGAAGTTGGTGGTGAGGAGCAGGGATTCGAGGGGAAAGCGCCCCTCCGGACAGGGGAGACCTTGAGAAGATTCAGCGAACAGCCGCGGCTTGGCCTGGCGCCAGCCGTAAATGGACTGCTTGGGGTCGCCGACCACCGTCAGGGTGCGGCCGTAGCCTTCCTGCCAGCCCGCCATGAGGCGGCACAGCAGTTCCATCTGGTTCTGGCTGGTGTCCTGGAACTCATCCACCAGCAGGTGGCGCAGCCTCAGGTCCAGCCGCAGCAGAAGATCGCCGGGGTTCTCCAGGTTGAGCAACCGCAAGGTGGCCTGTTCCAGGGCGATGAAGTCCAGGGCCCGCCACCGGGCGCAGAGTTTTTCGTAAGTGCTCAGGGCCTCCCCCAAGAGGATCACCAGGTCCTGGAGGGCCTGGGCCTCTTCCCGCTGGACCCCGACCGGCTCCAGTTGCCGGCACTGCTTCAAGTGGCGCACCAAGGCGTCAGGTATTTCCTGGATCAGTCTGGCCCAATAATTTTTATTGAACTCCGGGGGGAACCCAAATCTGGTGGTGAGCTGTTTGCGGCGGTCGCCGTTTTGGGTGAGGAGCACCCGGGAGACGGCCTGCCAGGCCGGCAAGTCCCGAGGTGCAAGGCCGGGGAGGTCGGCAGGCAAGATTTCCTCCTGGAAAGTCCCGCCCAATTCCTCCCGGAGGCGGGGCCATTGCCGGCCTAAGTCGCCAGCCGCAAAGCCGTGCACCAGGCCCTGCAGGACCGGGGCCAGCGCCAGTCGAAAGCGGTCCTCCAGGAGCTGGTGATAGGCCTCCGGCTCCCGGCTATGGCGGGCCAGCTCCAGAAAATCCCCCAGGCTGTCCCGGCGGGCCAGGAGCGAACGCAGTTCCCCGGCCAGTCGCCCCCAATCGTTATTGAGGCGCACCAGGCGTCGCACCAGGGCGCCGCGGCCGGGGTCGTGGTCCGGCCGGGCCGCCAGATTGCGGCGCAGCTCCTCCAGGGCTTCGTCCTTGAGCCGGCGGGATTCATCCTCTTCCAGAAGGCGAAAATCCAGAGGTACCCCGGCCTCCTGGGGAGCCAGCCGCAGGAGCTGGGCGCAAAGGCTGTGGAAGGTCATGACCGGCAGGCGCTCGGCGGTCAGCAGTTCCTGGAGGTTTCCCGCCTGGCGGCCAAAATGAGCCAGAACTTTCTGGGACAGGTCATCCAGGCGCTGTTCCCAGGGCTGCTGCCGGGGTGACTCCGGCCTGGCCCAAAGCAGCTCCATGACCCGGGTGCGCAGCTCCCCCGCGGCCTTGCGGGTAAAGGTCAGGGCCAGGAGTTCCTCCGGCGCCTCCACCCGGGCCAGCAAGGTAAGAAAGCGGGCCAGCAGCACCGAGGTCTTGCCGGAGCCCGCCGGGGCCTCCAGATGGAAGCTCCCCCGGGGGCTCAAGGCGCGGTCCCGGGCGTTTTGGTCGGCGGGCAGGTCGGTCATAGCGATAAAATTATCTCACGCCAAAGCGCCAAGGCGCAAAGACGCA
>JBIOJX010000216.1:0-4798 GCA_044451265.1 Desulfobaccales bacterium
ATCGAATTGTCCCTGGACCTGGTCAACGAGATTAGCCGCCGCACCCCGCATCTCTGTTCCCTGAGCCCCGCCGGCCCCCATCACCTGGAGGACCTGGACCTGGCCGGCGGAGTCCCGGCGGTGATGAAGACCCTGCTGGATGCCGGTCTGGTTTCGGGAGTGCCGCTGTCCGCCACCGGCCAGACCGTAGCCGAGAACCTGGCCGCCGTAAAGGTCCTCAACCCGGAGGTCATCCGGCCCCTGAGCAACCCTTATCACCCCCAGGGCGGCATCGCCGTCCTCAAGGGCAATCTGGCCCCGGAAGGCGGGGTAGTGAAGCAGTCGGCGGTTGCCCCGGAAATGCTGGTGAATGAAGGCACGGCCCGGGTCTTCGACGCGGAAGAGGAGGCCACCCGAGCCATCCTGGACGGCCAGATCAAACCCGGCGACATCGTGGTTATCCGCTACGAGGGCCCCAAGGGCGGCCCCGGCATGCGGGAGATGCTCACCCCCACCTCGGCCATTGCCGGCATGAGCCTGGATACGCAAGTGGCGCTGTTGACCGACGGCCGCTTCAGCGGCGGCACCCGGGGCGCGGCCATCGGCCACATCTCGCCGGAAGCCGCGGAGGGCGGGCCCATCGCCCTGGTCCAGGAGGGCGACCGCATCAAGATCGACATCCCGAACAAGACCCTGACCCTGCTGGTGGACGAGGCGGAACTGGCCAAACGGCAGGCGGCCTGGAAGGCCCCGGAGCCCAGGATCAAGCACGGTTACGCCGCCCGCTACAGCCGCATGGTCTCCTCCGGCAGCCAGGGCGCGGTCTGTACGTAAAAAGCAGAGGGGCGACCCACTGGGAATCGCCCCTTCGATAGCATTTTCTAATCATTAAATTTTGGTTGTCAACCGAACCTTGATAAAAACCTTACCATCCAGCTCACTTTTCGACACCCCTTATGGTCCTCTGCCGGGCTCATGGCTCATAAAGGGTGAGCAAACGCGATTCCGGTCGAAATTATTGTTGATAAATATTTTTGCAAAATTAAGAACTTAACCTAGTTATCGACCAAAGGCTGGCCCCTTATTAAAGCTATTAAAAATCTTCTTTCTTTTAGGAGAATAATATGCAGGTGAAGATCGATCGGGAAACCTTGTTGAAGGGAGTGGGCCGGACCCTGGGAGTGGTGGACCGCCGGGGCACCATGCCCATTTTGGGCAATTTTCTCCTGCAGACCGACGAGAACCGGGTGCTCATCTCGGCCACCGACCTGGAAGTGAGCTTTCGCGGCTTCTATCCGGCCGAGGTCCTGGAGCACGGCGCCGTCACCGTCCAGGCCCATTACTTGTTCAACCTCATCAAGGAACTGCCGGGCGCCAGCGTAGATCTTACCGGCACGGATAAGGCCGGCTTGAAGATTCTGTCCGGTGAGTCCCGCTACCAACTGAACGGCCTGCCGGCAGACCAGTTCCCGCCGGTACCGGAGATCACCGACCAGCACCTGGTGGAAACGGAGAGCCGCATAGTCAAGGAGATGATCGAGAAGACCATCTTCTCCGTCTCCGTTGACGACCTGCAATACCATCTCTCCAGCATCTTCTGGGAGCGGGTGGAGACCGAGCAGGGCTTTCTGCTGCGCCTCATCTCCACCGACGGCCACCGCCTCACCCTGATCGAGCGGCCCCTGCCCGGCAGCGAGCAGGTTCCCATGGAGAAAGGCCTCCTCATCCCGCGCAAAGGCATGGCGGAGGTAATCCGCTTCCTGGCGGAGGAAGAGAAGGTCTCCCTGGGTTTGGGCACCCAGAGCCTGGCGCTGCGGGCTGACGACCGCTACCTCTTCATCCGACTGCTCCAGGATAAAAAATTTCCGGAGTATCGCCGCATCATCCCCGAGGCCTTCGGCTACCGCTTCGCCATCAACCGCCGGGAATTGCTTGAGGCCATCAAGCGCATCTCGCTGTTGTCCACCGAGCGTTTCAAGGGCGTGGTCCTGAAGCTCCTGCCCGACCGGGTGGAGGTCACCTTCACCAACCCGGAAGTGGGGGAGGGCTTTGAGCAGGTGCCCGCCTTCCTGGAGGCCGGGGACCCCGCCGGCCTGCCCATCGAAGTGGGCTTCAACGCCCGCTATTTCCTGGAGCCCCTGAACGCCATGGAGAGCGACCTGGCCATCCTGGAACTGAACGACAAGGACCGCCCCTGCCGCCTGGTGGACCAGGGCGACCCCCACTACTTCAGCATCATTATGCCCATGAGCCTTTAAAGACAGTGGTCAGTGATCAGTGGTCAGTTTTCAGTAAAAAGATAAAGCGGGCATCCTCTTAATTAGAGTTTGAAGCCTCTTTACTGAGGTTTTAAGCAATTTAAGCTGGAAAACCTGGAAACCATGGGACAGTCGGCAACTTAGGGCGTTCCGCCTCGATTTAATTTTGCGGAAATTGTGCCGCTTGGGTGCCGCCGGGAGCCGGGGGTGTCTGACCAACAACTCCCTTGATTTCCGGGATAATCCGCCGGGCAACCGCGGCCGTTGCGGAACAGGCCCACTACTCCCCGCACTGCGAAGACGGAGTGGGAGTCTGTTTCTGCCCTGTTCCTTAGTCACATAAATAGGGGGGAAATTCCAGAAAAGAAGGAATATTTGACACTAAAAGCGTCCCAAAGAGGGCGGACACGCAGGTCCGCCCCTACAACAATCTGTTTGGCCGGCAGTCCGTTGAGAGGCCCATATGGAAGAAAATAAAGCGCTAAGGCGGTATGCGGCGCGAGTCGGCTATACCGACGAGGAGACTGAAAAATTTCTGGAAGGCGACCCGCGGCTGCGGCTGATCGAGCGTTTGGGCCAGGTGGCGGCCCGCTACAGCATCGTCGCCGAGGTGGTCGAGTCTTGCAACTGCAACTCCGGCTACCGGGTGGGCGACCGCTTCATCCTGGACGTGGCCGGCAATTTCCTCCCCGAGCTCTGTCCCAAACGGCTATGCGTCTATTTACTCTCCCAACTGACCGTGCCGGTGGCCCTGATCAACGAACGCCTCAGCGAGGGTCTGGACCCCAACCTCTTCCACTTCATGCACCAGGTGCGCTGCCCGGACGCGGGGGTGGACTGCGCCGGCTACGGCGAGGTGCGGCTGGAGGTTAAAGTAGTGACCCCGAGAATTAAAACATTGTAGGATGGTTACGACCCATCATTATAAAGAGTTAAATTATTAATGGGAGCGGGAAAGAGATTACTTCCCCCTCACCCGAACCCTCTCCCCCATTGGGGGAGAGGGGATAAAGAATGAAATCGATTTCTGCAATCATCAAATAATTTCCCGATGGAGTCAATTGATGAAAGTTTTTATTAGCTGGTCTGGGGAGAGAAGCAGAAAATTAGCAGAGTATTTAGCTGGATGGTTAAAAAAGTTACCTTTAGCAATAGAGCCTTGGGTTTCTAAAGATGCAATTGATCCTGGAACCCGCTGGGGTAAAGAATTGGCAGAAGCCTTACAAGGAACAAGTTTTGGAATATTATGCATAACCTCTGAAAATCAAAGGGAACCATGGATTAGTTTTGAAGCAGGAGCATTATCTAAGACTATCGAAAAAAGTTATGTAATTCCATATATTATTGGAATGGCGCCTTCGGAACTTGAACAACCTTTAAAACAGTTTCAAGCAATAGAAGCAAATGAAGAAGATACATGGAAGTTAATTGAAACCATTCACAGAGCATCAGGTGACAAAACTAGAACAATAAACGATTTAGAAGAAGCTTTTAGAATGTGGTGGCCAAAATTGACCGAACAAATTGAGCTTATAAAAAGCGAGCCTGTTGCAGCAGGGGGTGTCAGCCAAGAACCGAGCATGACAGATATTAAAGCATCTCTTGATAAAGTCTCAACAGTCCTGGAATCTCTTTCATCAAGAATCTTAAGATGGGAAAGTGAGCACTTTTTACATGGAAATGAAGGCTTAGGACTTAGGGGTTATAGTATTCTAAGGCGTAGCATTAGAGATGAACTATCCAGAAGAGATAATATCACATGGGCAGACCTTGATAGGGAACAAATATTAGAAGAATTAGCAAATGACCCTGCAGCCCTCAACATGATAACTAAGATTTTTACTAGAGTAAAAAAATTAAAGCAGGTAAACTCAGTTGAGAATGATCAATCTAAAAAGTAGAAAAAATTATGGCTCGCATCGGGATTATTACCTGTTCCAATTGCACCCAGGAGAGTAACTGCGCTTCCGTGGTCTGTCTGGCGGATATGCGCAAGCGGCGCGGTTTTTTCGAAGCGTATCCTAAAGATGAACCATTAGAGTTGATCGGCATCATCTCGTGCGCCGGTTGCCCCACTATTGCCGCGCCGGAAAAAATTCTCAAAAGGGTGCGGGCCGTTGCTTCTTACCGTTTAGATGCACTGCACCTGTCATTCTGTATGGTGACGCTGTGCCCCTTTGTCCAAAAATATTCCCAATTGATCAAAGCGGCGTTTCCTGATATAAATCTAGAGATGGGGACGCATCAGCCCACCGACCGGGAGCGGTTCCGGAAAGGCGTCAAAGAGCTTCTCTGTCAAACCCTCTCACCCCCTCAGACCATGAACGATTTGATCAAAGGGACCATCAAGCTTCCCGGGGAGTGAGGGTGGTGCGGGCGGTTCGAGAACCGCCCCTACAGGGACAGACCACCTTCGATTGCGAGTCGTATGGCGATTAAAGGGTTCCCAAGCTCGGCTTCGAAACCAGAGAATAAGAACGGCGCAGGCCAAAAGTTCATGGCTGTTAGCGGCCACCCCCGGGGATAAAATCCCCCCCAACCCCCCTTTTTCAAAGGGGGGG
>JBIOJX010000217.1:0-4746 GCA_044451265.1 Desulfobaccales bacterium
ATGGTGGGCGTCGCCGGTCATGCCGAAGCCGACGATCTCGCCATAGATCTTGGCGCCCCGGGCCAGGGCGTGGTCCAAGTCCTCCAGGGCCAGGATGCCGGCGCCTTCGGACATGACAAAACCGGCGCGCTTGAGGTCAAAGGGGCGGCTAGCGCCGGCGGGGTTGTCGTTAAAACCCGCGGCCAGGGCTCCCATCCGGTAGAAAGCGGCCATGGTGAGGATGGTGACCGCGGCTTCACTGCCGCCGGCGGCCATCATGTCCGCCTCCCCCAACTGGATGGAGCGATAGGCCATGCCGATGGCGTGGGCCCCGGCGGCGCAGGCGGTGGACAGGGCGATGTTGGGCCCCTTGGCCTTGAAACTGATGGAGACGTTACCCGCCGCCAGATTGGGGATCATCTTGGGCACCAGAAAGGGAGAGACCCGGCGCACCCCTTCGGTCATGAGCTTCGCCACCCCTTCTTCCCAAGAAGCGACCCCACCCATACCGCTGGCGATGATGACCCCGGCGCGCTCCGGGTCTTCCTGTTCCAGGTTGACGCCCGAGTCAATGATGGCCTCCAGGGAGGCGGCCAGGGCAAACTGGGTGAAGCGGTCGGTATATTTGATTTGCTTGAGATCTTCTTTGGTGACTTCTTTCTTGCGGGCCTGCAGAATTTCCTTCAGGTCGAAGTGCTTGATTCCTCCGCCAATGGTGGGGAAATCATCGGGGATGCGAAAGCGCTCCTTGTTTTCCGGGGTATAGCAGTCCAGGTTGGTGATGCCGGATTCTCCGGCCAGAAGCCGCTGCCACACGGTGGGCACGTCGAGACCCATGGAGGTCACCATTCCCACGCCGGTGACCACCACTCGCCGCATCCCCATGGTTTTGCTAAATGACATGAATTTCAACCTCCGCCGACAATCGGGAAAGGGATTGCACCCGGCTTAGAATTGCCGGGTAAACCAAACCGCACCCCGGGGGGTGCGCCAGGCACAAAAGCATGATGGCACTAAGGCCATTCTTGCTATTGTAGATTACCTGTGGTACTATTGCAACGGGTTTCAGGCCCGCCTGGCAAGGAAGAAGGCGCCGCACATGTGTTGTTGTAAGAAAATGGAGGGGCCAGAAAACGGCCCTGAGCCCCAGCCGGCTGACTTATCCGGCCATCGACCCGACCGGGTGGAGACCTACTCGGGTTACCGGCTGCATGAACACCCCCGGCATTTCACTTTTCAAGGAGAACGGCTGGAGGTGACCGGAGTTTTGGCCCGCTGGCAGGAACCGGAACATCTCGCCTTCATCGTCGTCGCCCCTAACTCTCGCCGTTATCTTCTCAAGTACCATCAGTCTCGTGAGGTCTGGGAGATTCAGATTTGGCCCGGGTCCGAGCCGGCGTCGCATTGAGCGGGGAAATTTTCGGTTTACTTTTTTGACCAGGTTCGGATAAAATAGCTTATTTGTGAAAAGAAGTTCGTTCGCTCCTCAAGTTATTGCGGCGCGAGTCATTCCCGATCTTGGGGGATAGAAGAGGATAACCTGATGAAATCGAAGAAAACGAGAGTAAATCCCCATTACATGGAGAAACTCTACTCGTTTTACTGTCCGTTTTATGACTGGGTCTTTGGCAAACTGTTGGCCCCCGGCCGCCGCCAGGCCTTTAAGTACCTGTCCCGCCAGCCGGACCAGAAGGTCCTGGAAATCGGCGTCGGCCCTGGCATCACCCTGGAACTTTATCCCCCCCGGACCGATTTTGTGGGCATCGACATCTCCAGCCCCATGATTACGGAAGCCAAGAAAAAGGCGGGCAACCTCAACAGCGGCAGCCGCTTTCACCTGGAAGTGATGGACGCCACTACCCTGGATTTTCCCGATAACAGCTTCGACGTGGTTATGGCCGCTTATGTGATCACCACCGTCCAGGACCCCCACCGGGTCTGCCGGGAGATCCACCGGGTGGTCAAGCCCGGCGGCCAGATCATCGCGGTGAACCACACCCGCAGCGAGAAGGGCGGCCTCTGGGGCCGGGTCGAAGACGTCATGGCCCCGATCTTTGTGTACCTCGGCTTTGCCACCGACCTGGACGTCATCAAGGTGATGAAAGAGACCGGGATCAGCGTCCACAAGACGGTGCGGTGCAATCTGCTGAATACCGGCCGGATCATCATGGGCACCAAGAGCTAGGAAAAGGCCTGGGTGCCGCCTGCCATGAGTGCAAGCCGTTGGGATCGCCGCCAGTCCCGATCCCCATCACTAAGCCATAGGGGACCAGCCTCCTCCCCCGGGAGAACCGCATGAAAATTGAGAAAAACTCGTTTGTCAGCATCGATTACCTCATCCACCTGGGGGAGAACGAGACCTATCCGCCCAACGGCCAGCCGGAGGATATCTCCTTCTGCATGGGCTGGGGAGCCATGCCGCCGGGGCTGGAAGACGCCATGCTGGGCCTGGAGCCCGGCGCCCAGAAGGTGGTCCACCTTGCGGCTGAACAAGCCTACGGGGAATTCGACCCGGAACTGCTCATGGAGGTGCCCCGTTCGGACTTCGCCCCGGACGTGGAGTTGGCTTCCGGGCTGGTGTTCGAGACCGAAAACGACGAGGGCCACACGGTCTATTTCATCGTCCAGGAAGTGAAGGACGACCAGGTGAGCATCGATTTCAACCACCCCCTGGCCGGCAAGGATATGGAGATTCACTTTACGGTGCGGCAGGTGCGGGAGGCCACCCAGGAGGATCTGGAGGCCCACCAGGGTTGCAGCTGTTCCGAATGCGGGGAAGGAAGCGCCCACTCCCATTGAATAGCTATCAGCTTTCAGCCGTCAGCTTCATACAGCCTCCTGCCCCCATTAGCAATAACGACTCCTTTAGAGATTTCAATTCGCTTCCAGATTTTTACTTTTGGCTGATAGCTGACCGCGGATAGCTGACAGCTGCTGTTCAACGGAGGCCCGACGTCCATGACCCTGCCCTGGGCGCCGTCTTACGACCCGGACGTGCTTCACACCGTGGCTCCGGCCACGGCCCCACTGCCCTCCCTGCTGCTCCAGGCCGCGGCGCAGACTCCTCTGGCCCCGGCCCTGATTTTCTTCGGGCGGATCTTCACTTACCAACAGCTGGCGGACCAGGCGGCCCGGCTGGCCCGGGCCTTCCAGGACCAAGGGCTCGCCCCGGGCGACCGCCTGGCCATCCTGCTCCCCAACTGCCCCCAATTCGTGGTGGCTTATCACGCCGCTCTGCGCCTGGGCGCGGTGGTGGTGCCGCTTAACCCCCTGCTCAGCGCCAAAGAGGTGGCTTACCAGCTCAACGATGCCGGGGCGCAGCGGCTGGTCGTGCTGGATCATTTCCTGCCCAAGGTGGAGGAAGTCGGGGACCGGCTAAACCTGAGCCAGATCATCGTCACCGGCCTGACGGACGTTCTCCCCTGGCCACTAAGCTGGCTTTACCCCTTGAAGGCCCGGCGCCAGGGACTGGCCCTGGGCTTTAAGCCGGGGCCGGGCCGCGGCCGCTGGCGAGATTGGCTGGCCCAGCCACCGCTGACGATTGATCCCGTACCCGGGGTCGAGGACCTGGCGGTCCTGCTTTACACCGGCGGCACCACCGGCATCCCCAAGGCGGCCAGGCTCTCCCACGGCAACCTCATGGCCAACGTGGCCCAGATCAACGCCTGGCTGCCCCACGTGCGCTTCGGCGAGGAGCGACTGGTAGGGCTGCTGCCCTTCTCCCACTCCTTCGGCCTCACCGCCTGCCTCAACTGGCCCATGTCCCAGGGGGCGCAGATCATCGTACTGCCTCGCTTCGAGATCAACGGCTTCATCAAGATGCTGCGCCGGCACCGGCCCACCATGCTGCCCGGGGTGCCCACCCTGTTCGTGGCCCTGATCAACGATCCCCGGCTGGCCAAGCTGGACCTGTCGGCGCTCTGGGGCTGCATCAGCGGCTCAGCCCCCCTGCCGGTGGAGGTAAGGGACCGCTTCGAGGCCCTCAGCGGCTGCCGGATGCTGGAGGGCTACGGCCTCACCGAGGCCGGGCCGGTGACCCATTTTAATCCCGTGAAGGGCAAAAGGCCCCTGGGCAGCATGGGGATGCCGCTCCCCGGCACTTTGGCCAGGGTGATGGACCAGGAGACCGGCACTAAAGAGCTGCCTCCCGGGGAGGTGGGGGAACTGGCCATCCAAGGGCCCCAGGTGATGCAGGGCTACTGGCAGCGGCCGGCCGAAACCGCCGTGGTGCTGCGGGATGGCTGGCTTTACACCGGCGACCTGGCCCATAGGGACGCCGACGGCTATTTTTACATCGTGGAGCGCAAAAAGGATATGATCATCTCCGGGGGCTACAACATCTATCCCCGGGAGGTGGAAGAGGTGCTCTACCAGTTTCCGGGGGTGCAGGAAGCGGTGGCCTTCGGGGTGCCGGACGCCTATCGCGGCGAGGTGGTCAAGGTGGTCATCGTGCCCCGAAATGGCCACGCACTCGACGTCCAGGAGATTCGGGACTTTTGCGGCCGACAACTGGCGCTCTACAAAATCCCCAAAATTATCGAATTCCGCCCCGAGCTGCCCAAGAGCCTGGTGGGCAAGGTTCTGCGCCGGCTGCTCCGGGAAGAGGCCGCGGCCGGGAAGCACTGAAGTCTGGCCAGAAAGGCAGACCTCACGCCAAGACGCAAAGGCGCAAAAAATGTATTTCTGGTTCCCAAGTTAAGCTTGGGAACCAGAAAAAGTCCCCCTTTGAAAAAGGGGGATTTAGGGGGATTTAAGGAGGTTATAAAA
>JBIOJX010000218.1:0-4745 GCA_044451265.1 Desulfobaccales bacterium
CCATTGAAGATGCCATGATCTTTGTGGCGGTGCCACCGCCCATCCGGGGCTTGGGAGCGTCAGGCGGCTTCCAGATGATGATCGAAGACCGCCAGAGCCTGGGGCTGGCCGAACTGCAAAAGACCACTTATGAGGTCATCAGCGCCGGCAATTCCCAGTCCGGCCTGGCCAACCTGGCCACCACCTTCAGCGCCCGGAGCCCCCAGCTCTACCTGGATATCGACCGGGTCAAGGCGCAGTCGCTGCAAATTCCTATGAGCAACGTCTTTGACACGCTGCAGGCCTACCTGGGCTCTTCCTTTGTCAATCTCTTTAATAAATTCAACCAGGTCTTCCAGGTCTACGTCCAGGCCGACGCCCCTTACCGCCTGCAGCCGGCGGATATTAACAACTTGTACGTCAGGAATCTTCAGGGGGAAATGGTGCCCATGGGCGCCCTCCTGCAGGTCCACCGGAGCCTGGGCTCCGAACTGGTCACCCGCTACAATCTCTATCCTGCCGCGCAAATCTTCGGCCTGGCGGCCCCGGGCTTCAGCACCGGCCAGGCCCTCAACCTGATGGAACAGCTGGCGGATAACACCCTGCCCCGGGGCATGGCCTACGATTGGACCGCCACCGCCTACCAGGAAAAGAAGGTGGGCCCCCAGGCCTACTTTATCTACGCCCTCTCCATCACCCTGGTCTTCATGGTGCTGGCGGCCCTCTATGAAAGCTGGACTTCGCCCGCGGCCATCATCCTGGTAGTGCCCCTGGCCCTGGTGGGGGTCCTCCTGGCCCTGATGATCCGGGGCTTCGACAACAACCTCTACACCCAGGTGGGCCTGGTGCTGATGATCGCCCTGGCCAGCAAAAACGCCATCCTCATCGTGGAATTCGCTCGAGATTTGCATGCCGAGGGCCTGTCCATCACCGAGGCCGCCATTGAGGCCACCCGGCGGCGTTTCCGGCCCATCGTCATGACCTCTTTCGCCTTTATTCTGGGGGTGATGCCGCTGCTGACCGCCGGGGGCGCCGGCGCCGCCAGCCAGCAGGCCATCGGCACCGTGGTCTTCGGCGGCATGCTCTCCTCGACCCTCCTGGCCATCCCCTTCGTGCCGGTGTTCTATGTGCTGTTTCAGGGATTGAGCGAACGTTACAGCCGGAAGAAGGAGATGAGCGGTGTGGGGTAAGCAGTAAGCGGTTACTGGGTCAGAGGATATGGGCCAATGATATTGGCCAAGTCTGGCGGCCCACGGCAAACCAAGGCCTGAGACGGCCTGGCCCGCCCTAAAATCTACGTTCACCTAAATATCAATAAAATTGTCCATTAGGATCTGAGCCTTACCAGCCCTTAACCGCCTCAGCGCGGCGATTTCTGCGGTTTACTTCTTACCGCGCCCTTCCTCACCTCTTCCCTGATCTCCCTGGCCGTCTCTGGGCGGGCGCTGATGCCGGCGGTGATGGCACCTCTGCTCCATCTCAAAAAACCTATGAGGCGAGCCTGGGCTAATGTTTTGTCCATGGTCAGCCGATAAAAGTAGTGATCTGCTTTGTCGGCCCGGCGGAGGGCCGGCCGGACCTGGAGGCGTTAAAAACCTGAGCAGGCAGTGCTACTTACCGGTAACGCAGTAATGTACCCGAGCCCGAACCGGTAGTGCGCCCGGTGGGTAGAGGAGCTGATATGTCCCAGATTCGACCTCAAAAAACCGCCAGGAAGGATGACCTGAGGTTTGCCGCTGACGAGTTGGCTATCCCAGATCATTTTCGCAGAATATCCGGACCGGAGGCCCGGCAAATCTTTGCCGGGATTTACCAGAATATGGCGCTGACGGCCGCGGCCAAGGCTCCGAAAAGCGTCCTGGTCTGCGCCGCCAATCGGCAGGAAGGGGCGACCACCGTGGCCATGGGCCTGGCCCTGGCCGCCGCGGAGCAGCAAACCGACCAGGTTTTGCTCCTGGACGGCGATTTCCATGCGCCCCAGATTTGTGGGGCCTTCGGGCTGCCGGAAGCCGCCGGCCTGGGAGACCTCATCGCCGGCCTGGCAAATACTGGGGCCGTGGTCAGAAAGACCCCGGTCGCCAACCTCTGGGTCATGGGGTCGGGAGTGGCTCACCCGGGTCAGGTCAAGAGCCTTGAACCTCCCAACCTGCAGGATCTTTTGCAAGTTTTGGCCCAGCAATTCCCCCTGGTGATTATCGACGGTCCGGCCCTCAACCTTTTTCCGGAATCGGTGCTGTACGCCCCCCAGGTGGACCGCACCTTCCTGGTGGTCCACTCCGGGATGACGCGGGTGCCGGTGATCAAAACGGCCCTGGCTAAACTGGCGCCCGAGGTCGGCAGCAAGGTGGAGGTCATCTTGAACCGCAGGATTTTTTACATTCCCGGGTGGATCTATCAAAGATTATGAAAGAGATCAAAACCGCGGTCATTTTGGGCGGCGGGCTGGCGGCCTTTGACTCCTTCTCCATCGCCGCCTGTCCCAAGTTCCTGCTGCCCATCGCCAACCGGCCCCTGTTTCATTATCTGGCCGCCTGCCTGACCGGGGCGGGCGTGGAGCGCCTGATCTTCTGCGTCACCCCCAACCTGGAGAAACAGGTAGAAGCCGAACTGGCCGGCTCCCCGCCGACCTGCCCATACCTGGTCAAAGGGACCTCCCTGGGCACCGGCGGCTCCCTGAAAGAGGTGACTCCCTGGATTCAGGACGGCCCCTTCTGGGTAGTGGGCGGCGATCTGCTGCTGGCTGCGGACCTGACCTTGATGCGGGCCCGGCATCAAGCCCACGGCGCCCTGGTCACGGTCGCCTCTATGTGCGAGCGGGAGGCCACCTGGGAAATGGAGCGGCTGGAATTGGGGGCCGCCGACCAGGTCAAGGCGATTCATCGGATTCATCCTTCCCAGGAACGGCGTTGCGTCCTGAGGCCCGCCGGCCTTTACCTCTGTGAGCCGGCCATTCTGGAGGCCATTCCGGAGGGGAGGTATTTTGATCTCAAAGAACAGGTCTTCCCCTCCCTTTATGAGCACGGGGCTCCCAACGCCGTGTGGGAGATTCAGGGCTATTGCCGCAGCATCATCACCATCGACGATTTTCTTTTCGCCAACCAGGACGTGCTGCTGGGCCGGGTGGAGTTCCACGAGACGCTCCAGGAATCCGACCGGTCCGCCAAACCCCAGGCGACCCTCTGCCCATCCTGCCGCCTTTATGGTTCGGTGGTCATCGGCGAGGGGGGTTCCTTGGGGGAAGACGTGGTGATTCTGGGACCCAGCGCCATCGGCCCCGGATGCGCCATCGAGCCGGGCGCGATTATTAACGGCTGCGTCTTGTTGGGGAATAACCGGATAGGCCGGGACGTTTACCTGGAACGCTGCGTGGTGGGGAAAGACACCGGAGTGGCCGCAGCCACGGTCCTGCATCAGACGGCCATCGTGCGGCAGGATGGCGCCGAGGCCTCCATCTGGTTGCGGCTTCGGACCCGCCAGGAGAATGGCAACCTGGTCAGCCAAATGGGGTGGCTGAATCCGGCGGGTAAAGCTTACCTGAGCATAAAAAGACTGATGGATGTGATTTTCTCCACCGTGGCCCTGGTTGTCTGTGCGCCGCTGATGGTGATTATTGCCTTGGCCATCAAACTTGAATCGCCGGGCCCGGCTATCTTCCGACAGGTGCGGTGCAGCAAAAATGGGGTCCAATTCGATATGTTTAAATTCCGCTCCATGGTGGCGGAGGCTGAGGACGTCAAGCGTCGGATTCGCTACCTGAACGAGGCTGACGGGCCGGTGTTCAAGATCGCCCAAGACCCGCGGGTAACCCGGCTGGGCAAGCTGCTCCGGAACACCGACCTGGATGAATTGCCCCAATTGTGGAATGTGCTGAAGGGGGAGATGAGTCTGGTGGGCCCGCGGCCTTTAGCCATCGAGGAGATGCGCTTCAACCCCAGGTGGCGGGACGCCCGGCTGTCCATGCGGCCGGGAATGACCGGTCTCTGGCAAGTTCTGGCCCACACCAAGAACGAGTTCAACGAATGGATTCTCCACGATCTGACCTATGTCAACGAAGCCAGTCTCTGGCTGGATGTGAAGATCTTAGGGAAGACGGCGCTGAGATCCGTCACTAACGTTCTCCGTCTTTTTAACCATAGAGAGCCTCAGGCCCATGAAATTTAACTGCCAACCAGCAGCCGCGCTTATGGTGTTCCTGGTGATGGCCTGCGCCCCCGGGGGAGTGGGCACCGGGGTCCGGCAGGTGGCCTATCCGGAAATGCCGCCGCCGCCCCCCGGACCGGTGGAGGTCGAGTCCTACCGCATCCTCAGGGGTGACCTTCTAACCATCACCTTTCCCAATAACCCGGAGCTGAATCTCAGCCAGGCGCCGGTGCGTTCGGACGGCAAGCTGGCCTTGAATCTGGCCGGCGAGGTCACCGCCTTCGGTCTGACCACCCGGGAACTGCAGGAGGCCGTCGCCAGGAAATACCGGGATTTCGTGGCCCGGACCAAATATAGCCAGGTGCTGAAGGAAGGGGACTATTTCGACCTGCGCTTCGTCTATAACCCGGAATTGAATATCGGGGCCCGGATCCGCTCCGACGGCAAGGTGTCGCTGCCGCTCCTGGGGGACATCCCGGCCGCCGGCCTGACGCCGGAGGCCTTCCGCCAGGATCTCATCCGGAGATATTCCCGGGACATCCGCAAGCCGGACATCGCCCTGATGCTCGGAGTCAACGCCAACGCCTTTCCCCTGGATATCGCGGCCAAGAAGATTTACGACCAGG
>JBIOJX010000219.1:0-4737 GCA_044451265.1 Desulfobaccales bacterium
GTAGAGGAGGGCGGCGCCGAAGGCCACCGAGAAGGAGGCATAGCCCAGAAAGGCGGTCATCACGTGGATGAGGAGCCAGTTGCTCTTCAAGGCCGGCATCAGGGGCTGGATATTGGCATCGGCCCCGCCGAAAGAGGCGTAGGCCAGGAGCAGGCAGGCCAGGATGGCGACCACGGAGCCCAGCCAACCCTGCAGATTTTTGCGGAAGGCGATCAGCCCGACGGCCGGCAGGCTCCAGGCGAAAAAGACCAGGGATTCGTAGCGGTTGGACAACGGCGCCTGCATGATGATCAGGCTCAGCCGGTCCAGGAAGACCGCCGGCGGCGTGTGGCCAGTGGCTAACTGGTAAGAAGAGACCCAGCGGCCGAGGAGGGCCCCGGTTTGCAACGCCAGGCCGAGCCAGAACAGGCCCCGGCCGCCCACCTGCAAGCGGGGGGCGGACCACAACTCGGCCATGACAAAGACGATGGCCACCCCTAAATAGAGCAACATCGCCACGCCCAAGATTTGACTCATGATGACCTATCCTTCTTAAATTCTTCCAGAAGTCGGGCCTGGCGGAGTTCGAAGTCCTCCCGGGCCCGGGGACTCGCTCCCAGCAGGCGCCCCTGCCAGCCGCCCTTGGGCGACTCTTCCAGGACTACGGCCCAACGCTGGTGGGGCCGGAAAAAGGCCAGGTAAAATCCCGGAAAAAACAGGAGAAAACCGGCATAAACCCAGCGGACGCCGGGATCGCGTTTCACCTGGAATACTGAATAATCTTGCACCGGAGCCGACTCCAGCGCCAGGCGGTAGGGACCGATCAGACCGGTCGGCTCGTTCATTTCGGGATGGTCCTTGAAAATCATGAACATTTCATGGCCTCCCATGCCGCGGCCGGTGATGAAGGCGCCCTGAACGGCCGGACCATAGCCCTGGAGGTTGCCGTCCACCTTGCTGATCATGATCTTGCCGCCGCCGCCGGGCAGGTCCACCAATTGGCGGAAGGGGGCCGTAATGGTTTCCTGGCGCTCCTGATAGGTTACCTTCAGGGTAACCGGACCCTCGGGCTGGCTGCCGTAAGAGGCCTGATAGAAGGTGAGACCGCCAAAGGTCACCGGCTCGTTCACCCGGCAGACGGCCTTCAACACCTCCTTGCCGCCTTGGCTGAAGGTAAGGTCGGAGCGAAATTCCTTGGGCATGCTGCCATCTTCATAGTAAAGCACCTGGAAGCGGTCCAGGCGCACCTGAAAATTCAGGGGCACCAAGGTGTCGCCCACTTGAAAGGCCTCCACTTCCTGCCCTTGCACTATCGGCAGGCTGCCTTCAATGCCCCAGAACTTGCCGATGAGGCCTCCGGCCAGAATAAGCAACAAGGCCAGGTGCACCAGGTAGGGTCCCAGGGGCCGGAAGCAGCCTTTTTCATGGAAAAAGATCTCTTTATCCGCCAGGACCTGATGGTGGGTGCGGCCCAGTTCCCGGCGCAAGGCGCCGGCCACCAGGGGCCGGGGGTCGGTGCTCCGCGGCCAACTGAGCTTGGCCCGCTCCGGCAGGGTGAGGGCCACTTCCGCGGTGAGGGGGGTAAAGGAGCGCCGCCAGGCCCGGGGCAGGCCGTGGATGATGCAGGCCAGGATATTGCAAGCCAGGAGGGTGATGGGCGCCAGGAACCAGGCGCGGTAGTAGATGCTCGAGAGGCCGCCCCGCGAGATGATGGCGCCCCAAAATTCGCCGTAATTGGCGAAATAAAACTCCGGAGACTGGTCTTGTTGGATGACGGTGCCGATGACCGCCACGCCGGCCAGGATCAGGAGCAGAAAGACCGTGAGACGGATGGAGGTCAACCACCCCCACACCGCAGATTTGGGCTTGGCTTGCTGGGTTGATTTGGACATGGGTTCCGTGTAGTCTCAGATCACCCGACCCGCCGGCCGGGGCATCGTGAGCTCGATGGAAAATTCTGAAGGGGGGAGTGAATTGGCGCAGTCAACTATACTTCAGTCTTCTTCCAGGTCTTCCGCTTCGCTCAGGAAGTCTTCGTATTCCTCTTCGGTTAAGAGTTCGTCAAATTCATGGCTGGAAGTCAGTTCCACCTTGACCAGCCAACCCTCGGACAAGGGGTCTTCGTTGATGATCTCCGGCACTTCCACGGCTTCGTAATTGACTTCCATTACCTCCCCAGAGACCGGGGCCTTCAATTCGCGGCGACCATTTTTCGCCTCGATGACGGTAAAGGCTTCGTCCTTGAGAAAATCCTCGCCTTCTTCGGGGAGCCGGATGCTGTAAATCTCGCCCAGCTTCTCCTGGAGATAATCGGTTAGGCCGATGGTGGCCTGAATATCGTCATCCATCCGGACCCAGATATGATCCCGACCGAAACGCATCTCGCCGATGGTACTCACCCCAATTCCTGATGAAGTCAGCCCGCCCCCGACAGGGTAGACGCTGGGGAAATATAATAACCTGAAAGCTGTTTGGCAAGGGTTTTTTGCAGGGATTTTGCATCTTGCGGGATTGACCGGAATATTTGGCCCTTCCCCGGCCCCATGATCTTTCAGGCTCGGTTTTGGTCTTGACAACACCAGGCTCACTAATTAGTTTACACTATAAATTGCTGTTCCAAAACGGAAAATAAGCATAGGGGGCCTAACTCATGAAGCAAGTAAAGAAAATCCTGTTTCCCATCGACTTCGCCGAAAACTACGACACCCTGCTACCCTGGGTTTCCACCTTCGTGGAAAAGTTCGGCGCCACCCTATACATCGTCTTTGTTGCCCAGGATCTCTCCAGCTACTCCACCTTTTACGTGCCCCACGGCAACATCCAGAGTTTCCAGGAGGAGGCCCAAGAGGCCGCCCAAAAGCGGATGGCCGCGGCTGCCAAGGACCAGTTCAAGAATTTTCCCAAGCTGGAAACACGGGTCCTGATGGGCTCACCGGCGGAAAAGATCCTGGAGCTGGCCAAACAGGAGAACATCGATCTCATCATCATGGGCGCCCACGGCCGCAAGGGCCTGGAGCGGGTCTTCTTCGGCAGCGTGGCCGACAAGGTGGTGACCGGGGCCCTTTGTCCGGTAATGACCATCCATCCCTAAGTTTCAAGTTTCGAGTTTCGAGCAAAAGCCGGGGCGGGTTTTCAACCCGCCCCTATATTTTTGAGCAGTGCATGTTTGGCAGAGGGGTACTTGAAAACTAAAAACTCGGAACTCGAAACTCAGACTTACCTTTTCAGCCAGGGGATCAACAACATGGGGCAGTCGGCCACCCGGGAGATATTGTGGGCCACGCTGCCCAGGAAGATCTCCGCCAGAACCCCCCGGCCCTGAGTGCCCATAACGACGAGGGAAATGTCCAGGCTGCGGACGGCCTCCAGGATGACGCTATAGGGGTGGCCCGGAGTCACCCGGGTCTGGACCCGAAGGACGCCGGCGGCTTCCAGGCGGTTCTTCAAAATCTCCAGAGAGTTGTATTCCGGGGCCTCGGGGGCCACCGCCAGATTCGGGGCCAGCAGTTCATTCAGATGGATCTCCAAGGCATGCAATAGGGTGACCCGGGCTACCCCGCTCCGGGCTAAGAGCTCCAGGGCCAGCAAGGCCTCGGCGGCGATTTCGGAAAAATCGGTGGGAAATAACACGTGGCGCAGCAGTTCGGCACACCGCCAGAGGCAGTGGGGTGAACTGCGTTTCGCTACCCGCACCGGCAGCAGCAGGATGGGAAAGAGGGCCTGATGCAAGGCCGCGCTGGAAAAGGAACCCAAAACTCCCTCCCGCCACAGGGATTTGCCGTGGGTGCCCAAGACGATGAGGGAAGCGTCATGCCTTTGGGCCATCTGATTCAGGGACTGAGCCGGCGGGCCGCCGGGGGTTTCGAGAATCACCTCCAGGCCGGCGGTCGCCAATTGCCGTGCCTGAACCCTGAGGTAGGACTCGATTTCGGCGCCGGCCTCCGCCTCCGCCCCGGGGGAATGGCCCGGGGCCGCCACGTGGGTCAGGATGGCCCGGGAAGCTCCCAGGCCGCAGAATTCCCGGCCGCAAGCGACGATTTCGTTCCAGGCGGGAGACAGGTCGGTGGCCAGGACTATGGTTTCGAAAATGGCAGGATCCTCTTTAAGCTGGCGACCTTCGGCAGTCAGCCCAGGCCGGGAGCCGGGTAGCCACTCAGAGCCGGCCGCGTTTATGGAGAAGTTAAAACAGGATGGGGAAAAAAGCAAATACAGCCGTGACCCCCGAGAATTTTAGCTGAAAAATTATAAAGATATTGCTATCTTTGCCGCATTATGACCGACTTCTCCCCAGCATGGCTGAGTCAACGGCTGGTGGCGGCCAGCCGGGACGCCATCATTGTGGCGGACCGGGAAGGGACCATCCG
Organism: Desulfobaccales bacterium; assembly: GCA_044451265.1. GTDB lineage: Bacteria > Desulfobacterota > Desulfobaccia > Desulfobaccales > 0-14-0-80-60-11 > JAPLJC01. Next base: position 4,344 of record JBIOJX010000219.1, read on the forward strand.
CCTCTGGAACGCCGGCGCGGTCGAGATGTTCGGATATGGACCGGACGAGGCCCTGGGCCGCTCCCTGGACCTGATCATCCCCGAGAACCTGCGAGCCCGGCATCACGAGGGCTACCGCCGGGTGATGGCCGCAGGGGTCAGCAAGTATGCCAAAGACCTGCTGGCGGTGCCGGGCCTGACCAAAGACGGTCGCCGGATTTCCCTGGAATTCACCCTCACCCAGGTGCGGGACGAGGCCGGCCAAATCCTGGGCGCCGCGGCCATCATCCGGGACGTCACGGCCCGCTGGCAGCGGGACCGGGAGTTGCAAAAACGGCTGGCGGCCCTGGAAGCGCAATGAAGCCACCTCCTCATATTAAAAGACGTTTATGACCAGGCCAGCATTGCCATCGAC
>JBIOJX010000220.1:0-4723 GCA_044451265.1 Desulfobaccales bacterium
CCTTTGTAGGGCTGGCCTTGGTGGGGCGGGCCTCCGTGCCTGCCATCCATGCTGCCCCTGGCGCACTTTTCCTGCTGTAGGGGCGGTTCTCGAACCGCCCTCGTCGGAGCTTTCATTGCCGGGGGGTGGCTCAAAGGTGGCCCTGGCCGTTTAGCCTCCGCTTCCCCCGGATCAACCGCGGCACGTTCGCCTCTCGAAAAATAAGCTCATTCACCCGCTAATTTCTGAAATTTTCTTCGTATTCGGTAACTTAGGCAAAGGCAAGGAGGTTGCTGGCTACTGACCTCTGGCTACTGGCTACTCTTTTTTAAAAATCCGGCTTCGTTTTTCCGACCCGATGCTTTAAAATTAAGGTATCGGGACTGGTGCTTTAGTGAAATCGTCAACCGCCCGGGAAAAATGGAGATTTTTTTATGCGCCAAAATCGTCGTTCTCTGGTTGGGCTGGGATTGGCAGGGTTAATCGGCTTGGCTCTCTTCGGCATTACCCAGGCCGGGGCCCAGACCCGACTCCTGGATAGCTCCTGGGGCGATTACACCTGGGGGGCTTACGGCGGCGACCGGGAAGCCAGCCGCCAGGGCCGTGAGGAAATCGTGGCCCGGGAGAACTACTGCTCCACCAGCGGCTGCGTCCTGCGCCTGGACGGCGTCGAGGTGCGGCCTGACAAAGCCAAAGCCGGCCAGTCTATGGTCCTGGCCACCACCTATACCATCCTGACCCCGGATGCCGTGGCCATCCCGGTGGCCATCACCCGGGATATCTCTTTCCAGGGTAAATCCCTGGGCCGGACCAAGAGCATGGAGATGCGCAAGCTCAACGGCACCTGGCTCCAGGAGGTGGATTTCACCCTCCCGGCCAACGCCAGACCCGGCGTCTATACCTTGAAGACCAAGGTCAGCACCGGTTATGCCCTGAGCGAAAAAGAGACGCAGTTCCAGGTGCAATGACTGGTAGCACAGGCTTTCCAGCCTGTGCTGGCGAGTTTCTGGTTCCCAAGCTCCGCTTGGGAACCGCATTTTTGGCAAAGCTCCTGCTTTGCCTGCTTGGTCTGCGTAAATAAAGTTGAGGTAAAATAGTCTTGCCCGGCGATATCAACTACCTCCGCCTCTCCATCACCGACCGCTGCAATCTCCGCTGCTTCTACTGCACCCCGCAGGAAGGCTGGGAGAAACTGCCGTGCCGGGAAATCCTGCGCTATGAAGAGCTGCTGCGCCTGGCCGGGGTGGCCGCCCGCGTGGGCGTTCGCAAGGTCCGGGTCACCGGCGGCGAACCCCTGGTGCGTAAGGGCGTCGTGGAGTTCATCCACCACCTGCACCGCGTCCCGGGTCTTGACGAGGTCTGCCTCACCACCAACGGGGTGCTGCTCCCGGAACTGGCCCCTGACCTTTATGCCAGCGGGCTGCGCCACCTCAACCTGAGTCTGGACAGCCTGCAACGGGAGCGCTACCGGGAACTCACCGGCGGCGACCACCTGGCCGACGTCCAGTCCGGGATCGGGGCCGCCCTCACCCTGGGATTCAGCCCCATCAAGATCAACTGCGTCGTGCTCAAGGGCCTCAACGACGACGAACTGCTGGAGTTTGCCCGGCTGACCCGGAGCCACCCCATCCAGGTGCGCTTCATCGAATTCATGCCCACCGTAGAGCAAAATCACTGGGAACAGCATTTCCTGCCCATGGCGGCGGTACGTCAGCGGCTGCAGGCCCTGGGTCCCCTGGAGCCCGTGCCCCAGCCCGCCACCGCCGGCCCGGCCCGGATCTTCCGGATCCCGGGATTCCAAGGTGAGTTGGGCTTCATCAGTTCGGTGACCGACCACCACTGTCCCACCTGCAATCGCCTGCGCCTCACCGCCGCCGGCTCTCTCCGGCCCTGCCTCTTCGCCACCCGGGAACTGGACCTGAAGACCCCCCTGCGCCAGGGGGCCGATGACGCCTCCCTGGGCCGCCTGTTCCGGGAGGCCATCAAGTGGAAAAATTCCGGCGCCAAGGTCGGCGTCTCCGCTGCCACCCTTCCCGGCCGAACCATGGTCAGCATCGGCGGCTAGGACCGGCGACCGGGGACGGGAGACCGGGATTTGCTCCCGTCCTCCGTCTCCGGTCTCCCGTCTTTTTCACAAAAAACTCCCCTTTGCCTCAAGTTAAGTTATATAATTATTGATTATTTTCAGGAGTTGAGACCCATATGAAGCTGAGCATCGTTATTCCGGTTTACAACGAAAAAGACACCCTGGAAGAAATCTTCCGCCTGGTGCAGCTCACGCCGTACAACAAAGAAATTGTCGCGGTGGACGACGCCTCCACCGACGGTTCCCGGGACATCCTGCGCCGTCTGGCCGGTGAGTATGAGGACGTCAAGGTCTTTTACCACGAGCGCAATCAGGGCAAGGGCGCGGCCCTGCGCACCGGCTTCGCCCAGGTGACCGGCGACGTGGTCCTCATCCAGGACGCCGACCTGGAATACCGCCCGCATGATTACCCCGCCCTGCTGGACCCCATCGAGCAGAATCTGGCGGATGTGGTCTACGGCAGCCGGATGATCGGCGGCGGCCCACACCGGGTGCTGTTTTTCTGGCATTATATGGGCAACCGCTGTGTCACCACCCTGTCCAACATGTTCACCAACCTGAATCTCTCGGACATGGAGGTGGGCTACAAGGTCTTCAAGGCCGAGGTTCTCAAGGGCCTGCAGATCAAGTGCGACCGCTTCGGGGTGGAGCCGGAACTCACCGCCAAGATCGCCAAAGGCGGCTGGCGCATCTACGAGGTCCCCATCCAGTACCACGGCCGGGATTACGCCCACGGCAAGAAGATCACCTGGCGGGACGGCCTTGCCGCGGTCTGCCATATCGTCCGGTTCCGCTTCTGGGATTAAAAAGAAGACCGAAGACCGGAGACCGAAGACCGGGGTTTTGCTCCCGTCTCCCGTCTCCCGTCCTCGGTCTCCAAATATATGTTAAGGAATCGGAAATCCACCCTGCTCCGGACTATCCTGGCGCTCTGGGGCGTCCAAATCCTCTGGCTTTGCTGGCATTTCGGGCCGGAAGTCCGGGACCTGGCCCGCCGGATCGGCCAACGGGACGTGGGCGCGGCCATCCGCACCGAAGACCCCCTATACCCTTGGGCCCAAGCCCTGTCCGCCGTCATCCCCCCCGACGCCGCCTATGTCTTCCTGGATAATTATGAGGCCGGCAAGGAGATCGAGGTCCGCTACTTCCTGGCCCCCCGCCGCCATATCCTGATGGCCCCGGAGGCGCCGGCGGCCTTTCTGTTTTACGCCCTCCATCAAGAGCAGGCCTCGTTTTTGCTTATCCGGGACCGCCCCCAGCCCCTGGGGTCGGGGGTCCAGGCGGCCCTCCGGTCGGGGGCGCTGGAGCCGCTGGACGTCCCGGGCCCGGGTCGAGCCTACCGGGTCGATTACACCCGTCTCCGTTGGGGCTTCTATGATTGACCCGACCCTCAGCCTGCTGCGCTTCCTGGGAGGCCTGGGTCTGGTGGTCTTTCTGGGATATGCCCTGCTGGCGGCCGCCCTGCGCCAACCTCGGGAGTTCCGGCCCCTGGAGCGCCTGGCCTTCAGCTTCGGGGCCGGGGTCGTCCTCCTGACCCTCTGGATGCTGGCCCTCACCTGGCTGGGCCACCCTTACGGCCTCGCCCTGATCCTCGGCCCTTTGCTGGCCCTGGCCGCGGCCCTGCTCCTCACGCCCCGGGGCCGCCGAGCCTGCCTCGGAGACCTGAAGGCGCTCCCATCACCGGGGTTTTTCCACCTTCAGGGCTGGGATTGGCTCTTCCTCGGCCTGCTGGCGCTGATGCTCCTCTATGCCTTGCTCCGGGCCATCCTCTACCCCATGTGGGCCTGGGACGCCATCGCCACCTGGGGCTGCAAGGCCAAGATCTTTTACGCCACCCGGGGCGTGGACCTCACCTGCATCGAGGCCCACAATTATTACCCCAACCTGCTCCCCCTGCTCCTGGGCTATCTCTATTTCTGCCTGGGCCGGATCAACGACCACCTGGTCCAGGGGCTCTTTCCCATCTGGGGCGCCCTGCTCCTGGGGCTGCTCTTCTCCCTGGCCCGGCGTCTGGGCCTGAGCCGCACCCAGGCCCTGGGGCTCACCGCCTTCCTGGCCCTGAACGGCACGGTCTTTATCGTGCATCTTTACATCGCTTACGCCGACCTGCCCCTGGCCTTCTTCACCCTGGGGGCCGCGGGCCTGCTTTACCTGTGGTTGGCAGACCAGGCCCCTCCGGGCAGTCTGGCCCTGACCGCCTTCTTTCTGGCCGGTATGGCCTGGTGCAAGTACGAAGGCCCGCCCCTGGCGGCCACCCTCATCCTGGCCGCGGCCCTGACCCTGGCCTGGCTGCGCCCCCCCGGATTCTTACGCCGCCTGCTCCTCTTGAGCCTCCCCCTGGCCGGATTGCTCTTGGGCTACCTCCCCTGGCGCCTCTTCTCCATCCACCAAAACCTCCAGATCGGCGCCGACCACATCCAGGCCTTTTACCCGCAGCAATTCGTCCTGGCCATCTCGTTCCTGGCCGCGGCCCTGATTCAGCCTTACTACTTCGGCTTCCTCTGGCCCGCCGTGCTTCTGGCGGGCCTCAACGCCGGCCGGCGCCTCTGGACCTCCCCTACCCTCTTCCTGGCCCTCTTTCTCGGCGGCAACCTCCTGGCCGTCATCCTGGCCTACGCCCTGGCCCCCACCTCCGCCGCCGAGTTCCCCAGCTACGTC
>JBIOJX010000221.1:0-4720 GCA_044451265.1 Desulfobaccales bacterium
CCGTCACTTTGCCTCCTGCGCCCCGGAATTAGTCTATCTGGAAGGCTCTTTTTCGCCCTTCCTGTTCGCGCGGGAACCAGTGGCCCAACCGGTGGTTTTTGGGCCTGGGGGCCTGGCTCCCCACCTTTCCGGTCCGGGCCTGGGGATCGAGGTTCTCGATCAGGCCTTACGGGACTGCTCCGCGGCGCATCATCAGCTCACCGCCTGACGGCGCAGAACTATGGTTGGCGGCAGATTAAATTTGAGATAAAATATGAACCTTAGAATAATTGTCAGCGAATTATCCATATCGTGATTGATATTCATTCCCATATCCTGCCGGGCCTGGACGATGGCGCTGCCACCTGGGAGGACTCGCTAGAGATGGCCCGGATGGCGGTGGCGGACGGTATTCGCACCATGGTGGCCAGTCCCCATCTGTTTCGGCATCGCACCGTCAACTTGGCCGAAGTGAACCACAAAGAGATAATACTCGATAAAATCCGGGAATTTAAACAAAAACTCGCGGCCGCCGGCCTTGACCTGGAAATCCTCCCCGGCTGCGATTTTCCCTTGTGCTTTGAGGGCCTGCAGCTTCTGGAAAATAATCAGATTTTCACCATCAATGACGGCAGGCGCTATTTGCTGTTGGAGTTTCCCGATTCCTCCCTGCCCCCGGCCACCGAAGATATCTGTTTCCGCCTCAGTTCCAAGGGGATCATTCCGATCATCACCCATCCCGAACGCCACTTCATCTTCCTGGAGATGCCCAAGAAGCTGCGGCGCCTGATCGATCTGGGGTGCCTGGTGCAATTAACCGCCACCAGTCTAACCGGTGGTTTCGGACGGCAGGTGGCCCGGGCCGCCCGGGAAATGTTGCGGAAAGGCTACTGCCATATTCTGGCCAGCGATGCCCACAGTCCCAGTTTCCGGCCCCCCCTGCTGAGCAAGGCCCTGGAAGCAGCCTCTTCCCTGGTGGGCCAGACCCAGGCCCTGGCTATGGTTACCACCACCCCAGAAAAGATCATCAAGGGTGAACCGTTGTAATTAACCGCCACCTCCCCAACTGGAATTTTAGCCGTTCCTATTTTCTGTCCAGTTTCTCCTTGACTATTACTTTTGTTGTTGACTATTTCTTTTGTTATTGTTAATAATGAACAAACAATAGATTTAATCCGGAAATGACATTTCTCTGAACTCGGGGGAGGGGGGAAATGAATACTGGAAAACGCCTGGGGTTGTGGCTCTTCCTGGCCCTGACTGCCTGGGGCTGCGCCGGGGTCAACGAAAAATATCCTTCCAATGAGGCCAAGGCTTATTTTGCCGCGGCCAATGAGGCCAATTACCTGGGGGTGGGGAGCCTGTCCCCCCAGCATGTAGATCTCTCGGCCTACACCTCTCTCATGGGGGTTAAGTATCCCCCCACCGCGGCGGTGGAGGTCCTTTCGGAGCCGCCCTCCAGGCCATACCAGGCCTTCGCGGTGCTGCAAAGCCCTGCCTCTCAATCCTCTCAAAATGTCTCTCCGACCGAGTTGGCCCAGCTCACTAACAAGGCCAAGTCCATCGGGGCCGACGCCATCATCATTTGCCGGGCTCCGGCCACCAAAGCGGAGGCCGTGGCCATCAAGTACCGCCTGGAAGACCCCGAAGCAAAATCACGCCATTAGGACCTAAGGGGTTTCGGTTCCCCCTGTTGGCGCCGACGCTTAGCTGCAACCCTCGCACCGCCGCCTTCTGCAACCCTCGATTTAAGTGCATTTCTTTACATACCGATTACATACCTGAACCGCTCAAAATTTCGGTTTTGAAAGGCGCGGCGAATGGCAAGGATGGTTCTGTTGTTGGGTTGGCTGCTGACCTGGCAGGTCCCCGGGCTGGCGGCCGAAACCCTGGTGATCCCCGGCACCGGCTCCTGCGAAGCCATCCTGCAGGAGCTGGCTGGCGCTTTTAATGCCGCCCACCCTGGCTTAGAGGTGAGCATTCCTCCCAGTGTCGGCTCCCGGGGTGGGTTGCGCGCCCTCTTGAGCGATCATTGCGTCTTGGCTCGGATTGTGGTGCCGCTGGATAAAAAACTCGACCCGAATTTCCAATATCGGATCTTTGCCACGGACGCGGTGGTTTTTGCCGTGGGCGCCAATGTCGTGGTCAATAATCTGACCTTGTCGCAACTGGTCGAGATCTTTTCCGGAAAAATCACCAACTGGCGGGACGTGGGAGGCCCCGATGGTCCCATCAGGGTGATTATTCGAGACCCCGCCGATGCCATCTTAACCACCGTTCAGTTCTACTTTAAGGAGTTTCAAAATATTCGCTTCGGGCCTGAGAGCAAAATAGCCTATCACGATGCTGAGATGGTGGCTTTGCTGAAGAAATATAAAAACGGCATCGGCATGGCGGCCGGGAGTGGAATCCACGCGGAGAGTTCTCTCAAGGCCCTGGCCCTTGACGGCATCGCGCCCAGTGCCGCGAACCTCAAGAATGGCAACTACCGGGCCACCATGACTTATGCCTTGGTCTCCAAGAAAGGCTCCCTGCCTGAATTAGCCCAAAATTTTCTGGACTTTGTCTTTTCCAATGAGGCCCGGACCAGAATAGAGAAATATGGGCTGATCCCCGCCGAGCCGAAATAATGATGAGATTAAAGAACAGTCTGGCCATACCTATTATTATCCTGCTGACAGTCGTATCCTGCTGCACGTTATATGTCGGCTACTACATCAACATTCACAGTTTGCGCAGCGCCCTCGAGGCGCGGGAACGGGACAGGGCTGACAGCGTCTACTTTTCGATCAATTCTTTAATTGAGGAGGATATCACTTACCTTTCCAGATTATCGAAAATGGTCGGCAAAAACCATGAACTATCCACCGCCTTGTCTCTCTATTACCAGTCCGACCACGACTCCCGGCTTTTAATTAACGTAATGAACGAATTATATCCCCAACTGGGTGCGGATATCTTTGTGGTCACCGATGTCCGCGGAGTGGTGCTTTATCGCGCCAATGCCCCGGCCGAGCGAGGCGATCTTCATCTGGCTTGGGGGATGGATGAGGCCCTGAGCGGCCAGGCCATCGTGGCCGCGTCCCGGGGGCCGCGGGGTGTGGCCATTCGGGCCTTAACCCCGATATACCATGACGGTGACTTCAGTGGCGTGGTCATCGTGGGTGACCGCTTATGGGACAAGTTCGCCCAAAGGATTGCCGCGGCCACGCACACGGCTATTTCCTTCGGCCTGGACGCCAAAATCTTGGCCAGTTCGTTGCCGCCCGCCCAAAAGAACTTGATCAATCCCAAAATGATGAGCCAGAGCGTGACGGAAAAAACCGCTTTATTTGAGCTCGACTATGCCAATAACCTGAGCTTCCTGTATGCTCCCTTAAGAGTTGAAGACGAAGTGCTCTGTCTGGTCATCAATTCCGACCTCAACCAAACCTCCCGGTTGCTTCGCCAAAAGCGGCAGCAACTCTATTCCAGTTTTCTGCCCATATTCCTGGCGGTGGTGGCTTTGGGGTCCGGGCTCACCCTGTACATTATCCGCCCTTTAAAGAGACTGCAAAGACTGGCCATTAGTGAAATCAAAGAATATACGAGTAAGGATTTGTCCTGGCAGGAGCGGGGGAATGAGATCCAAACCCTGGCGCAAGCCTTCGCCTTGCTACTGTCCGCCATCCACCAACACATCGACGGCTTGCAGCAAGCCCAGGAGACTATCCGGAAGGGGGAGCGTTTCCTGGCCGGCATTTTTGACAGCATTCAGGATGGCCTGGCGATCTTGGATAAGGACTTGAATATAATAGGGATTAATCCAGCGGCGGAACGCTGGTTTGCCGAAGCCATGCCTCTGGTGGGGAAAAAATGCTACGCCGCCTTCCATGGCCGCGAGCGCCCATGTGAACCTTGTCCCAGTCTCGAGGCCATGGCAACCGGAGAGGCGAGGCACTTGATTTTTCTCAACCCCGCCACCAGTTTGGGGGCGCCCGTCTGGGTGGAACTCTACACCTTCCCCATGGTAGATCCGGCCTCCGGGGAGACCACCGGGGTTATCGAATATTTTCGGGATATCACCGAGCGCAAAAAGACTGAAGAAGCCTTGCAGCGCAGCGAAGAACAATTACGCCAGGCGCAAAAGATCGAGGCAGTGGGGCGGCTGGCCGGCGGGGTGGCCCACGATTTCAATAATATGTTGACCGCCATCGGCGGCTACTGTGACCTTCTCATAGACGATCTGGAGGCAACCGACCCTCACCGACAGGATGTGGAGGAAATCAAGAAGGCCGCGGACCGGGCTACTTCCCTGACGCGGCAGCTCCTGGCCTTTAGTCGGAAGCAAATCATTCAACCCAAGCCGCTGAATCTCAACGAAGTCATCAGTAATCTGGATAAGATGCTGCGGCGTTTGCTGCGTGAGGATATCGCTCTCCTCACCCTTCCGGCTGCCGAATTGGGCCTGGTCCTGGCCGATCCCGGACAGATCGAACAGGTCATCCTCAATCTGGCCCTCAATTCCCGGGATGCCATGCCTCAAGGGGGCAAACTTACCATTGAAACCGGCAATGTGGAACTGGATGCCCAATATGCCGGCCGGCACCTGGAGGTCCAGCCGGGATCATACGTGCTTCTGGCGGTGAGCGATACCGGGGTCGGCATGACTGAAGAATCCAGAGAGCGGATTTTCGAGCCCTTCTTTACCACCAAGGAGCAGGGCAAGGGCACGGGGCTGGGTCTCTCCATGGTCTACGGC
>JBIOJX010000222.1:0-4705 GCA_044451265.1 Desulfobaccales bacterium
CATGAGGGCGTTGGCCAGCCAGACGCCCTCGGCCTTCCGGAGCTGCCCTAAGGTGGTCGGCACGGTCTCCAAGGAAAGGGCGCGACGATTCAATCCCCGGGCCAGGGCCGCCACCGTCACCCCGGGCAAGGCGCTGGCCGCGGTCGGGGTGAAATACTTCCCGTGTTGGAGATAAACCAGGCTGGTGGCAGAGCCTTCCGACACCAGGCCGTCGGCCTCCAGGATGATGGCCTCCTGCGCCCCGTGGTCCAGGGCATACTGCCGGGCCGCCAGGTAAAAGAGGTAATTGAGGCTCTTGTGGCGGCCGATGAAGCTGGAGCGCCGCTCCGGAAAGGCGACCACCGGCCAGCCGGCGGCGTACTCCGCCGGCGGGGGCGGCGCGTAAGGCTGGGCCCAAATCACCAGGGTGGGACGGCTGGCCTCGGGCAAGCCCGCGCCAGGGACCTCTCCCCGGCTCAAAAGAATCTTCACCCGGGCCGGGCGCCGCTCCAGGCCGTTGGCCGCCAACAACCGGTTCAGGCGCTCCTCCCAGGAAAAGCCTGTAGGGAAAGCCAGCCGAAAAACCCCGGCCGACGCTTCCAGCCGGGCCAGGTGCTCCTCTAAAAAATATACAGTCCCCGCTTCGGCCCGAATGGTTTCAAACAGGCCGTCGCCATACTGGAAACCCCGGTCGTTGACCGACACCCGGGCCTGATCCAGGGGGATCAACGCATCATTGAGCCAGACGAATTCTTGCATAATAGCGTCTTTGCGCCTTTGCGCCTTGGCGTGAGACCATCTTTTCAAGGCAACTCAAAATGTAACTCCTCACAGGTCGCCCTCAATGAGCCGGAACAGGGTCCGCCCTTTGTGCAGGGTTTCTTCGTATTCGTCTTCTTCCCGGGAATCGTAGACCACGCCGCCGCCCACGGCAAAATGGGCCTGGCCTTTGGAAATAATGGCGGTGCGGATGGCCACGTTGAGGTCCAGGTTGCGGTGCAGCCCCAGGTAGCCGATGGCCCCGCAATAGACGTGGCGCACGTGGGGCTCCAGTTCGTCGATGATCTCCATGGCCCGGATCTTGGGGCAGCCGGTGATGGAGCCGCCGGGGAAGGTGGCCCTGAGGATATCGACGGCGCTGCATTCCGGCTGCAACCGGCCGGCGACAATGGACACGAGGTGGTAAACGTTCTGGTAGGCCTCCAGGCGCTTGTGCTCCAGGACCCGCACCGTCCGCGGCAGACAGACCTTGCCCAGGTCGTTCCGCAGCAGGTCCACGATCATGGAGAGTTCAGCATCGTCCTTCCGGCTCTCGGCCAATTCCTGACGCAGGACCGCATCCGCGGCCGGCGTGGCCCCCCGGGGCCGGGTGCCCTTGATGGGCCGGGTCTCCAGATAATCCCCCCGGCGATACAGGAAGCGCTCCATGGAAGTGGAGAGTATCTGGAAATCGTCACAATTGAGAAAGGCGTAGAACGGCGCCGGATTCAGCCCAAAAAGCCGCTGCAGCAGGTAATACGGCTCCCCGGAGAGCGGAAACGAGAAGCGCTGGGTCAGGTTCACCTGGTAGACGTCACCCTGGCGGATATATTCCCGGATACGGCTGAGACCCTGAAGATAGGCCTCCCGGGTAAAGTTGCTCTGGGGGGGGCCGACCCGATAAGCGCCCAGGGGCACGGCAGGGGGCCAGATCTCGCCCTCCTCCGGGGCGGAACGGCGCCCTTGCGAATCCTCGTAGGTGACTCTCACCTGCCAAAAGCGCCCACCCCGGCGATCGTGCACCACCAGACGCCGGGGAAAGGCCAGGACCAGGTCCGGAAGGTTGAGATCATCCAGCGCGGTTTGCGGCAATTTTTCCAGATGATTCTTCAGGTCATAGGCCAAAAATCCCAGACCGCCGGCGGCCAGGGGTGGCAGCGGCGTCTCCCCCGGCAGCTCCAGGGCCCCCAGCAAGTCTTCCAGGACCTGGAAAGGATTACCCCGGCAAACCTTGAGGCCCCGGTCCCCTTGCAGACGGACCTGGTCCCCTCGGCTGCGCAGCACCAGGAACGGGTCCCAGCCCATAATGGAATAGCTGGCGCAGTCCAGTTCGCCGCCGCTCAACAGCAGCATGGCATAAGGCCGCTGCCGGATGGCAACGAACAGGTCCGCCAGGTCCTGGACCCCCGGCGGGGGCAAAAAAGTTTTTACTTCAAGATCTACTATTTTTCCAAACATAGTTCAAAGTTCTGTAGGGGGGAACCATGTGTTAGCCCACAATCCCAGGGCGAATACAAGGTTCGCCCCTACGGTTTTACTCCCAAGAAATTTTGCGCCAGTTCCCGGCCGTGACTGGTGAGGAAGGATTCAGGATGGAACTGGACGCCATGCAAAGGGTAGCGCCGGTGGCTCAGGCCCATGATTACGCCGTCATCGCTCCTGGCGGTGACCTCCAGTTCCGGGGAGCTGGGCGCAGCCATGAGAGAGTGGTAGCGGGCCGCGGCGAAGGGCGACGGCAGGCCGGCGAACAGGCCCCGGCCCTGGTGAAAGACCTGGGATTGCTTGCCGTGCACCGGCACCGGGGCCCGCACCGTGGCGCCGCCGAAGACCTCGTTGATGGCCTGGTGGCCCAGGCACACCCCCAGAAGGGGAATTTGCCGATAAAAATGGGCAATCACCGCCTTGCTGATCCCGGCCTGCTCCGGGGCCTTGGGGCCGGGGGAGATGCAAATCCAGTCGGGCCGCAGGGCCTCGATCTCCACCAGGGTGATGGCGTCGTGCCGGTAAACCAGGACCTCGAGGTCGAACTCGTAGAACAGCTGCACCAGGTTATAGGTAAAAGAGTCATAATTGTCGATCATCAGCAGCCGCATAAGGCCCCCAAAATAACAAAAGCCGCCCAGTCGAGTCTGGGTGGCTTGCGCCTGGACATAACTCTGAAATTTTTATATTTCGTTCAGGCGGCCCTGTCAATCCTTTTCTGGCCCGCTGGTCCAGGTCCCACTCAGGCCTGTCCGCCTTAGGGGAGATAATGGGCAAACCATATGGCGGCCTGTGGCCGCCAAAAGCGGCGGGCACGGCCCGCCCTAGAATTAATCTTCGGCCCGGGCCCGGGGGCGCACGAAATACAAGGTCCCAAAGGCGTTGGGGTCCAGGCGGTGCTGGTGGCTGTCGTAATTCTGGACATAGCCGCAGTCGTAGTCCTCTCCTTCCGCCAGGCCCATAGCCTGGTCCATGTCGCCGTCGGCGACAACCACCAGGGCCTGCAAAAAAGCGGCGCCGCCGTTGCGGGCCGTGGGGTCGAGGGCGAAGACCGCCCCGCAGTCGCAAAAGCCCCCGGCAAAATCATACCAGGTACCGCCTTCCAACTCCACCGGCCGCAGCACTTTCTCGCCGCAGAAGGGACAGCACACCGGCCGGGTGCGGTCAGTAATCAATTTCGGCATATAAGACCCTCACAAAAATTTTTCTCGCGCCGCCGGACCGGCCGTCCAGCCCACTTGCTGATAGCATTATCCCTTATTTTTTTGGTTTCGGCAATTATCTCCCGTTCTATTGACACTGCCCCTCTCTGCGCTTAAATTGTTTTCACTCTGAAGTTTAAAAGGAGAGGCTTTAATGGCAGACAAAACCATTGTCTTTTCGGCTCAGGAGCAGATGAAGATCGAGGCCATCGTCATCGACAAAGACGGGGAGGAGGCCTTAATTTACTTGGCGGAGTTGGTGGACCGATTAACTGCGCACCTTGGCCACGCCTGTGGACCCAAGGCAGCAGAGGGACCTCCCGGGCAAGGTTGATTACCTCTGCCTTTGGCAAACTGACAACAATTAACCACATTCCGGCCTCCCGGCCGGTTTCACCTTCCAGATGAGGATGACCATGGCAGACAAACAGATCGTTTTTTCGGATCAGGAGAAGATGCAAATAGAGGCCATCGTGATTGACAAGGATAAGGAGGAGGCCCTGAAGTTTCTGGCCAAGCTGCTGCAGGAGATCAAGGGTACTGAAAGCCATGCCTGCACTCCCGGGCCCATCAGATAACCCTCAACATCATAGCAACTAATTTGCAGTCATGCACAGGCTGGCCCTGGTAGCCGATACCCACGCCTACAGGGTCGGCCTGCCTTTATTGCTGGCCTTTTTCCAGCGTCAGGGTCTGCGCCACCTGGCCTGCCTGGGGGATTGCCAACCGGAACCGTTCCGGGCCTGGCTGGAGATGGACCCCGGTAACCGGCTCTATTGGCTATACGACGTCTTCGGCCCCCAGCTGCCTGAAGCCACCACCTGCGGCGTGGCCCAGGAATTGGCCGGACGGATTTTCCTGGCCCACACCCGGGCCCTGATCTGGACCCACTTCAACGAGCGGGTGCGGGCTTACGGCCACGGGACCCGCACCTGCCGCCCGCCCCTGCTGCTCTGCCACGGGCACACCCACGTGCCCTGCGTCACCCGCTTCGCCCCACCCTTCAGCCGCCTCCTTTATATCAATGACGCCGTGCGGCCCCAGGAGTTCCAGCCGCGCCAGGCCTGCCTGCCCCTGGAACCGGACACCGTCTACCTCATCGTCCCCGGGGCCTTCACCCTGGAGGAGGGGCGGCACCCCGCCTTCAGCTTCGCGGTGCTGGACCTCGACGCCTCCCGGGTGGCCATGGTGTCGCTGCGGAACCTGGCGGCGTTGGAGTTGGTGGAGCTGTTTCCGGCTGAAGTTCCTTAGGAAAATGGCGGGCACGGCCCGCCCCATATTTC
>JBIOJX010000223.1:0-4685 GCA_044451265.1 Desulfobaccales bacterium
CGGCTTGGTGATGTAATCCTCCGCTCCCAGCTCCAGACCGCTGACGATGTCCGCCTCTTCGCCTTTGGCGGTGAGCATAATAATCGGCACCTGCCGGGTTTTGGCGTCCAGCTTGAGCCTCCGGCAGACCTCCAGGCCGTCCATTCCCGGGAGCATCAGATCCAGCAAGATCAAGTCCGGCGTGGTCGAACGGGCGAGTTGCAAGCCATCCTCCCCCGAAGTGACTGCGGTTGCCCGGTAGCCCTCCTTGGCCAGGTTATATTTGAGGAGCTCCAGGATGTCCTCGTCATCTTCCACCGCTAAAATGCTTTCGTGGGCCATATATCCTCATTTCTAATCAAAAAACCGCAGCCAAACCTCGATACCTGGAGAAATTTATCTCAGACCAATTCCCGCAACCACAATTTTAGCCGGGCCGCGATCTGATCCCGCACTTCCCGGAATTTTGCCAGCTTTTCTGCCTCCGAACCGACACAAGCCACCGGATCTTCAAAGGGCCAGTACAGCCGATACCTAAAGCCGGGGAAGGTTATGGGACAATTTTCCTCTACCTTGTCGCAAACGATAATTAGATAGCCGACGGTCATCTTCCCCAGGAATTCGACGACGCTTTTCGAGCGCTGGTCGCTGAGATCAAGGCCGACTTCGGCCATCACCCGTTTGACATATGGGTCTATTTCTCTGAGTTCGTAGCCGGCGCTGAACACCTCAAAGCGGTCGCCGGCGAACTTTTTCAGGAAGGCCTCGGCCATCTGGCTGCGGGCGGCATTATGGGTGCAGAGGAAGAGGACATTGGCTTTTTCCATGGAGTTTTCTCCGGAAGCTAGTGAGGCAAAGACAGAATAATTTCGACCAAACCAATCACCACGAGCAACAGGCCGGAAATCGTGCCCGCGTGCCGACCCAGCCAGCGCACCCCGAGACTCCGGCCCAGGCCGATTCCCACCCAGAAGGTGACCACGCTGAGAACCCCCACCATCAGGGTGGTAAGCCAGGTCGAGAGCCCCAACAGGCCAGCGCCCACACCGTTGGGGATATTGTTGAGCATGAGGGCCATACTCAGCAGGAGGCTCTCCTTCAGATCGATGTAACCCGACGAGTCCTGGTCGGCGAGGACCGGCTGCTGCAGGATCAGGAGGAGCCGCCGCAGCCATGACTCTTGAGTCAACTCCTTGGGGGCGGTGGATGGCGCCTCCTGGTCCTGGCGGCTCTTTTCACCGGCTTCCTGCCGGATGATCCAGACCCCCATGCCGATCAACAACACGGCCCCCAGGATAACGCCAACCTCGCCAGGCAGGACCTGGAAGATCTGCTGCCCGAAAACTATACAAAGCCCGGTGCCCGCGGCCGTGATCAGGGCGATCAAAAGATTCGAGGCCAGGGGGATGCCGATCCCTCGGGCCCCATAAGCGATGCCGACCCCGACGTTGTCCAGGTTGCAGGATAGGGCCAGCAATAAAATGGTCAATAGATGGGAGAGGGGCATCTAACGTCCCCGGAGAATCTCGGCCTTGTCGGTAGCTTCCCAAGGCAAGTCGAGGTCGAGGCGCCCCACCTGGCCATAGCACGCCAACTTCCGGTAAAAGCGGCCTTTATGGAGCGAGGGTAAATGCCGCAAGTTAAAATCTCGTAAAATCCCGGCCAGGCGAAAATCGAAGTGCCGTTCCACCAGGGCGGCCAGTTCCTCGTCGGACTTCCTGCCACTGCCGAAGGTTTCCACCTGAATACTGACCGGCCCGGCAAAGCCGATGGAGTAGCTCAACTGCACCTCGCATTCTTCCGCCAGGCCGGCGGCCACCACATTTTTGGCGGCATAGCGCGCCGCATAAGCGCCCACCCGATCGATGCGCATGGGGTCCTTGCCGCTCAAGGCGTTGCCGCTGTGCCGGGCATATTCGCCATAGGTGTCGACGTCGTTTTTCCGGCCGGTGAGCCCGGAATGCACGCCCGGGCCGCCCACCATGAGATGTTCCATGGGATTGATAAAGATCAGGGTTTGATTATCCGGTTGGAGCGGTTCGTCGGCGAAGGCCGATTTGATCACGGCTTCGCGAATGTCGTTATGCAACCTCTGCTCGGGTATCTCCTGAGACACCGCCCTGGAGCCGCTGGCGATGACCGTAATACTATGAATCCGGAAGGGCCGGCGGCCTTTATACTCCACGCCTACCTGGGTCTTGGCGTCCGGCGACAGGTAGGGGACCAGGTTCTGCACGCGGGCGGTGACCATCTGCCGGGCCAGTTTGTGCGCCAACCAAATGGGCAGGGGCATCAGGGCCGCGGTCTGGCGGCAGGCAAAACCGAAGGCGGTGGCCTGTTGCCGCACATGGATATGGTCCACCTCCGCCTCAGTCAGCCGTTTTTCATTGAAAAAGAGGTCCGTATCAGGAGGATACTCTTGCAGGCTGGTCAAGATGCTACAGCCGCGGGCGTCAAAGTCCGCTTTCTGATAACCGAGCTGGCCGAGGACCTTGCGGGCCACCCCGGGAATATCAACCTTAAGGTCGGAAACAAAGCGGGCCGCGATGAACAGGATGGAGGTGGCCACCGCACATTCGGCGCGCACCCGGGCCTGGGGGTCCTGTTCCAGGAAATGATCCACGATGGCATCGCTGATCTGATCGCAGATCTTATCCGGATGCCCTTCGGTTACCGACTCGGACATGAAGATAAAGTCATTTTTCATCGATGAGTCCTTATTGCTTCACCATTAAAGCCCTTGGCAGGGCGGCTCGAGAGCTCTCCTACGGGCTCATCTCCTGAGCCTCGTTGGCCCCATTCACCGGTGGTGCCTTCGTGGCTTCATTCACCAGCAAGGGCAGCAGGGCGCTGGCGGAAATCACCAGGCCGTCCAGGAGGCCCACCGGGGCCAGTCCCAGCAAACTTCTCAGTCCGGGGACCACCATGGTCAGGAATTGCATGAACAAGGAGCCTCCCAGGGCCATGGTCAGGTAAGGGTTGGGAGGCAATTTCCCGCGGCTGAAAATCGTATGAGTCTCCGAACGACAACTGATGGCGTGGAGCAGCTGGCCGGTGGTGAGACTGTGAAAGCCCAGGGTCATGGCCGAGCCCATCCCGGAGCGCACCAAGCCGTAGCCGTAAGCCCCCATGGCGCCGGCCGTGATGGCCCCGGACTCGAAGGCCATTCTCTTGAAGTCCGCGCTGGTGAAAATCGGTCTGTGGGGATCACGGGGCGGGCGCTCCAGGATATCGGGCTCCGGTGCTTCCATGGCCAGGGCCAGGCCGGGAAAGATATCGGAGATCAGGTTGATCCACAGAAGCTGGGCCGCAGTCAGCGGCGAGCCCAGCCCCACGGCAATGGCCGTAAAGGTCAACATGATTTCACTCAGATTGGTAGCCAGGAAAAAATGCACCGACTTTCTGATATTGAGATAGATGGTGCGGCCATCCCGGATGGCGATGATCAGGGTGTCGAGATTATCCTTTTCCAGGACCACATCGGCCACTTCCCGGGCGATATCGGTGCCGGTGCGCCCCATGGCGATGCCCACGTCCGCCGCCTTGAGGGCCGGGCCGTCGTTGATGCCGTCGCCGGTCATGGCCACCACCTTGCCGGCATCTTGCAGGGCCTGGACGATCTGCAGCTTATGGGCCGGACTGACTCGCGCAAAGACCTGGGCCCGCTTGACCAGGGCCCGCAACATCTCGGGCTCGATCTCCGCCAGGTGGGTGGCATCCAGGATTTCCAGGGGATCACTTCGGCTCAGCGCTAATTCCCGGCCGATGGCATAGGCGGTGGGACTCTGATCGCCGGTGACCATCACCGTGTCGATCCCGGCCCGATGGAAGGCTCGAATCGCCTCGCCCACCCCTTCCCGGATGGGGTCGGCCATGCCCACCAGCCCCAGCCAGACCAGCTGATCGGGGTCATCAAAAATGGACTCATCCGGTCCCCGGGAACAGGCCACCCCCAAGACCCGCAGGGCCTGTCCGGCCATCTCCTCGTTCTCAGCCTCAATAAGCTGCCGGTCTTCTTCGGTGAGCGGCAACTTGAGGCCATCCTGGAGATGCCAGGAACAGAGGCCCAGGACTTCCAAGGGGTTGCCTTTGAGGCCGAAGAGTTTCCCGGCGGGCGGATCATCGTGCAGCGTCCCCATAAAGAGGCGGTTTTCGGAGCGGTAGTTCACCCTGAGTAAGGGATAACGCCTCCTCAGGGAGGTAACGTCGAGGCCCATCAGGATCGCCAGGTGCACCAGGGCGCCTTCCGTGGGGGTGCCCCGGAGCACATAATCCCCGCCTTCCTGATAAATTTCGATCTCATTGCAGAGCACCGAGATCTGCAGGAGTTGCTCCAGTTCCTCGCAGGCGAAGGGGGCCAGAGGCCCTGCCGGCCCCCAGAATTTTTCCTCCGCCACCTTGATGGTCTGCATGCCGGTAAATATCTGGAGCACGGACATCTGATTGCGGGTGATGGTGCCGGTTTTATCCAGACAGACGGTCTGGACGGCCCCCAGGGTTTCCACCGCGTTCAGATGGCGGATCAGGACATGGTGCTTGCGCATGTCCCGGATGCCCAGGGCCAGGGTGGTGGTGGCCACCGGGAGTTATACGGAAATCGGCCTGATCCAGTCTCTGATCGGCGCCGCGACCAGCCCCGACACCCCCCTGGAAAGACAGCTCGGCCAGTTGGGCGATCAGCTGGTCCTGCTCTGTTGCGGTATTTC
>JBIOJX010000224.1:0-4658 GCA_044451265.1 Desulfobaccales bacterium
AATTGGGGCTAAGGGGCGGCGGGCATGAACGGCGTTGAATTTTTGGTTGATTCCTAATCTTTCCTCAAGAGAGCCGTATGGCACCAGGTGATCTTGGGTCGGCCTACGCGGCTCAGACCCTTTTGCCTGGCTGCGGCAAGAGTTGCCTCGAAGTTCCGGACCGAGACGTGCAACTTCGGTTCGGCCACCAGAAAATATGCCTCCGGTTTCAACGCCCTAAAGACGTCGGCGAAGAACCTTGGAACTTCCGGAACCTCGTGCACCACGGCGAAGGCCAGCCCAAAGTCGATCTGGCCTGCGAAGTCGTCCAGCCCAAGAGAGGTCGGCGGGCAGAGGCGCGTCACTATCCTCGCCGCCAGATGTACTGCCTGGGCCCGCCTTTGCAGTGCAGAGAGCATGTCCGCTTGAATATCCACGCCGATGACCTTCCCGCCCGGACCGACCATTCTGGCCAGCGGCAGGGTGAAGAAGCCCATGCCCGGGCCGATGTCCAGCACTGTCATGCCGCCGGTGACATAAGGGGCCAGGATTTGGTCAGGGTTGTGGATCAGGCGCCGCAACGGGTTCAATAAAAACCAACCCAACCAATGGGGACAGACTCGCTGGGCCATTTCTCCGCATCATCCATTTCTGCCTGACCATGGCCCTGCCTGACGAAAAAGCGCCTGGCCCCTGGTCTCGGCTTTTAAGCCCCGCCCCGCTGTTCGTTCACCCGGTTACGCAGGCGCTTCACCAGCTCCGCATACGAGGACTCATTAATTATCCGGCTAAATTGGGAGCGGTAGTTGCTCACCAGGCTGACGCCCTCGATGACCACGTCATAGACCATCCAGGTCCCGGACTCATTCAGCAGCCGGTAATTCAGGGGGATGCGGTCGTTGGGGCGCACTACCACGGTGCGCACCTCGGCGTATTCGCCATCCAGGCTCTCGCCGGTGTAATCGATCCTGACGCGTTTAGCGTAGTGGTCGATCTTATCGGCGTAGGAGGCCTCCAGGAGTTCGGCGAAGAGGCGAACGAACTCGTCCCGCTGGGCATTGTTGAGCTTATTCCAGGCGGCCCCCAAACTCCGCTTGGCCATTTCCCCATAGTCGAAATGGCGGTCGACAATCTGCTTAACCATCTGGAGTCGGTAGTTCTTCTTGGCGGGGCCGGCGTTGGCGGGATCGTTAAGGATATCCAACGCCTTCTCAATGACTTGCTTGGCCACCTCGGTGGGCGCGGCGGCCATGGCCCCCGGCACCGCCAGGGCCAGAATGAAGATGGTGAGCAGGGCAAAGGTCTTGTTCAATAGTTTGAACACGAGCTACTCCTTTCCAGGTGCGTCGGAATCGCCGCGAGCCGGCAGAGGAGCCGCTACCCAGCCCCCTGCGAGTCGAATCTCGGCCTTGAAAGCCATTCTCAGCGCGATTGACCAAGGAAGCGCAGGGAGCACAGGATTACCATTAACGATTGCCCCTCATGGGCCGAGGCGGACCAGATGGCTGGAACGCACCCCACCTTCCTAGATCGGCATTATTTATATCAGGATAAAACTGCAGGAGTCAATCCGGACTTAAACTTTGCCGTGGATGTAGCTGCTGATCAGTTCCTCCAGATCGATGGCCGACTCGGTGTCCCGGATCTTGCCGCCCGGTGCAATGGCCTTTTCCGAGCTGCCGGGGGAAAGTTTGACGAACTTGTCGCCGATGATGCCTTTGGTGCGGATGGAGGCAATGGCGTCATCGTGCAGCTTGAGTTCCGGCTCCAGCCTCAAGATCACCTGGGCCCGGTCACCCGGCGAAAGCTGGATGGCTTCCACCCGTCCCACTTCCACCCCGGCCACCTCCACGGCAGCGCCCTTCTTGAGGCCCGAGATATTGTCAAAGGTGGCATGCACCTGGTAACCGCTGCCGATGACTTCCATCTTGCCCAGATGGATGGCCAGGTACGCCAGGCAAGCCAAACCCGACAGTACGAAGATCCCCACCACCAACTCTAGATTGCCCCTCTTCATAATCTCCGCCTATCCTTCCAGGAAATCGATTTCACCCTTGATAAAACTCTGTACCACCGCATCCGGGTGGCTCTGGATCTCCGCCGGGGTGCAACAGGCCACGATGCGGCCCTGGTGAAGCATGGCCACCTGGTCGGCAATGGAAAAGACCTCAGGGATGTCATGGGCCACCACCAGGGCCGTGTAAGGGCTGTCCTGGTGGGTCTGCTTGATCAGGTGGAAGACGGTATTGGTCATGGGCGGGTCCAGGCCGGTCACCGGCTCATCGAACAGGATGATCTCCGGCTCCTGGATCATGGCCCGGGCCAGGGCCACCCGCTTCTTCATGCCGCCGCTCAATTCGTCGGGGAACTTGCGCTCCACTTCGGAGGAGAGATGCATCTGCTCCAGGCGCAGCCGCACCCGCTGGGCAATCTCGGCCTCCGACAGCCGGGTCTTCTCCCGCAGGGGAAAGGCGATATTCTCGAAGACGTTGAGGGAATCGAATAACGCTCCCCCCTGGAAGAGCACGGCGAAGTGTTTCTTAAATTCTCGCAGGCTGCGACCCCGCAGGGTGCTGATATCCACGTCGTCCACCAGGATCTGACCCGCATCGGGTTTCAGCAGGCCGATGATGTGCTTCAGCAGGACGCTTTTGCCCACCCCGCTCTTGCCGATGACCACGGTAATCTGGCCCGTAGGGATGGTCAGGTTGGCGCCGTCCAGCACCTTCTGGCCGTTGAAGGATTTGTGCAGGTCGATGAGTTGGATCATAGGGCAGTGGCCAGTAGTCAGTAATCAGTAGTTTAGCAAAAACCATTTTCTCGAGATATATTGCTCTCAGCAGTCAGCTTTCAGCCAGAATGTAGAACCGCCGCCCTCGGCGGTTCTGAGCCGGCGAGGGCGCCGGCTCTACATAAAAAAGGACGTCAGGATATAGTCCCACGCCAGGACCAGCACCGCGGACAGGACCACGGTCTGATTGGTGGCCTTGCTCACGCCTTCGGCCCCGTGTTCGGTATAGTAACCCTTGTAACAGGCCACCAGGATGATGGTGAGGCCGAAGACCAGGGACTTGACGATACCGCCGTTGACGTCCAGGGCTACGACGCTCTGCACCATACCGGAGAAGTAGATGCCGGGGCTCACCCCCAGGAGGACGACGCCGACGAGATAGCCGCCCAGAATCCCGGTCACGTCGAAGATGGCGGTGAGCAAGGGCACCGCGATGAGGCCGGCGAGCAGCTTGGGCATCACCACGTATTGCATGGGGTTGACGGCCATGGTGTCCAGGGCGTCCAGTTGCTCGGTGATCCGCATGATGCCGATCTCGGCGGTGACCGCCGAGCCGGCCCGGGCCGAGACCATGATGCCGGTGAGCACCGGGCCCATCTCCCGGATGAGGCTGAGGGCCACCATCGACCCCAGGGCCCCTTCCGAGCCGTATTTCTTCAGGGTATAATAGCCCTGCAACCCGATCACCATGCCGGTAAAGGCCGCGGTCAACAGGATGATCAGGGTCGATTTGACCCCGATGAGTTGGATCTCTTGCAGGAACCGCCGGGGGCGAAAAGGTGGCATGAAGGCCAGGGCCAAACCCTCCAGGAGAAAGAGCGTCATGCTCCCCGCTTCCTGCACCAGGTCCAGGGCCTGGCGGCCCAACTTTCTGATAATATTACTCATAAATTATCTGTACATGCATAAATGAAATCCAGAGAAAATGCAACCCGAAAGCCGACTGCCTGCCGGGAAAACTCAGGAACTTCGGGACAAATTGGTTGACGGCCTAAAGAACTCTGATTAACATTAAAGCTGCGATCAGGCCGGTGCGGCGCGGCCGCCGTAGCCTGAGGAGCCGCCTCCGCCGGTCCGACCTGCGGGCCCATCGTCACTAGCGGATTTACCCAGTCGCTCATGAGCCGCGGGCTCGCCCATAAAATTATGGACCGGTGGGCGTCCAACCTTGAACTTTGAACTTTGAACTTTTCGTAGCAGGAGTTACCGGTGAAATACATCGATGAAGTGGATATCAAAGGAAAGACCGTCTTTATCCGGGTAGATTTTAACGTGCCTCTGGACCAGAACTTCAACATTACCGATGACACCCGCATCCGGGCGGTGCTGCCCACCATTCATTTCTGCCTGGAGGCGGACGCCAAGGTGATCCTGGCCTCCCATATGGGGCGCCCCAAGGGCAAGCGGGTGGAGGAGTTTTCCCTGGCCCCGGTGGCCCGGCGCCTGGCCTACCGCCTGCACAAGAAGGTGGTGCTGGCCCCGGATTGCATCGGGGCGGAGACGGAAAAGCTAAAGGCGGAGATGAAGTCCGGGGAAGTACTCCTGCTGGAGAACCTGCGCTTTCATGCCGAAGAGGAACAGAACGACGCCAAGTTCGCCAAGGAGTTGATGGTGGGCGTGGACGTCTACGTGGACGACGCCTTTGCGGTGGCGCACCGGGCCCATGCCTCGGTGGAGGCGGTGACCAGATACGCCCCCAGCTGCGTGGCCGGCTTCCTGATGCGCGATGAAGTCCACTATTTCCACCGGGCCATGGAGGACCCGGCCCGGCCCCTGGCTGCGGTCATCGGCGGCGCCAAGATCTCCAGCAAACTCACGGCCCTGAAGAACATGTTGAAGAACGTCGACAAACTCATCGTCGGCGGGGCCATGGCCAACACCTTCCTCA
>JBIOJX010000225.1:0-4627 GCA_044451265.1 Desulfobaccales bacterium
GGGGGCGGAAACCATCCTGCGGCGCAACCTGGAGCGCCTGCCGCCGGACCGCTGGGACTACCTGCTCATCGATTGTCCGCCCACCCTGGGGGTTCTCACCATCAACGCCCTGACCGCGGTGGATGAGTTACTGGTGCCGGTGGAGGCCCATGTCATGGCTTTGAGCGGTCTGGCCCAACTCCTCCACACCGTGGAAATCGTCCAGGAGCGCCTCAATGCCCAGTTGAAGATCTCCGGCATTTTGGCCTGCCGGGTGGACGCCCGCACCCGCCACGCCCGGGAGGTGGTGGAGCAGCTGCGGGAGCGCTCCGGCCGCCTGGTCTACCGCACCGTCATCCGGGAGAACATCCGCCTGGCCGAATGCCCCTCCTTCGGCCAGCCCATCACCCAATACGATCCCAAGAGCGCCGGAGCCGCGGATTACCGGGCCCTGGCCCAAGAGATCGTCAACCAGGAAGGGAGTTAAAAAAATGGCCAAACGCAGCACTATCGGGGAAAACCCCCTGGATTTCCTGGTTTCGGAGAATTCCCTGGACACGGTGGTGCCGGGGCCGGAGGCGGCCTCCCGAGCCACCCGGCTGGACGAGCGCCTGGAGCGGTTGGAGGCCGGAATCGGCGCGTTGCAGGCGGAAGTGGCTGGGGTCAAGAAGCTGATGCCGGAAAGCCACCGGGCCCAGGCCGAGACGGCCCAATTACAGGGCGAGTTGGCCAGGATGAAGGGGGAACTGGAACGGCTGACGGCCGCCATCCCGCCACTGCAGGCGGAACTGACGCCGCTGAAGACCGAAGTGGCCGCGCTGAAGACGGAAGTGGCCCAACTCCGTGCCAGGATGACCCCCTCGGACATCCCCTGG
Source organism: Desulfobaccales bacterium (assembly GCA_044451265.1). Classification (GTDB taxonomy): domain Bacteria; phylum Desulfobacterota; class Desulfobaccia; order Desulfobaccales; family 0-14-0-80-60-11; genus JAPLJC01. Next base: position 855 of record JBIOJX010000225.1, read on the forward strand.
TGGATGGGCAAAAAGAGATAGGCGAGGGCCATAACCGCATAGTAAACGTTCTGGCTATCCCGCGTTAATATTTACTTGGGATGGTGGGCCAGTATTTACCAGTGCCGCCACTTAAACAGTCGTCAAAGGTTACCATTTTCCGGGTCAAGCACCGCTAAAATAATCGCTGCAGAGTGTGCCATTTTTCTTAGGCTTTTTTGGCGCGGGCATTGACATTCCTGCAGCAGACCTTAACGTTTCCCTACTAGAAGGAGTTTAATAGGTCATAGATTATAATTAAAGTAATAAAAAATTTTACTTTTTTTGACTTGCCTTGCTCTTATAATGTCCTTGCAGAACTGTCTGTAGAGGCCTGGATGCCCGGTAAACCCCCACATGGGGATAAGGGGGTGGTCGCTGGTCAGCTACACCTTGCCCTACCCGGCCGCTAAAGGTGCAGAAGACCGCATTTCCGAAAATTCCAGTTTCTTGAAAACCGTGGTTCGTTACGCCTCAAGAGGCGCGCCCTAACACCCAAAGCTCGACAGACGGTCGGCTTCGGAGCACTACAGGCTGTATCGGCATTACCTGAAAGGAAGATCATGGGTACGAATCATACCTACAAGATTGTGCTGGCCGATGACCATGCCCTGGTGCGCCGGGGTATCAAGAAAATCATTGAGGAAAACAACGGTATGAAGGTCATCGGCGAAGCCGGCGATGGCCTGGAACTCCTGGAGATCCTGGAGAAAATTCATCCCGAACTGGTGGTGGTCGATATCGCCATGCCCCGGCTCCGGGGGTTGGAGGCCGCCCGCAGGGTGAAGAATCTTTATCCGGAGATCAAGGTGCTCATCCTGAGTATGCACCGCAGCAAGGAGTACCTGCTCCAGGCCATGGCGGCGGGCGTGGACGGCTACGTGCTCAAGGAAGACGCCGATACGGCCCTCCATACTGCCATCCAGAAGATCCGCCGCGGCAAGAACTACTATTCGCCGCTCTTATCGGAATAGCCTGAGGTTATCTGGCGAGTATTGCCCGATAAGAACAGCGATATGTCTGTTCTCAGGGGGCTCAATTTAAAGCTAATCTTCCTCGTAATCTCTGTCTTGTTGGCTTCCCTGACCACACTTTCCTTTAATGCCTATTGTGACGATTTTAGATATGTATTGAGTAATAAAGAATTTACTCTTTATTATAATTCATCGTCAGTGAAGATAGACAAACCAAACAAAATTATCATACGTTTATACTGATGATGCTAATATTAGGTTTCCAATAAGTCATGGGGATAATAAAAACCAGGAATACGTTTATATTGTTAGATCATCTGAAATGTATTTGTTTAATTATGTTAATAACCAAATTAGTATAAAAAACATAATGCATTATTCTAAGTCAGGTAAGGTAATTTTTAATTTTGAATCCCGTACTAAATGGACTGATATCATACCTGACAGTTTTAATGCAATTTTACTTAATAAAATACTTCAAGATTATAATGTCCAGAGGTAGTTTCTAACCATATTATCTTCAATGCCTGATTAGATAAAGTCGGCGACCGGACGTCGTCTCCAGGCTCCTGCCTGGGGACTTTTTCTTTTCGGGATCACCCGGTGACCGAGCCTTTCAACCCGCCGCAACCGCTTAGCCCAAGGTCAGTTCCACCTGCCCATCGTTTTTTATTGTCTAAAATTTTTCAAGGTATGTTATAAATATATGTTTTGGAGAAAAATTCGCCTCGAGATAATGCCATGTCAGAGCTATTGCAGGGAAAACCGGGGGAACGCCGCCTGTTGCTGGGCAATGAGGCCATCGTCCGGGGCGCCCTGGAGGCGGGGGTGGCCCTGGTCACCACCTACCCCGGCACCCCGGCCTCGGAAATCGGCGACCGGAGCTACGAAATCTCCCGGCAGTCGGACCTGGCCTTCGAATACTCGGTCAACGAGAAGGTAGCCCTGGAGGTGGCGGCCGGCGCCGCGGCCAGCGGCTGGCGGGTGCTCACCGCCATGAAGCACGTGGGCCTGAACGTGGCCGCCGACACCCTCATGACCCTGGCCTACGTCGGGGTCAAAGGCGGCATGGTCATCGTCAGCGCCGACGACCCGTCGCTCTTCTCCAGCCAGAACGAGCAGGACAACCGCTATTACGCCAAGCTGGCGGCGCTGCCCATGCTGGAGCCGGACAGCCCCCGGGAGGCCAAGGAGATGGCGCAGGCGGCCTTCGGCCTGTCGGAAGAGCTGGGCGTGCCAGTGCTGCTGCGCACCACCACCCGGGTCAACCACACCCGCGGGGCGGTGACCCTGGGCCGGCTCGCCCCGCGGCCGGGGTTGGGGCGCTTCGAGAAAAACCCCTTCCAAAAGGTCATGGTGCCGGCAGTGGCCAGGGTGGCTCACGCCCGGCTGCTGGAGACCCTGTCCCGGGCCCGGAGCCTCTCGGAGGCGAGCCCCTTCAACCGGGTCAGCGGCCAGGGCCCTTGGGGCATCATCGCCAGCGGCGTGAGCCGGACCTACGTGGTTGACGCCATTCAGGAATTGGGACTGGCCGATCAGGTCACGCTCCTGGAATTGGGCTTCACCCATCCCCTCCCCGAGCAGCTCATCGGCGACTGGTTGCAGGGCCTGGAAAAGGTGCTGATCGTGGAGGAACTGGAGCCCTTCCTGGAAGAGGCCGTCAAGGCCATCGCCCAGGATCGGGGCCTGACGGTGCCCATCCGGGGGAAAGGCCCGGGCTTCTTTTCCCGGCTTTACGAGTATCACCCGGGGCTGGTGCGGCAGATGATCGCCCGCACTTTTGGGGAGTCGCCTCGGCCCCCGGCGCTGACCGTGCCGGAGCAGGTCCTGGGCCAGGCCTTGCCGGACCGGCCGCCTAACCTCTGTCCCGGCTGCCCGCACCGGGCCATGTATTATTCGGTGAAGATCGCCCTGCGGGACCTGGGTCTGGAAGGCATCTTCCCCACCGACATCGGCTGCTATACCCTGGGGCTGTTGCCGCCGCTGTCCATGGCCGATTTTCTCATCTGCATGGGCTCCAGCATCAATACCGCGGCGGGCATCTCCCGGGCCACCGGCCAGAAGGTGGTGGCCTTCATCGGGGATTCCACCTTCTTCCACTCCGGGCTGCCGGGGCTGGCCAACGCGGTGCATAACGGCCACGATTTCCTTCTGGTCATCCTGGACAACGGCACCACGGCCATGACCGGCTCCCAGCCTCATCCCGGGGTGACCCTGACGCCCCCCGGCTATCCCGGCAAACCCATTGATATCGCTGGAATAGTGCGGGCTTTGGGGGTGGAAAACCTCTGGACCGTCAACCCGTTCCATTATAAAGAGGCCCTGGCGGCCACCAAGGGGGCCCTCAACGCCTCCGGGGTGCGGGTGCTGATCTCCCAGGCCCCCTGTTATCTCTACGAATCCCGAATTACCGGGAAGAAAAGGCAGGCCCGCTTCCAGGTCACCGGCGAATGCGGCGAGTGCCGGGATTGCCTGGACTATTTCGGCTGCCCGGCCATGTACCTGAAACCCGGCGTCAAGGGCAGCCAGATGCTCATCGACGCGGACGTCTGCACCGGCTGCGCCTTCTGCGTCCAATGGTGCGACTGCATCAAGCCGGTGAAGAAGGGGTGAGGAAGAAGAAATGATTTTGGGGAGGGCCAGGAATTTCATCCTTACTCTCCCCCAAACCCGTCGGGCCAAGGCCCGATATCCCCTGCGAAAAGAAATGGCGAGCACAACCGTCCCGCTTGGGTGGAGTGATATTGAAAATTAACAAGGTAAAATATTAATGTTGAAGAC
>JBIOJX010000226.1:0-4627 GCA_044451265.1 Desulfobaccales bacterium
GAAGAGGGCCGGGGTGAGAGGGGCAATGCAAGTGGGGATTAGAGGCAACTGCAAATCCCCCTAAATCCCCCTTTTTCAAAGGGGGACTTAAAAGAAGGAACTAAGCCGGTAAAACCGGAATAAATAAACCAATAACTGGTTATAAACTAACAGGGGGTCAACCTAACATGGACGGTACGGAAAACAACGAACTGACTAACCACACCCAGCCGGAGGAAGTCGAGGCCCGGCCGCAACCCGAGGCCGAGGCTTCGGCGCCGACAGCCGCGGCAGAGGCCGCTCCGGAAGAGATCTCTCTGGAAGAGGCCTCTTTGGAAGAGACTTCTCTGGAAGAGACTTCTTTGGAAGAGGGCTCTCCGGAAGAGGCCTCTCCGGCGGAACCTTCCCAGGCCGAAGCCATGCCTGAGATGTCGGACATGGAATCCATGAGCGAACTCTACGAGGAGAGTCTCCGGCGAGTTCAGGAAGGCGAAGTGGTCAAAGGCCACATCGTCTCCATCACCAAGGACTTCGTCATGGTGGATATCGGCTACAAATCCGAAGGCCAGATTCCCATCCATGAATTCACCACCCCGGAAGGCGAAATCACCGCCGTGGTGGGGGATGAAGTTGAAGCCTTGATGGAGAGCCGGGAAGACGAAGAAGGCGCGCTCATGCTTTCCAAGAACAAGGCCTCGAAGATCAAGGTGTGGGAAGAGGTCAGTTATGCCTACCACCACGACGGCGAGGTGCTGGGCACCATCGTGGCCAAGGTCAAGGGCGGCCTGTCCGTGGACCTGGGGGGCATCATCGCCTTCCTGCCCGGCTCGCAAGTGGACCTGGCCCCCATGCGCCATACCGACCATCTCATCGGCGAGAAGCTCTCCTTCAAGGTATTGAAGTTCAACCGCAAGCGGCGTAACGTGGTGCTCTCCCGCCGGGTGATGTTGGAGAAGGTCAAGGGCGAAGCCAAGGCCACCCTGCTGGCCACCCTGGAAGAGGGCAAGGTCCTGGAGGGCGTGGTCAAGAATATCACCGACTACGGCGTCTTCGTGGACCTGGGCGGCCTGGACGGCCTGCTGCACATCACCGACCTGTCCTACGGCCGGGTGCGCCACCCCGCCGACCTCTTCAAGGTCGGTGACACCATCGCCGTCAAGGTCCTGAGCTTCGACCGGGAAAAAGAGCGCATCTCCCTGGGCCTGAAGCAGCTGACCGCCGACCCCTGGAGTCTGGTGGAAGAAAAATACCCCCTCAGCGCCCGGGTCACCGGCAAGGTGGTGAGCCTCACCGACTACGGCTCCTTCGTGGAGTTGGAGCCGGGCGTGGAAGGTCTGATCCACATCTCCGAGATGTCCTGGACCCGCAAGATCCGCCATCCTTCCCAGGTCCTCACCGTGGGCGACGTGGTCGAAGCCACCGTTCTGGAGCTGGAGCCCACCCGCAAGCGCATCTCGCTCAGCCTGAAACAGGTGGAGCCCAACCCCTGGGAAGTCATCGGCGAGAAGTACCCCGTGGGCTCGGTCATCGAAGGCAAGATCAAGAATATCACCGATTTCGGGATCTTCATCGGCATTGACGAAGGCATCGACGGCCTGGTGCACATCTCCGACATCTCCTGGACCAAGCGCTTCAAGCACCCCTCGGAGCTCTTCAAAAAGGGTCAGGTGGTGCAGGCCAAGGTCCTATACATCGACAAGGAAAACGAGCGCTTCTCCCTGAGCATCAAGGACCTGAGCCCCAACCCCTGGCAGACCATCGACGAGCGGTTCCCGGTGGGCTCCGCGGTATCCGGGCCCATCACCAACATCACGGACTTCGGCCTCTTCGTGGAAGTGGAAGAGGGGATCGAAGGCCTGATCCATATCTCCGAGCTGGGCCGGGATAAGCAGAAGATGGCCGGTCTCAAAGTGGGAGACCTGATCCGGGCCAAGGTGATCCACGCCTCGGCCACCGAGCGCCGCATCGGGCTGTCCATCCGCAAGCTGGAGACCGACGAGGAGCAGTCCCATTACAAGGATTACATGCACTCCCGCACCGAGGCGACCACGAACATCGGCGACCTGATCCGGGAAACCCTGGAAGAGAAGCAAAATAAGAACAACGGATAACAACCATGGCGATGAAATCGCACCCCCTGCTAAGCGGTTGCCTCATCACCGCCCTGGTGGTTTTCTTCTTCCTGGGCGTGACGGTCATTGCCTATAATTTTCTGGGCAAAGACAAGTTGCTGACGAGCTCGGACAAGGTGGGCGTGGTGGAGATCAAGGGGGTTCTGGTTGATGGCAAGGCCACCCTCAAGCAACTGGACCGCTACCGGGACGACGCCGGCATCAAGGCCATCGTGCTGCGCATCGACTCCCCCGGGGGGGCGGTGGGCCCTGCCCAGGAAATCCTGCGGGAGGTTGAGAAAGTCAAACTCAAGAAGAAGATCGTAGCCTCCCTGGGGACGGTAGCCGCCTCGGGAGGCTATTATATCGCCTGCGGCGCCGACCTCATCATGGCCAATAAAGGCACCGCCACCGGCAGCATCGGGGTGATCATGCAGTTCACCAACGTCGAGGAGTTGACCAAAAAGGTCGGCCTCGACTTGTTCACCATGAAAGCCGGGCGTTACAAGGACGTGGGGTCCCCTTTCCGGTCCATGACCCCGGAAGAGAGGGAATACATGCAGCATCTGCTGGATAACATCTACCAGCAGTTCATCAGCGACGTGGCCCGCAACCGCAAGATCCCCGTGGACAAGATGCGATCGCTGGCCGAAGGCAAGGTCTATACCGGCGAGGAGGCCAAACAGGTGGGTCTGGTGGATGAGTTCGGCAACGTGGAAGACGCCATCGAAAAAGCCGGGCGCCTGGGCGGCATCAAGGGCAAGGTGGAAGCGGTCTATCCTCAAAAAGAGGGCTTTTCCCTGCTGCGTCTGTTGACGGGCGAGGAAGGCGAACAGAGCCTGAGCAATCTGGTGGGCCTCCGCTACCCCCAGCCGGCCTTTCTGCCGTCGTGGTTCAGGTAAGGATTGCACCACGGAGACCCCGAGGACACAGAGAGAAGATAAGCTAAAGCCTTGGCGGGTGCAGCCAAGGCTTTATTTTTATGAATTTTTTTTATAGGTGCCATGAAAAAATTCTTCCGGCCCGAAAGCGTTGTCTTCCTGGCTATCTGGGTCTTGCTGATTCTCTTTGGCCGGGTCAATCTCTTCCGAGATCCGGGCACCTTCTGGCACACCGTCGTGGGCCGGCAAATCCTGGCCTCCCACCACTTCCCCACCGTCGATATCTACAGCTTCACCTTTCACGGCCTGCCCTGGACGGCCCACGAGTGGTTGCCGGAGTGCCTCATGGGGCTGGTTTATGGCGGCTTCGGCTTTGACGGCCTGCTCTGCCTCACTGCAGCGGCCCTGGCCGGTTTCTATGCCTGGGTCTTCTCCCGCCTATGGCGCTCCGGCCTCGGCCTGCCCCTGGCTTCGCTGCTGCTGGCCCTGGTCTTAGCCGCCAGCGCCCATCACTTCCATGTCCGGCCGCATATCCTTTCCATCATCTTCCTGGGTCTCACCTTTGCGTGGCTGGGCGACTTTGAGGCCGGGCGGCGGAGCCGGCGCAGCCTCTTCTGGCTCTGGCCCCTGTTTCTCATCTGGACCAACAGCCACGGCGGCGTCCTGGGCGGCCTGGGCACCCTGGGCCTGACCGTGGGTGGCTGGACCCTGTGGCGGCTTTTTCGGCAGGACTCGCCCCTCCAGACCTCCAGGGACCTGGTGAGCCTGGGCCTCCTGCTGCTGGGCTGCCTGCTGACCGTCTTCCTCACCCCTTACGGGGCGGAACTGCCCAAGACCTGGCTGGCCATCCTCAGGTCACCGGTGGTGCCTCAGGTCATCCAGGAGCACATCTCGCTCTTTAAGGAACCCGGGCAGCATTGGGCCACCCTGGCCCTGGGCCTCTGCTACCTGGCCTGTCTGGTGACCCTGCCCCGCCGGCCCCGGGTCACCTGGCTGCTCCCCGTGGTCTGGCTGGCTCTGGCCTGCTCCCGGGTGCGCAATACCCCGCTGTTTGCAGTCACCGCAGCCCTGGCCCTGGCGGAGTTTCTTCCCCAGGTGCGCTGGGTCCGCCGACTCAACGCTCGGGGCAGCGTCATTTTCCGGCTGCAGCCGGCGGGCCAGCCGCGCCCACCCCTGGAGGTGCAGGCGTGGTTGGTCCCGGGAGCCGCGGTCCTGCTGACCGTAATGGTCAGCCTGGCCTCTTTCAATACCACCGGCCAGGGCCTCGCCCGCCTCGACCCCCGGCACTGGCCCGTGGAACTGCTGCCGGACCTGCAGCGCTATGAGGAGACCCAGCCGCGGGGAACCCCCATCATGAACGACATGCTTTTCGGCGGGTTTTTGATCTTCCATACCCCAGGGCTGCAGGTCTTCGTGGATGACCGCTGCGAAGTCTATGGCGACCAGTTTCTCCTGAACTACGCCCGCAATGACCGGACTTTTATCGCCAACTGGATCGACCGCTCCGGGGCCCGGGTGGCCTTGACTATACCCGGGTCCGACCTGGATAAGTACTTCCAGGGCGCCGCGGGTTGGCATCCGGTAAAACAGACGGCCGCCGCCACCCTGTATCGCCGGAACGGCGCCTGAAGCTGCCTATGAAAATAGTAATTATCC
>JBIOJX010000227.1:0-4605 GCA_044451265.1 Desulfobaccales bacterium
GAGATGCGCACGCGGATGTTTTTGCGTACAGCCGAGATCTTGTGGCAGGAAGGGCATACGGCCCATGCAACTGAGGAAGAGGCTAGAAAAGAGACGCTGCAAATGCTCGATGCGCCAGCCCAACTCGTTACCCTGGCCCGCGGTATTTTCCAGCAGCACCAGGGGCGGCGGCGGCACCCGGGAGACCGCCGCGGCCAGGGCCTGGGCCACCAGCCGGAAGCTCGCCTCCGTCAGGTCGCCGTGGCCGGGATGGATCACCAGATAGTCGGCCTCCAGTTCCCGGGCCAGAGCCAGTTCCTGGACCAGGCGGGCCGCCGAGCGTTGATAAAGCACCGGATCCGCCGCCGCCAAATTGGGCAGGTAGCTCAGATGCACCATCAACGGCCCCAGGCCGGCCCGGCGCCTGGCCGCGGTAAAGGCCCGGATATCCCCCGGCGCCACCGGACGCCACTTCCAGCCCCGCGGGTTCTGCACAAAGATCTGCAAGGCCTGGCAGCCCAGTTTTTCAGCCTGGGAAATAGCCTTGAGCAATGAACCGGCGATGGAGAGATGGAATCCTAAACGCATTGAAAAACCTTGGGGGTAAATGGGGAAAAGGGAAAGAGGGTAAAAGGTCATAAGTGTTTAGTTTTTGCTTTTCCCCTTTTACCCCTTTCCCCTTTTACCCCTTTACCCTTTCTGATATATCTTAACTCATCATGGAAGCCTCCGCCATCGCCCGGCGCCCCCGCATCCTCGAGGGTTATGTGGCCCGAGAGTTCCTCAAGCTCATGAGCCTGAGCCTGGCCACCTTCGTCTCCCTGTTCGTGGTCGTCGACTTTTTTGAGAAGATCGACCGCCTGGTCCGAGCCCATCTGGGGCTGGCGGACCTGCTGTTTTACTCCCTTCTGAAGATCCCCTTCGCCGTGGGCCAGGTCCTGCCCGCCGCGGTGCTGCTGGGCATCATGCTCACCTTCGGCCTCATGTCCCGGAACCAGGAGACCATGGCCATCCGCACCTCCGGCCTGGATATCCTGCAACTGGCCCGACCCTTGATCTATCTGACCGGCTGGTTGGCGGCCGTCATGCTGGTTCTGAACCTCTTCTTGATCCCCTGGAGCCAGGGTAGCCTCAACAACTTCTGGCAAAGCCAGGTGGAGAAAAAACCGCCCCGGGACCTCCACGCCATGGAGCACTTCTGGTACAAAGGCGACCAGGCCATCTATAATATTCTCCTGTTCCGCAAAGATATCCAGACCATGGAGGGGGTCAAGATCTATCTTTTCGACCGGCAGTTCCATCTGGTGCAGATCATTGCCGCGGCCCGGGCCCAGTTTCAGGGGGATCACTGGCGCTTTACCCAGGGACAGATTCAGACCATAGACGAGAGCGGCATCCTCTCCGGGGAACAATTCCAACAACGGGACCTCGTCCTGACCGAGCGCCCGGAAGACTTTAGCAATCTGGAGAAGAAGGTCAACGAGATGGACTTTCTCGAGCTCCAGCGCTATGTAGGCCGCCTGGAGCGGGACGGCTATAAGTCCACCCCCTACCGGGTGGACCTGTACAGTCGCCTGACCCTGGCGCTCACCCCCCTGATGATGATCATCTTGGGTTTGGGACTGGCTTTGCGCCACAACGAGATTCACCTCACCTCCATCGTGGCCCTGGGCATGGGGCTGATGTTCGCCTACTGGCTCTTCATCGGCTTTTGCGCCTCCTTTGGCCAGGCCGGCCGGTGGCCCGCCCTCCTGGCGGTTGCCTTCCCGCATCTGATTTGCGGCGTCGCCGCCCTCGGATTATTGCGCCGCGTCACCAGATAGTTCATAGACCAGCGCCAGGCCGCCTCACTACCGTCGTCTCTCGCCTCCGCCAACTATCTTGCCAAAATAGTTGTTATTGTAATACGTTATCCCGTACAATCTGGCTCTGGCGCCTTGAGTTAGACTTACTGCCCTTCCCTCCTGGACAAAAAATCGTTCAAAATGTGATGAATAAAAGGCTTTAGTGCAATAATTTTATTGTCACGGCGAGATATTTTGTGCTATCAAAGGGAAGCTGTTTCGCCCGATGGCACCTGGAGCAGCAACAGTTGGCGTCAGGGGCCGGTCGGGGCTTTTAAATATATTTCTCAAAAGGGGGGATGGGCGTCGGAAAACCCATTTTCCAATTAGTTGGCCATGGCTATAGGGGAATTGTAGTCAACCGCAAACCAGGAGAAAGGGAGAGAGATTATGACCAAGGCAGAATTGATTGCGGCAGTGGCGGGAGAGGCCCAGGTAAGGAAAGTGGACGCGGAGAAAGCTATTAACAGCCTGATCCGGATTGTTTCCGAGACCTTGAAGAAATCGGGCCGCCTGGCGTTGGCGGGGTTCGGCACCTTTTCCGTGTCGGAGCGTAAGGCTCGTGAAGGCCGCAATCCCCAGACCGGCAAGCCCATCAAGATCCCGGCAACCAAAGTGGTGAAATTCAAACCGGGGAAACAACTCAAAGACATGGTTAAATAAATCATTCGAGGTCGGCCTCTGCCGGCCTGGAAGCAAGCGGCCTCTCTTGGGCCTGGCTCTTTATATTAAGGATCAACGGACGACCCTGCCGCTGTGCATTTTTGTGGCCGGAGGGCATTAGTAGGGCCTGCAGTAGCACGGCCATCCTATCGAAAAATTTTGGGATAATCCCGCCAACCGCCAGTTCGGTTAATCTCCCCAATCCGGCTGCGCGGGAATGCTTTTTTTGCCCTCAGGGCATCAAAAGTGACCGAGGGGAGGTCCGGGATAGCTTCCGGGCCTCCCCTCAATTTTTTTCCGCCCTGAAAAGGCTTTCCTTAAACCTCACTTTATACCGGGCTGAGAGTTCTGCCCAAGGCCGTTTTGTCATCCTGAGCGCCACGCCGGATCTCAGGTTTTGGTAGCACAGGCTTGCTAGCCTGGGCGCCATATTAGGCGCAGCCTGGAAAGGCTGGCTACCCAAAAGCGTGCTTCTTCGGTCGCCGCGCTCCCTCAGAATGACCTAAATAGGGATTTTTGTGGAGGCCTAGGGTTGATTAAAAAAACCAATTGATATCATTTGTTATTATTATTTAGCTGATTTTTATGCCAGGTTAACAGCCAATGGTACAGCGGCTCCCGAAATAAAAAGAGGCCCCCCGCCAATATCAGGCAGAAGCCGAGCAGCAGGGCGGTCACCAGGTAATTGCCCCGGTAAACCTGGGCCCCTTGCAGGGTCAGCATCAGGGTGCCGGGCAGCCGGCCCACGGTGGACATGAGGAAGAACAGCCGCCAGTCCATGGTGCTCAGTCCCAGGATGAAACAGAGGTAGTCTTTGGGAAAACCCGGCACCACGAATAAGAAAAAAGCGACGAGGGCCCCCTGGCGTTCCATCAAAAAATCGAACTTGTTTATGGTCTCCCGGCTGACCACCCGGGCCACGAATTTGACCTCCAGCAGGCGCCCCAGGAAGAAGGCCATTACGGAACCCACGGTAAGTCCGATGGTGGAGTAGAGCATCCCCAGGGGCACCCCGAACAGGTAGCCGCCGATGAAGCCGGTGGCCTCTCCCGGGATGGGTGCGAAGACCACCTGAAGAATCTGGGTGAGGATGAAGGTCAGGGGCGCCGCCGGACCCGCCGCCTTCAGTAAGGCGGTCACCTTCTCCTTGTCGTCCAGGAGATAGTAAAACCGGCAACCCCAGTCCCACAGACCGGTGCTGCACGCCGCACATCTGGCCAGGTAAGCCAGTAGAGTCAGAAAGGCCAACCCGGCCACCGACCAGATGAGCCAGTTGCGCCGGATAGAGGCCATCCCTTGTTGCCAGTAAGCCGGCGGCGGGACCGCGGCAGCCTGATTTTTCCCCGGATTTTCAGGAGATTCGTTCATTTTTCTCGATCTTATTATGCAAAAGCCTGGCCTCCAATCTAGTCGTGAGCCGCCCTCCGGCAAAGTCTTTTTTCTTATATACGAAAAATTCGAAAATTATTAAAAAAAGCTATAAGTTGATCGCAGCCCTTACAGCTCACTGCTCACCGCTCACCGCTCACTGCTTACTGCATCCGGCTCCCCTGCCGACTGCCCCGGCGGGCGAACTCCTCCCGGAGGCGGCCCAGGACCCGGGACTTATCCAGGCACCAGTCCGGGGCCAGCAGTTCCTGGCGATGCGGGTCCCCGGTGAGGCGATGGATGACCAGGTGCGGCGGCAGGAGTTCCACAAAGTCCGCAACCCGTTGCACGTAAGCCTCGGCCGTCAGACAGGTGTAAGCTCCCTCGCGATAGAGCCGGGCCAGGTCGGAGCCCTCCACCACGTAAAGCAGGTGGATTTTGACCCCCTGCAAGGGCAGCCGGGCCAGATAAACCGCGGTGGCCGCCATCTCCTCAGGCCCTTCGCCGGGCAGCCCCAGAATGACGTGGGCCACCACCTCGAGCCCCCGGCCGGCCGCCCGCTCCACTGCCCGGGTAAAGCAGGCCACGTCATGGCCCCGGTTCAGGGCCTGCAACGTCCGGTCATGGGCCGACTGCAATCCCAATTCCAGCCACAGCAGGCGCTCCCGGGCCAGGCCCTCCAGCAGATCCAGCACCTCGTCATCCAGGCAGTCCGGCCGGGTGCCGATGCTTAACCCCACGACCCCGGGAC
>JBIOJX010000228.1:0-4547 GCA_044451265.1 Desulfobaccales bacterium
ATCGAGGGAGAGGGGATTAAGGTTAGGAGTCGGAGTATGCCGGAGCAGGCGGCGGTGGCGGAGTTGGCGGAAGGGCGGGAGCAGGTCAGGGAGAAGGAGCACCGGCGCGAGTTCTACCTGATCAACAAGATTGCCACGATCACCGCGCACAGTCAGGATTTGCAGGACATTATGAACAAGGTCCTGGTGGCGGTGCTGGAGTTCTTCGGGGTCGAGGCCGGGCTGCTGCTGTTGTGGAACCGCAAAAAGCGGCGCTTGAGTTATGCGGCGTCCCGGGGTTTCCCGGGCAAGTACCTGGTGGACATCGCCCGGAGCGGCCTCGAGGCGGTGGTGGGCGACAACCTCGCCCGGGCCAACCAGCCGCTGATCATCCGGGACGTACGCAAGGACCCGCGGCTGCACACCTCGACGTTCACCGATCTGATCCGGGAGGACCCCAGCTACCGGGCGCTGGTGAGCATCCCCTTGAAGTACCGGGACGAAGTCACCGGCTTTCTCAACCTGGCGGCGGCGTCGGCCGCGCCCTTCCGGGCGTCCCGGCGCAAGAAATATTTTCTCAGCATCCTGGGCAACCAGATCGGCCTGGCCATCGAAAACGCCCGGCTGTACCACGAGCTGCACCGCTCGGAGCACCGCTACCGGCGCATCTTCGAGGGCTCCAAGGACATGATCTTCGTCACCGACCGGGAGGGGAAGCTGTTGGACCTTAACCCGGCCGGGGTGGAGCTGTTGAAATTCGCCTCCAAGCCGGAGGCCCTGGCCCTGACGCATGTACGGGAGATTTTTCAGGAGCCCCGGGATTGGGAGCGCTTCCAGATCCAGGTAGAGGTGGAGGGTTTTATCCGGGACATGGAACTGACCCTGACCACCCAGGACCGGGGGCAACAGGTACAGACGCTGCTCACCGGCATCGTGCGGCGGGGCAAGGACGGGCGCATCACCGGCTACGAGGGGATTTTTAAGGATATCACCGAGCGCAAGCGGGCGGAATGGGAGCTGCTGCGGGAGAAGAAGACCACCGAAGGCATCCTGGAGGGCATGCCGGTACCGACTTTCGTCATCGACCGGGACCACCGGATCATCTATTGGAACCGGGCCTGCGCGGAGCTGACCGGGTTTTCGAGCCAGGAGATGGTGGGCACCTACCGCTACTGGCTGCCGTTTTACACGCACGAGCGGCCCAGCATGGCGTCGCTGGTGGTGGAGCAGAACATCAAGGCGCTGGAGAAGTTTTTCGGCGACAAGAACCTGAAGCCGTCGCCCAACCTGCCGGGGGCCTATGAGGCGTACGAGTATCTGCCGAACTTCCGGGGCCGGGAGCGCTACCTGTACCACACGGCCTCGCCGATTTACGACGAGGAGGGCCGCATCCGGGGGGCGGTGCAGGCCATCCTGGACATGACCGAGCGGGAGCAGTTGTCCAGGGAACTGACGGCCTCGGAGGAGAAATTCCGGCGCCTGGTGGAGACCTCCCTGGACGGCATCGTGCTGCACCGGGACATGAAGCTGCTCTACGTCAACCGGGCCTGCCTGGAGATGTTCGATTACCAGGAGCCGGGCCAGATGCTGGGGGGCTCGCTGATGGGGTTCCTGGACCCCAAGTACCGCCAGGCGGTGTCCCGCTGGCTGGGGCAGATGGAGCGGGGGGTGCCGCGGCCGCGCATCTTCGAGATGAAGGGGCTGAAGGCGGACGGCAGCAAGTTCGACCTGGAGGGGGTGTCGTTTCCCACGACCTATGCCGGGGCGCCCGCCATCCAGACGCATATCCGGGACATCACCCACAAGAAGCAGTTGGAGGAACACCTGAGCCGCACCGAGAAGCTGGCGGCCCTGGGGCAGCTGGCGGCGGGGGTGGCGCATGAGATCAACAATCCCCTGGGGGGCATCCTGGTGTATGCCTACCTGCTGCTGGAGGACCTGGAGGAAGGAAGGCCGGAGCGGGCCCAGGCGGAGAAGATCGTCCGGGAGGCCACCCGCTGCAAGGAGATCATCCAGGGGCTGCTGGAGTTCTCCCGGCACATGCCGTCGAAGATGACGCCGCTGAACGTCAACGGCGTAATCGAGGAGGTCTTTTCCCTGGTGGGCGATCACCTCTTGTTTCAGAACATCGACCTGGTGCAGGAATTGGACCCGCGACTGCCCCTGATCCTGGGGGACAAAAACCGGCTGGAACAGGTCTTCATCAATCTGTTGATGAACAGCGGCGAGTCCATGCAGGGCGAGGGCCGGCTGACGGTCCGCACCGCGGCGCTACCGGAAAAGGGCCAGGTGCGGCTCAGTTTCGAGGACAGCGGGCCCGGCATCCCGGCCAATTATCTCAACCGCCTGTTCGATCCCTTTTTCACCAGCAAGGAGGTGGGCCAGGGGGTGGGGCTGGGGCTGTCCATCAGCTACGGCATCATTCAGAAGCACCTGGGCCGGATCTACGTGGAGCGGACCGGTCCCGGCGGCACCACCTTCGTCATCGAACTGCCGGTTTACCAAGGCGGGAGCGAAAGAATCGGCGCGTCCCAGACTTAAAGCAAAAATGCACAAGTTTGGGGCCCGACTGCGGTCTCGGAAGCCGGCGGGGATCGCAGCGCCCCGAGTAACTATCAAATATTCCAACGATATTAGGGAGTGATTTTTCTTCCCGGCGAAGGCCAAAAATTATTGACTAACTTCCGGGGGTATGATAGGTAGGCACATGTGAAAAGATTCATTTTCTCCCGGCAGCCAACCGGGCCAGGGAACCGTTGAGGGAAGACACTAAAAAATTTTTGAAGGAATTGTTTCAAGGGGGCTACCGGGCCAGCACCATCGGCTTTGTCCTGGTCTTCTCCATCATGATCGGCTTCGGCATCGGGTATTGGCTGTCCACGGTGTTTAACAGCAGCATATTTATTATCCTCGGCCTCATTGTGGGGATAATCGCCGGCTTCCGGCAGGTCTATCTCATGGGGAAGAAGTTTAAGTAAGTTCCCATGGAGCTCCTGACCCCGCGGCGGCTGAAGATAGCCAACTGGCTGGTTTTGGCCGTTCTGACCGTGGCCGGTTTCATCTGGCGAGGACAAGAATTCGCCCTGGGGATCTTGGCGGGGGGCTTGGTGGCGGTGATCAACTTCCACCTCCTGCATCAGGCGCTGAAGGGCATGCTGGAACGGGCGGCAGCGGGCAGCCCCGAGGAGGCCAAAGGACCGGCCAAGGCCTTTTTTGCCGCCCGGCAGATGTTGCGCTTTTTTGCCCTGTTGGTCATTATATTTCTGTTGGTCGGTTATGGCTGGGTAAACATCTTCGGTCTGGTGGTCGGCCTGTCCACCGTAGTCCTCACCCTGATTCTGGCCGCCATCATTGAGGTGATCAAGCTTAAGAACTAAGGAGGCAAACCCGTCCCATGGAACATCCGATTCTGTTTCTTGATTTGCTGTTTTCGAAGTTCGGACTACATATTCCCCCGCATCTGAGCTATGCCGTGTTGGCGGGCCTCGTACTGCTGGGGTTGGGCTGGCTGGCCGGCCGTGATGTGAAGCTGGTGCCCACGGGCGCCCAGAATGTCTTTGAGACGGTCGTGGGCGGCCTGGAAGAGTTCATGGTGGACGTCACCGGAGAAGAGGGCCGGGCCTTCTTCCCGTTCATCGCCACCTTTTTCCTGTTCATTATGTTCTGTAACCTCATGGGGCTGGTTCCGGGATTCTATTCGGCCACGGCGAATATTAATGTCACCCTGTCTCTGGCCCTCTGCACCTTTGTCTATACCCATTACCTGGGGGTCAAGTTCCACGGGGCCAAATATATCAAGCACTTTCTGGGACCCATCCCGGCCCTGGCGCCGCTGTTCTTCATTATTGAGGTCGTCGGGCATTTCGCCCGGGTGCTCTCCCTGACTTTGCGTCTCTTCGGCAATATCATGGGTGAGGATCTGGTGCTGGCCATCCTGCTGTTCCTGGCCGGC
The DNA here is from genome assembly GCA_044451265.1 of Desulfobaccales bacterium. Classification (GTDB taxonomy): domain Bacteria; phylum Desulfobacterota; class Desulfobaccia; order Desulfobaccales; family 0-14-0-80-60-11; genus JAPLJC01. The sequence goes on from JBIOJX010000228.1 coordinate 3,932, forward strand.
ATGTTCATGGCGCCGCTGCCCATGATGTTCCTGGCGGTCTTCACCAGCGTGGTGCAAGCCTTCGTCTTCACCCTGCTGTCCATGATGTACTTTGCCGGGGCCATGGAGCACGCGCACTGATAAAGATGTAGCTGCAGGATAGCCTGCGCCGGCACAGGCGAGACGCCTGTGCCACCAAACTCTGGAAGAAGGCCAATCTTCAGATATACCCAAATTTTTTAGGAGGTTTTAAGTAATGAGAAAATCCCTGGTAGTTGGCTTAACCGTGTTGGTTTGCGTTCTGTGGGCTTCTTTGGCCATGGCGGCTGAGGCCGCGGGTGGCGCCGGCGGCCCCGGTTTGGGTGGCTTTTTCAGCGCTGCGGTCATGGCGGCAGGCATCGCCATCGGCATCGCCGCTTTCGGTACCGGCATCGGCCAGGGCCTCGCAGTGAAGAGCTCGGTGGAAGGCATTGCCCGCAACCCCGAGGCTTCCGGTAAGATCACCGTGACCATGCTGATCGGTCTGGCCATGATCGAGTCTCTTTGTATTTACGCCCTGGTTGTGGCCCTGATCATCCTGTACGCCTACCCGATGGCCGCCAAAGTTGCGGCAGCCCTGGGAATGCATTAACCAATA
>JBIOJX010000229.1:0-4523 GCA_044451265.1 Desulfobaccales bacterium
CCATAAATCTCCTTTAAGGTTATTTTCGGCAGAAATGTTAGCAAAATTAAATAAATTAATCTATTCTTTTTAAGAAATATTTTCATGTAATTTTAATTCCTCCAGCACCCAGCGGTATTCTGCCGTAAGTGAATCCAGCAGCTCTTTCTTCAACTCCGCCGGCAGCCACTCCCAGGTGTAGGTCTCGATCTCCAGGTGGGGACAAAACCGCTGTTCTCTAAGGAGCTGCAACACCTCACGGGTCTCCGCCCCGGTGGTGCCCAGGGACCCGCAGCGCTCCACAAATAGCGGCATATGGTAATGGATGCGCCACTGGCCCGGGGGGCAGCGGTCCAGCAGGGCCAGGGCCTGCCAGAGATCCGGGAACCGCCGCGACCGGCCGCCGTCTTCCCGGGTGATGACTTGATGCAGATAGGGCGAGTGGGTAAAAGCCTCCAGTTGCCGGGCCAGGGAAGCCCGCCCGCCGTTAGCCGGCAGCGTGACCTTCAGGCCCGCGGTGATCTGCACCTTGCCCACCTGGATGCCGTTTCGGGTCAAGGCCTCCAGGGCCGCGGCCGGCTCCTCGTAGGCCACCGCCAGGTGGCAGGTGTCCAGGCAGACCCGCAGATGCCGCAGCAGGCGGCGGCGAGCTTCAGCCTCACTCAGACCCGCGGCCCGTGCCAGTTGCGGAGCGCCCCGACCGAGCAGCCAGGTTTGGAAAAACTCCACCACCTCCCGGCTGCACTCCAACACCCCATCAGGCTCCGGCTCCAGGTCCAGGTGGATGAGCTTGCCGGTGTCTGCCTCCACCCGGATAAGTCTGGCCGTCAGGTCCACCAGGTTGGCGGTGATCTGCGCCAGGGCCTCGGCATCCGCCCCAATCCAAGGCCGGTAAGACAGAGGCACGGTGGAGATGCCACCCTCGCCGCCGGCCGGCAGCAGGCGGGCCAGGATGTCCACCAGGCGCAGGGTATAGTCGAGGCGCCGGGCGGCCCGCCAGTCCGGGGCAAAGATGCCCTCCTTCACCGGCTGCCCCGTCAAGGCGCCGTAAGGGAAGCCGTTCAGGGTGAAGACATAGAGATTATTTTGGGCCAGAAAGTCTTGAAACCTGCCCAGATGATCCCCGGCCAGGAGTTCCAGACTCTCGGCATTGGAGAGGCGCAGACCTAAACCGAAGGGCCGCTCCGGGGCCAGCCGGGCCTTGAGCCGCGGCACCAGGGCCTGGAGATTCTGAAATAAATCCCCCCAGCCGCTGCCGGGATGAACCTTGGTGCAGTAAGTCAGGTGAAAAAAGCGGTCTTGGCCGATTTGCAAGGGATTCTCCGAAGCGATACCGATTATGATGGGGCGGGCCTCCGTGCCCGCCGAATTTGAGTCACAGGCTGGACGCCTATGCCACCGGGGGCGATTGCAGCTACGGACTTTCTGCTAACTGCTCACTGCTAACTGCTCACTATCTTCTCGGGTGATCCGGCGCAGCAAGTCCAGGGCGGCTCGGACCGTCTGCTGGTCTATTTCGTGGGCCTCCAGGCCCTGGCCGATATCCCAGAGGAGCATGACGGTGAGGCGGCCCCCCAGGTGGGCCCGGAAATCTTCCAGACCCTGAAGGATGGCCCCGCGCTGGTCGAGTTGGGGGACATACAGGGCAAAACCGAGGTCGGCCAGCAGTTCCAGGACCCGTTGCCAGGCGGCCTTGGGCAATAGACCGGCCAGGTAGGAGTAAGTGGCGTCCAGGGCGATGCCGACGGCCACCGCCTCGCCGTGCCCCAGCTCGAAGCCGCTGAGCAACTCCAGCCGGTGGGCGGCCCAATGGCCGAAGTCCAGAGGCCGGGAGCTGCCTTGCTCAAAGGGGTCGCCGGCGGTGGCGATGTGCTCCAGGTGCAGGGCGGCGCAGCGTTGAATGACCTCTCGCATGGCCCGCAAATCCCGCTGCGCCAGGGCCTCGGCCCGACTCTCCAGGAAGGTGAAGAAATCCGCATCCTTAATGAGGGCCACCTTGACGGCTTCGGCCACCCCGCCGATCCAATCTTTCTGGGACAGGGTGGTTAAAAAATCGAAATCATTGAGCACCGCGGCCGGCGGGGCGAAGACCCCCAAGAAGTTTTTCTGGCCCATGGCGTTGACGCTGTTTTTAACTCCGATGGCGGCGTCGGCCTGGGAAAGCACCGTGGTGGGCACCCGGAGGAGGCGCACCCCCCGATGGGCGGTGGCCGCGGCGAAGCCTACCGTGTCGATGAGGGCGCCGCCACCCACGGCCGCCACGTAGGAATGGCGGCACAAGCCCGCCGCCTGGATGGCCTGGTGCAGGATGGTGACGTGCAGAGGGTCGTTCTTCACCGCCTCGCCGCCGGGCAAAAGCAGGGGGGCGCCGGTCAGGGCGATGACCTCGGCGTGTTCCCGGCAATACTCTTCGAGGTTTGCCAGCAAGTCGGGATGATGCCGGTAGAGGCCGCGATCCACCACGGCCAGCACCTTTTTGGGCAGGTCGCCGCCGCCGTCCCGGATAACCTCCTGAAACAGGGGATTCCCCAGATCGAACAGACCCGTGGTGAAGTGTACCGGGTAGCGAAAGCTTACCTGGAAATCCTGCTGGATGGTCGTGATGGCGGCGCTCTTCATGCCAATTTCCGTCAAAAATTCTTTAATGGAGAGCAGGCGCCCTCGCCTGCAAAGAACAGCCGAGGGCGGCTGTTCTCCATAAAAACACTCTGCCAAGATTTAGAAAATCTAGCGAATAAACCGGGCCAGGTGATCCACCTGGTTACGCTCTATAAGCTAAGTCGGGGATTGAGGAATTGCCAGTTTTTGAGAGAAAAATCTGGAGTGGCGAGGCTGGCTTTGCAGAACCGGCTCGCATGGGCCTTCGGCCCATGCACAAATTATGCAGAGGTTGGTGGGGCGGGCGTCCCCGCCCGCCATCATGGTGCGCAGTGCGGACCTCATATTTTTGCGTCTTTGCGTCTTTGCGTGAGATTAATGGTGGTGCGTGGAACGCACCCGACAATTTGTCTTTGCTGGGTTTACTGGCTACTGGCAACTTTTCAAGGCAGGGCTTTCGCGAGCCGATCGACCAGGTCGAACAGGGCCGACGGCGCCAGGCCCAGCCAGAGAATCAGCCAAAGGATCACGGCGCCGGCCAGGCCCACCGCCAGATCGCACCTGGGCACCGCACCCTCGGGCCCGGCCGGCTGCATGTAGAGCGAGACCGTCACCTTAAAATAATAATAGAGGGAGATGATGGCGGTCAGGATGCCGATGACCGCCAGGACCAGGTAGCCGGAGTGCAGCACCGCCCGGAACAGGGCGAGCTTCCCCATGAAGCCGGCCGTGGGCGGCAGCCCCGCCAGGGAGATGAGGCAGACGGCCAGGAGGCCGGCCCGCCAGGGCTGGGAATAACCCAACCCCTGGTAGTCGGCCAAATCGTCCAGATCGGACTGCGCCTGGGCCGGCGAAAAGCTGCCGATCAGCCCGAAGGCCCCCAGGTCCATGACCGCATAGACCGCCAGGTAAAACATCAGGGCCGGCAGGCCGCCCTGTTTGACGGCCAACAGGGTCATGAAGAGGTAGCCCATCTGGCCGATGGAGGAGTAAGCCAGCAGGCGTTTGATTTGCGTTTGATAGAGCGCGGTGATATTGCCCGCCGTCAGGGTAAGGGCCGCCAGGACCCAAAGGGCCGGCAGGCAATAGGCCCACACCGGTTCGGCCGTCAGCAGGGCAAAGCGCAGCAAGGCGGCGAACAAGGCCACCTTGGAGCCGGTGGACAGAAAGGCGGTCACCGGGGCCGGGGCCCCCTGGTAGACATCCGGGGTCCAGAGGTGAAAGGGCACCAGGGAGGTCTTGAAGCCGATCCCCACCAGGATCAGGGCCAGGGCCAGGAGGGTTACCGGCAGGTCCTCGGGGTGAGCCAGGGCCGCCAGGGAGCCGGCCACCTGGAGGGTGCCGCTCACGGCGTAGAGCAAGGCAATGCCGAAGGTGAGGAAGGCCGAGGCCACCGCGCTCACAATGAAATATTTTAGCCCCGCCTCATTGGAGGCGGCCTCGCCCTTGCGCACCGCGATCAGGACATACAGGGACAGCGAGATGAGCTGAAACCCCAAAAAGAAGATGACCCAGTTCAAGGCCCCGGCCACCAGCACCATGCCTAAGGCGGCAAAGAGGACCAGACCGTAAAGTTCATCGCCGGCAAAGCCCCGGACCCGGGCATACTGCCGCAGGAACAGGCAGGTCAGGAGAGTGATCAGCATGAACAGGCAGGTGAAAAACCGGGCGTAGCCCCCCAGGTCCAGCATGCCTTCGGAGGTGGGGTTAGCCGGGGTTATCCAGAGGGCCGCGGCCCCGGCGGCCGCGGCGCTAAGCAAGGCCAGGGCGAAGAGCACCCCCTCGGGCAGACGCCGCCAGAAGGCCCCGGCGCAGAAGATGAGGGAGCCGCCGCCGGCCAGGATAACCACCGGGAGCAGCCCCGGCCAATCAGTGGGCATGGGTCGTTACCATTGTGAAAGTTCGCGGTTCTTAAGTCCCCCTTTCCTAAAGGGGGATTTAGGGGG